>MEPT01000018.1:30276-31376 GCA_001769925.1 Bdellovibrionales bacterium RBG_16_40_8
GAGTTTTTTTATAAAGAAAGTTTAAAATCTTTTCTGAATTTAGTAGAAAAAATATAAAAACAACCCCGCCGAAAATTGGTATAAAAAAATAATTGTTACCAATAATTGTGCTCATACTTAGATTCCACCACTAACTTTTTTAGTTGGCATTACGCCGCCTGGTGTTGCAGTAGGTGAAGCGGCAGATGTGTTTGCGGGCGCACTTGTAGAGCCTACAGAAGTAAAAAGATTGCGAGGCACCCCGACGCCTCGCTGCTCAAATGTTTCAATAAATTTAGGTATAAGACCCATTGCCTGATACTGGCCAACAACGCGCCTATTTTTATCGTAACCCTCTTCTTTAAAACGAAATATTTCAGTCAATGTTACAACATCGCTTTGCATACCAACAACTTCTGTGATGCTTTTAATTTTGCGACTGCCGTCGCTGTAGCGACTAATTTGTATAATTAGATGAACAGCACTGGCGATTTGCTCGCGAAGAGCTTTGGCGGGCAGATCCATTCCGGCCATAAGACAAAGTGTCTCTAGTCGAGCAACAGCCTCGCGAGCATTATTGGCATGAACTGTAGTCATAGATCCATCGTGGCCAGTATTCATGGCTGAAAGCATATCAAGAGCAGCGCCGTCGCGACACTCTCCGACAACGATGCGATCTGGCCGCATGCGCAGCGAATTTCGCACCAGATCTCGAATAGAAATTTCTCCAGAACCCTCCATGTTGGCGGGGCGTGTTTCAAGTCTTACCACATGTTCTTGTTTTAACTGCAGTTCAGCTGCATCTTCTATAGTTACAATGCGCTCATCTGTGGGGATAAATCCCGACATCACATTAAGCAAAGTTGTTTTGCCAGAGCCAGTTCCTCCAGAAATTATAATGTTTAAACCCTGTTCAACGCAGATGCGCAAAAAATCAGCCATTGGCTGGGTCATGCTGTTAAAGCGAGTGACGTAGTCGTTGATAGTAATACGCTCTGAAGGAAATTTACGAATAGTTAGTGATGGCCCGTCTATAGCAAGTGGTTCTATTACAGCATTTACGCGACTGCCGTCTGCCAAACGAGCATCACAATATGGTGTGGTTTCATCTATACGTCGAC
>MEPT01000018.1:31389-37545 GCA_001769925.1 Bdellovibrionales bacterium RBG_16_40_8
CATTTTTTAACTGTTTGTTTGTAGTAAAGGTAATTGGCGACAACTGAAGCCGGCCACTTTTTTCAATGTAGATTTTGTCGGCTCCGTTAACCATAATTTCAGTAATTGTTGGGTCTGCAAGCAAATCTTCTAGTGGGCCAAGGCCTAAAGCTTCATCTAATACTTGCTTAATTATTAAACTTCTTTCTTCGCGTGGTGACGATGGGGCTAGCTTGTCAACTAATTGTGATATTGCCTTTTGTGTTTTATTACGAAGTTCTTGCTCTTTCGTCGGGTCGCCCTGAACGTTAGTCATGTCTTTTTTCAAATTCATTTCGCTAATTAGTGCTGTATGAATTTGTATCTTTAAAAGAGTAGTAACTGAAAGTTCACGTTTCTGACCTTTTCTGTTGGTTGTTGCGGAGGCCGTAGTTTTGGCAGAAGTTGAGGTGTCTTGTATATTGTTTTTTGATATCAATTTAGTTGGTCGCGAAAGGGATTTTAATTTTTGTAGTATACCACCAGTTAGCTGTCTAACTACGTCAAAATAGGCCTGCGATACTGGTGCCTGTGGCGTGCTCAGAACAAAAGGGGTTGATCTTTGCACAGAATTATAGGCAGTAACGTCGTCTCGTGGAATTATACCAACAACTGGGCGGCCTAGGGTTTGCGAAATGAGTTTTGGGTCAAGACTTGATCGGCTAAGACCATTTATTACAATTTGAAAAAATTCGGCTGGTACAGTGGCAGCGATTAGGTCTTGCATTACGCGCTTAGTTTGATTTACTGCAAGAACTTCTGGCGTGGTAACGGTAATAACGGCACTTGCCACCTCGATCATACTGAGTTGTAGATCGGTAAAATCACAGCCCAAGTCTACAATTATAAAATTATAAAATTGGCTTAGCGTTGAAATTTGTTTTTTAAATAGAGCAGGTGCTGCGTTTAATGTTTGGTCTGGTCCTGATACTGCCCCAATAAAATGAAAGCCAGATGGATGCGGCGTAACCAGAGTTTCTAAAGATTGCGCAGAAATTATGCCTGAGAAAGTAGCGATATCACTAGCAATTTTTTTTGGACGAAGACCAGTAATAATATTTTGGTCACCGCAACTTCGCGCATCAAGATCAATGAGAAGTACTCGAGCACGAAGTTCGCTCATTAATGCAATTGTCAAATTAGCAGCGAAAACGCTTTTACCCACTCCGCCTTTGCCGCCAACAATTGTTATAAGATGACAATTCGCATGAATAGACATATTAATCTCGCAGGCGAAATTTTCGCTTGATGTTTTCAGCTCCTGAACTGGCCGATGATTTAATTAAAGGCGTTACAAAAACTACAAACTGGCTTTGATTGCGGGTAAACTGCTTCGAAGCATAGAGAGAAATTATGGGATTAGTGCTCGCATTAGCCGGCAGCCTGTTATAACCGGCATTAGAAGAGTTTGAAATAAGGCCACCAATCGCAGCACTTGCACCGCTGCGAACCACAATTTCGGTATTGATAGAGTTTTTAGAGGTTATTGGTATGCCGTTAACATCTCCTTCAAAAGAACTAACTGTAAAACTAAGTTTTAGATTTACACTATCAGAGCGCGAGCCAATTATTTGCGGGGTGACAGTGGTATTTATGCCCGCATCCCTTGTGTTGGTATTGGGCTGGCCGGTACTAGAGAACGTGGTGTAAGGTATAGATCGTGTGCTGTCGATAATACCTTGTTTGCCATTTTCAACGACTAGGCTTGAACTTTGTAATACTCTGGCGTGGCCATGCTCTTTAGCCCAGTTTAATTTTGGAATAAGGTTCGTTATTGTGCCAGTAATTGTAGATGTAAGCCCACTCGGTGAGCTATTACCGGAGGTGAAAGACACACCGCTGTTTTCGCCTATATCGGGTGTCCATTGAAAACGAAAGCGCTTTTCATAATTTTTTTGTAGCTCGACAAAGTGAACAATAACTTGCACCATTCTGCTGGGCTCGGCTTCTGGGGCAACCTTAAGTGTAATCAAGTTGATAACGTCCATCATCATACGCTCTCTTACCGCGCCACTAGCGGCAGCTGGGTCAACAACAATGTCTGGGACATAAGTTTTAGCAATAATTTCGGCGCGACTTTTTTCTTTTTCATCTTCAGCGATACCTTCGAGCATAAATTTGTTGTTTACGGCTTTAACATGAATTTCAGGGTTGCCAATGGCGCGCTCGATAAACTGGGCTATTTTCACCTGTGCTGCCGGGCTTAATGTTACCAGCGAAGTGGCTAGCGGTACATATTGCTGAACTACATTGTGTATTCGTTTGATATCGCTTGCCAGCATAATTTGCCCGTCGACAACGACTTTATTGTTGGCGATTTTAATTGTTATGCCCTCAATTTCGCTAAGAAGAGAGGTCATTTCGCGCATTACTTTGGTTAGATCGGTTTTTCTTATGTCTACAGTAAATTCGTAAACAGGTGCTTTTGAGTTTTTATCAAAAATTACAAGAGTGCCGAGCCCTTCTTTTTTTGGTGTTAGACGAAGTACTTTTTTTACATCGTCATAAGATACAGTTACTAAACTCTTATAGGTGCCTGAAGTCTCATAGTCAGTAGGCATTTGCGAGACTGACTCGTCATACGGTATGCCCATATACATCGGGATATTTTTCTTAATAACGTCTGCTCTTGCGACTGTTGGTAATAAAGCAAAAGCCGTAACAGCAAAAATTATTAAGTAATTAAAATAATTTTTATTTTTTTTCATATATTCACCCTTGTTATAAATCAACAAACCCGCCGCGTTTTTTCTTTTGTACCGGTTTTGGCTGCACAACTGGCTGTGGCGGTACATATACAGGCGCAGCGGTTGGCGCCCGTACAGTTTCAGAAAGCAAAGATCCATCAACTCTATTTAGTACGGTATCAACTGTTGCCGGAGTAAGCGAATTTTTAACTCTGTCGCTCGGGTGGCGAAGAGTAATAAAAAGCGAGCCAGGAGACGTTGCCAAAATAAAAATCAAATTTTGTGAATCTTGTGGTGATGCTTCAATGGTAATGGTGCTAAAGCTAGTATCAGAGCGAATATTTTTAATATAATCTTCTTGGCCTATCTTTTCAAAAAGTCGTGGTAGTTCATTAACTATTTTAAGACCAGTGGCGAGAATTACTACATCTTGTAGTATGGTTTTTATTTCGCGGTGCTGAGCTGGGCCTTTGCCGACATCTAGTGACGCTATGAGATCTATGCGATCACCTGGTTTAATTAGCTTTGCTACGCCACGCATTTCATCTATTGGCAGAGTTACTGCGCGCTTGCCAGGTGCTACTTGCAGAGAAAGACCAGTAACTGGGCCGGGCTCCATAATTTTATTTTCAAGAATTTGTTCACCTGTTCTGATTGGGGCGAGTGCCACCATACCGACGGCGCGCTCAGGGTCTTGTAAGGCCTGTGGTTGTACAAAATCTACGGGGCGCTCTTCTATAGAAAGTTTGCTTTCTTCGATAGTCTCCATTTCATTGATATCTTTGGTGGCGATGACCACGCGTTGTTTAGCACCAAATTTTTTCGTAAGCTCGGCACTACGCTCTTGCGTGTAGCTATAGAGCAAAAACACTGCAAAAAGTGCTGCGCCAACTGAAATCCATAATGTGCGTGTCTCGTTGTTATTCATTGTTTAATCTCCACATCTTGCATTTATGCACATCCCGTAACCTACCATCACCCATGCGGGGGATACGATTTTTTCATATCTAGCTTTATCAATGCGAATGTTTGGGTTTCCACCAACGTAATTTGCTGGGTTATAAATTTGCTCATTGTGATCATCTTGTTCGGCTAGTTTGCTTGTATCTACAACTGTTGTATCAGAACCGAACTTAAGCGGCCGCGATGTGGCGTATGGTTCATCTTCATGTCTACGTTCGTCTTTTACGGAGTGAAAACGGGTGCCGTGTGGTGCGTAATATTCTCTTTTGTCATCGTCGCGAAAAATCGTTACGTCTGAGCGGTTACGAAAGGTTTCGAAGGCATAAGCTCTTGAAGCCATAGAGTTCATAATACCTGTATGAACGATACCAAAAAAACCTAGTTGAAATGAAAGAAGCATTACAAAAATTATTAAAAGCGGCAGCGATTCAATTAACGCCATACCGCGCTCGTTATTAAGTTTAGATTTAAAAGTGCGTGCAGATTTTTTCATGGTTAGCACCCATTATCGTTTATTGGTAAATAGCTATTGCCGCCGTATGACCCAGCGCTGTTATATAAGCTATTTAATTTTTTAATATTTTCCCAGCGTCTTTTGTTGAATTCAAAGCACTCGATAAAAGTCGATTCGCGACCTAAAAAAGAAGTAATTTTTGTATTAAAACCAGATGTTGAGGCACTGCTATTACCTTGAGTCTGAGTAGGCCCAAAAAACGGTATTTGAAACTCAAGTATTTTTGCTTTGAAATTAATCATAACACCGCGAAAAGTATTGTGCTCTAGATCTGTATTATATTCAGACATAATTCCGTCTGGGCCAAAATTACCGGTGCCGTGTAAAGATACGCCGAACCATTCGCTTGGCAGTTTATCCAATTTTTTTTTCAGTGTATCGAATTTTTTTATGGCAGCTTTTCTTTGCGCTGGTTCGTCATAGTTGCCGGCAAAATAATTTCTAGCAGAGGCGAAGGCAACATATTGCACGACCTCGACCATAGAAAGTGTAGCGGCAAAAGTTAAAAGAATAAGGCTAAACCCAGAAATAAGGACAAAGGCGAAGAGAAAATCAACAGTGATAGAGCCGCGCGAGTTCATCATTAAAAAACTGCCCCCTTTACAGAGCCGACACGATCAAAATTATTTGGGTGATCGTCATTTGTGCCACCCCATACGCCGTTTTGAATCATGCCGGCCAGAGAATCCCATGGGCCTTCTACTAAATTTCTTACTACTCTATTATCATTCATAAATTTGCTAATCCCGACGCCAATGCTGACGGTAACAACCATCATAAGAACAAGCTCTACCGTCATTTGGCCACGTGAGTTTTTCACAGCAGCGCTCCCTGCTTTATACCTAAAATGAGAAAGGTGGCCCAGCCCAGAATAATAGCTACTGAAAAAGGTATTTTCATTGTTTGTATTTTCTCGTGAGATTTTGTGGTCATAATTTGATACACATTCAAAATAAGTAAACGACCGCGGCCTTTTGCAACGGCTAATACGACGCCTATAATTGCTGCCCAGATAAATGAAAAAATAATTACTGAAAAAACTGCCGGGTAGGTGCTTGCAAGACCAAAGGCAAAAAGAAGCTTCATGTCGCCAGCGCCCAAGGCGCCAAACAGTACAAGCGGTAAAGTCATAATTAAAGCTACAAAAGCAGCGGTCGCGCCTTGCTTTAGGCCTTCGTAGTCGTAAAAATAATAACTGCTAGCCAAGGCTAGCCCAATAGAAATCATCACCCATTTGTTGGGGATTTTATGTGTCTTAACATCGATGATAAACGCAACTAAGAGGATTATGGTTGGTACAAGTAATGCCGCTGCCATCTTCCCCCTTTCTTTTTATTGTGGGTCTAACCATTTAATTATGGATTCTCCGGTACCTTCTTTTCTAAACTGCTTACCCACAGAAATATCTCGCTCTAGTTTTGCTGCCAATCTTGGTGCCGAATTATGAAACACCCCGATGGGGCCCAAATCTTTATGGAACAGGCCCGCTAAAATAATCGTCGATAAAAAAAGTAGCAGTACGTATTCGAGTGTCATGGACCCATAAACCCATCAATTTTTCCCTGAAGCGCTGGCATCAGCTTGTCGGTCATAACTTTCATTAACTGGTCTTTAAATATTACCGCCACAGCAACTACCGCCACGAGTATCAAGATGTATTCAGTTGCGCCCTGGCCGGATTCATCACGAAGTAGTTTTATAATTGTTTTTTTTATGTTTTTCATATAGTCCCCCCTCTTAATTTCAACATTTTATCGGTCGAAGCAATAACTTACATGAGCCCACGCGTGTCGTTTTTAATTTTGCTGATTTTTTTAGATAACGGGAGAATCAGGTCACCTATATATTGTATATGAATGTTCGACAAAACCCTAGAAAATGCGCAAACCTGTCTCATTCTGAGACAGTTTCGAATTGCCTGGCAATTCCTGTTACCGAAAAAACAAGTTTAAAAATCCCAATAATAGACGTTTT
>MEPT01000019.1:0-5174 GCA_001769925.1 Bdellovibrionales bacterium RBG_16_40_8
AAAAAATATCCTGAAGTATTTTTTATGACTTCAACAGCTGATGATCGCGTTCACCCAGGACATGCACGTCGCACCGCCGCCAAAATGGAGGAACAAGGCCACCCTTTTCTCTACTACGAAAACACTGAGGGCGGTCACGGCGGTTCGGCCAACAACGCCCAGTACGCCAAATGGTCGGCTCTGCAGTTTATATATTTTCTGCAAAAGCTAAAATAGATACTATGTTCATCTTTTTTTTGTAGCAAAAACAATTTAACTGGGGGTAAGGTTACGGCGTACCTTTTTACTAGCGAAAGGGAATATTAGCAATGACAGAAAAAGACCCAGTATGCGGGATGAACGTCAATTCTGGTTCTGCAAAAGGTCAAACTACTTTTGAAAAAAAAACATTTTTCTTTTGCAGCACTAAGTGCAAAGAAAAATTCGATCAAAACCCCGATAAATATATTAATCAAACAATACCGTTAGTTATGGATAAATTGGCTAAAGAGCAAAGCCGCGCTATTTTCACCTGCCCCATGCACCTAGAAATACAGCAGGTTGGCCCTGGCAGTTGCCCCATTTGCGGTATGGCTTTAGAACCTGTGATTGTCACCGCTGAACCTGATGATAATACCGAATACAAAATGATGCTTAAACGCTTTTGGGTGTGCGCTTTTTTGAGCATTCCACTTCTTTTTATCACCATGGGCGGTCGGCAGCTTATTTATTCACAAATATTTATCTCACAATTAAAGTGGATTGAGGTTTTGCTAGCGACACCAGTTGTGTTGTGGGGGGCTTTTCCATTTTTTATTAGATTTTGGCAGTCTTTAGTAACTCGCAACTTAAACATGTTTACGCTTATTGGCCTTGGTGTGGCCGTCGCTTATGGATATAGCCTCGTTGCCGTTTTGCTCCCACAGATTTTTCCGCCTGAATTTAGAGACTCTATGACAAACGAAGTCGGACTTTACTTCGAAGCTTCATCTGTGATTGTGACTTTGGTTCTTCTAGGGCAGGTTCTTGAACTTAAGGCGCGTGGGCAAACAAGTGCTGCTATTAAGGCCCTTCTTGGCCTAGCCCCGAAAACTGCACGACGTATTGATAATAACGACAATGAGGAAGATATCTCAATTGAACAAGTAAAAGTGGGTGATAAGCTTCGTGTAAGGCCCGGTGAAAAAATACCTGTCGACGGAATTGTGCTCTCAGGTCAGTCATCAGTTAATGAGTCTATGGTATCAGGAGAGTCTCTACCAGTTGAGAAAGTAGCTGGAGCAAAAGTCATAGCAGCAACAATCAACGAAACCGGCGCTTTTATTATGCGCGCAGAAAAAATCGGCAAAGACACACTTCTGGCGCAAATAGTGCAAATGGTAGCAGAGGCCCAGAGATCACGTGCCCCTATTCAAAAACTCGTTGATAAGGTCTCTGCTTATTTTGTACCCGCAGTTGTGCTTTCTGCCATTATTACCGCAATTATTTGGGCGCTTTTTGGACCAGAGCCAAAACTTGCTAACGCAATAATTAATGCCGTCGCCGTTCTTATTATAGCTTGCCCGTGCGCACTTGGCCTTGCCACACCAATGTCAATTATGGTGGCCACCGGGCGCGGCGCTACTATGGGGATTCTTTTTAAAAGTGCCGAAGCTATAGAGCTAATGCGCAAAGTAAATACGCTTGTTATGGACAAAACTGGCACATTGACTCTTGGTAAACCAAAATTAGTGACAGTAAAAAGTCTGGGAGACATTTCAGAATCAGAACTACTTTGTCTCGCAGCAAGTCTCGAGAAGGCAAGCGAACACCCGCTTGCTTCTGCTATTGTATCAGGTGCAAGTGAAAGAAATATTTCACTAAAGAATACTCAAAAATTTGAATCAATTACCGGTAAAGGCATAAGTGCCCTAATAGATGAAAAGCATGTTGCCGTTGGTAATCGTGCCTTTATGTCTGAACTTGTAGTTGAATTTAAAAACTCGCAAACAGAAAAACAAATCGAAAAAGAAATTGATGAACTTCGCGAAAACGGGCAAACAGTGATGTTTGTCGCAGTTGATAAAAAACTATCTGGTTTTGTTGGAGTTATGGACCCAATAAAAGACTCCACAATCACCGCTATCAAAACACTTAAAAGATTGGGAATTAAAATTGTAATGTTAACTGGTGACAATGCTAAAACTGCGCAGGCGGTTGCACGTAAAATTGGAGTCGACGAAGTCATTGCTGAGGTACTACCAAAACAAAAAGCTGAAATAATAAAACAAATGCAAAAAAAGGGCCTATTTGTTGCGATGGCGGGTGACGGCATTAATGATGCCCCAGCCCTTGCTCAGGCACAAGTCGGCATTGCGATGGGAACTGGCACAGACGTAGCGATAAGTTCAGCTAGCGTTACCTTAGTAAAAGGCGACCTTAACGATATAGTTAAAGCCAGACAACTAAGTGTCGAAACTTTGCGTAATATAAAACAAAATCTTTTCTTTGCTTTCGCATACAACTCTTTTGGCGTTCCGCTAGCAGCAGGAGCTCTTTATCCATTTTTTGGAATTGTCTTAAGCCCGATGATAGCTGCCGCCGCTATGAGTTTAAGCTCTGTATCTGTTGTGTTTAACGCTCTTCGTTTAAAACGCGTTTAAATAATAAAAAGTGTAAGTATAACCCCGGCAGCAAACCAACCCAGCTGAATCAAATTGCGACGAATATAGGTCAAACTCGGCAAAAGAAAATCAAACACCAAACACCCGGCGAGACTACCTAGGGCAAGACCACTCACCACTAAAAAAACTAGCGGATTAATAA
Source organism: Bdellovibrionales bacterium RBG_16_40_8 (assembly GCA_001769925.1). Lineage (GTDB taxonomy): Bacteria > Bdellovibrionota > Bdellovibrionia > Bdellovibrionales > UBA1609 > RBG-16-40-8. Next base: position 2,785 of record MEPT01000019.1, read on the forward strand.
TTTTGCCGAAAAATTGTGCAAAAAAAACTCCGGCCGGAAACGACAACAAATAAAGTGTCAGCATAGCCACAGTCCAGCGAAGTGAGCGTCTGTAACTTACAAGTAAAGACGACACCGCGAGTGATTCATAAACTTTATGAGCAAGAAGCGCAATAAACAAGGTACGCAAAAGATGTGACGATAAATTATCAGAAAACCCAAAAAAAAGCCCACTTGAAAAACAATGAAGTGAAATTGCCGTCAAAAATATATAAGCCGAAAGATTACTTCTAGTTTTATGCTGATGCGAGTGAAATAAATGAACTAATGAATAAATCACCCATACGATAAAAACAAAAGTTATACCTGAAATACCGTTTTGATGAAAAACATCTGGTAGCAAATCAAAAACACATAGCCCCAGTAAGGCGCCAGTACCGAATAAAAACAAAGGGCCTTTTTTCCAATTTTTACGTGGCAAAAAAATAGGCAGTGCCGCTAGAGCAAACATGCAAAGTGTAATTATTAATGCCTCGAGATGCATAAGTAGCCGACCCTTTTTAGATCATTTAGTGATAGTTGCGCGTCAAGTCAATCGGTTTAAAAAGACTCTAGATGACCATAAAGTCTCGGCCCTGTAAACTCGCACGATGACTTTAGGCGCTCTTACAAAACAGAAAAATTTTTACTTAGCATTTTTTTGCTTAATAATTTTATGGTTTTTTAATATTGGCCATTTGCCGCTACTTGAACCTGACGAGGGCCGTTATAGCGAAATTTCTCGTGAGATGAATGCGACAGGCGACTATATCACGCCTCGCTTAAACGGTCTTAAATATTTTGAAAAACCACCACTGCAGATGTGGATGACAAGTTTATTTTATAAAGTTTTCGGCGACTCAGAGTGGACATCGCGCCTATGGCCAGCGCTTACTAGTGCCCTTACTATTATTGCAGTCTTTTGGTTTTCATTAACTACCGCAGGGCTTGATCGCGCATTATTATCAGGCGGCCTACTAATGAGCGCCCCTTTTTTTATAATTCTAGGCCATCTAAATATACTTGATATGAGTCTAACATTTTTTCTCACTTTAGCGCTTCTCAGTCTTCTTAAATTGATTTGTAAAGATCTCTCTAGAAAAGAAAGATTTTGGGGCAATTTTGTACTTTGGACATCGCTTGCCTTAGGTATATTGACAAAAGGGCCCGTCGCTATAGTTCTGCCAGGAGCTGTTGGAGTTTCATATTTATTATGGCAGCGTGAATTAACACTTTTAAAAAATATTCGCTGGCTTTGGGGGCTTGCTTGGTTTTTTATTTTGCTTTTACCCTGGTTTACATTAGTAACTATTCATAATTCTGATTTTTTTCATTTCTTTTTTATACACGAGCACATAGAGAGATTTTTAACTAAAACCCATCGTCGCGAAGGGCCGATATGGTATTTTGTGCCTATATTTTTCGTTGGGCTTATGCCTTGGTTTTTTTGGTATTTTAACCCTAAAAATATAAAAGAAATTTATCTACTACCTACTTCACCATCACGAAGATTTTTATTTTTATGGTGTTTAGTAATTTTTGGTTTCTTTTCTGTGTCTTCGTCTAAACTGCCGCCTTATATTTTGCCAATTTGGCCTGCATTAGCACTACTTTCTGCCGAATTTATCGAACCGAAAAAAGAAAAAAATATTATTTTTATTATAGTTAGTTACGCAATTATGATTTTAGGCCTTATAATTGGCAGCTATTTTCTTGCGCAATACGAGACTAAAGTAATTTCTCAGGCTCAATATTTAGAACTTGCTAAGGCTTTTGCATTTTCATCTGTTCTAATGCTTGCAGTATTTTTAATTTTATTTATTAAAAGAAAAATTTGGCCATGGCGTAGGCTTATATTTTTAACTTTTATATCTGCCCTGTTTTTATTTCAATTACTGGCATGGGATTATAAAAAAATATCGTCTGCGCGCTCAGGCAAACCTTTGGCCAAAGCTTTACAGCCTTACAATGATGATAAAACCCCGCTTTATTTTGTGGGCGATTATGTACAATCTGTTCCTTTTTATTTGAAACGCAAAGTCACGCTTGTTAATTACATAGGCGAGTTTAAATTCGGTTTGAATGCTGAAAAGGTTAGTTGGCACCCTAATTATGACACTTTTTTGCCGGAATGGGCTACACAAGAAAAAGCTATTGCCATCATGCCTGAGTACATCTATTTAAAGTTTAAAGAATTGCAAACATCGACTGAAATTGTTTTTCGCGACAGCCGGCGATTAGCTGTTGTAAAAGGTTTTCACATGCAGAATACGAAAACTAAAAAATGAATTTTATTCCGTTTACTAGGCCAACAATTGACGAAGAAACAATTCAAATGGTTAGCGATGTATTTCGCTCAGGCTGGATTGCCA
>MEPT01000019.1:5202-7978 GCA_001769925.1 Bdellovibrionales bacterium RBG_16_40_8
TGCAATAGCTAATTATCTTGGTCATAAAAATGGCGAATCGGTCTTTGTAAAGCTATTCACCTCAGCAACAGGGGGGCTTGAGATAGCTCTTCGCGCAATCAATATTGGCCCAGGCGATGAAGTTATTGTTCCGGCCATGACTTTTGCGGCTTCGGCTAACGTAGTTTGTTTATGTGGCGCAAAGCCTGTGTTTGTAGATGTCGATCTCAATACACGTAATATAACAGTTGAAAACGTAGAGCGCGCTGTAACCTCGCGTACGAAGGCAATCATGCCGGTGCATTTTGCCGGACTTCCAGTAGACCTTGACCCGCTTTACGAGTTTGCTCGTAAAAAATCAATTCGTATTATTGAAGACGCCGCCCACGCAATTGGTTCTATATATAGCGGTAGAAAAATCGGCAGCTTCGGCGATATTATCTCATTTAGTTTTCATCCTAATAAAAATATTACTACCATTGAGGGCGGAGCCCTTATTTTATTTAACAAAGAAGAAGCAGATAAGGTCGATCTTTTGCGATTTCATGGCATACAAAAAAACGAATTTGGCGAACAAAATGTAATCTTTCCTAGTGGTAAGTTTAACCTGTCAGACGTAAGTGCCGCTGTAGGACTAGGGCAACTTAAACGTCTTGATGAATTTTGCCGAAAACGCCGCGAGCTTGCCCATTATTATTATGAATTTTTGCAAGAAGATGAATTTATTAAAATGCCAGTTCGTGGTGATAATGGTCATTCTTGGCATATGTTTTCACCACTTGTTGCATTTTCGAAAATGGGTCATACCCGAAATGATTTTATTAAGGCTATGGCCAAAAAAAATATTGGTATAGGTGTACATTACCCTGCCTTACATCTTATGACAGCTTACAAAAAAATGGGCTACCATGAAGGCCAATTTCCTAACGCCGAACGTATCGGGCAAGAAACAGTAACTCTACCTCTTTACCCCACCCTTACAAAAAACGACGTTAAAAAGGTGACAGACGCTTTTATGTGTCGCTAGTGCGTTATTTTGTGCGTTTATATATAATTTATTGGCGCCAAGATTTTTCGGGATAGAAAAACTCTATAGGAAAAGAAAGACTTAGTAGGTACTGAGCTACACTTGCCTTTACATCTTCATTAACGATCGATTCTGAATAGTCGATATAGTGGTATTGTAAATCCAGAAAATAACTTTTTCCTAGCGGGAAACTAAGGCTGCCGCGAAAACCGTTGCCTTTTAAACTATCTGAACCTGACCCGCCAACAATGCCCCTTTCAATACCAAAAAGCATGCGAACTGGAATATTTAAATCCCATCCGAAGCCAATACCGTACAAATACTGATAAAAACTGTTAGAGGTATCGGTACTTGTGAAAAAACTCGCCGTAGCATTTAGATATAAATAAACCCAATCGTATCTACTGCCAAATAAAAAGCCACCTGATGGCCCTACCGAATTACTTGTTTTGTTAGAATCATCTACTTTTGCTTCTGCCCAACTTACCCCTATATTTGGTTCAAAAAATTCTGGATCTTTATCAGCCTTAACTACAGAACAAAATAGCATGATAAATACATACACAGACAGGCAGGAAGAAATAATACTAAACCGTAACCACATATATTCATTGTGATTAAATGCTGAAAAACTATCAAGATATATCAGCTTTGAAATTGTTCACCAACCTAAGGTCTAGTATCACAACCCTGACAGCAAACAATGCCTGAGCGACCGGGGATTTCATTATAGATAATTGGGCAAATATTAACTTTTGTTTTATCAAGGCTTGAAAAATATTCTTTAAGACTAATAAATTTATACCCTTGTTTTTTTGCTCCTAGCAAAAAACGCTCGAAAACTGGTAAAAGCTTTTGCCCTTCAAGCTCAGCGTGCGAAGTATATACATGACCCCACTGTGTTTCAGGCTCGGTAAGTGAAAGAAGATGCTCAGCAAAATTAGACTCATTCACATTATCTTCACCCAACATTTCATCTATAGTTGGGAGTGTTGTTGGTAGTTGCATAGATTTCATTATCGTTTGTTGATTGGATTTCACATTTCGCAGTACAGGGAAAAAAGGCGAAGTCCCACGTGTATCTGAATTATATGAAAACCGTTCTAGCCAATTAAAAGCATAATCGTTCATTTGCCAACCTGCGGCTCCGTGAGTGGCAGCCGGCACAGAAAAAATCTCGATAAACGCTTTCTGTGCAAACTCAAGTTGGGCTGCGGTCCACTCTTGATTTTTTTTTCTGACATTATCTTGCCAATACACATGATCATAGGTGTGAATACCGACCTCAAAACCTGCTTGCTTTACTGCACGCATTTCTTCAGCCAATCGGCGACCAATATTTGGCCCTGGCAATAAAACCCCATACATAAGTGTTTTAAAACCATAGTGAGAAAGTACCGAAGTACGCTTAACTTTTTTTAAAAACCCTCGGTGAAAAATTCTCTTAAACGCCCAACCGGTGTGGTCAGGACCTAAGCTAAATAAAAAAGTCGCCGAGGCATTGTGCTTTTTAAATAACTCAACAAGTCTCGGCACGCCTTCACGAGTACCGCGAAAGGTATCTACGTCAACCTTAAGAGCAATGGTTCTCATAATAACAACTACACTTATGTATTTAGTTGACTTGCGTTTGTGAGCTTTTTTTCATAGAAATCAAAAATTTTCTCAAGAGACTCAGCGAGTGTATAGCGTGGGCTCCAACCAAGTTCTTCTTGAGTATTTATGATCCACGGGATTCGACTTTGCACATCTTGAAAGCCTTTGCCGTAG
>MEPT01000019.1:7985-8406 GCA_001769925.1 Bdellovibrionales bacterium RBG_16_40_8
CTGAGCTTGATTCAACAAGTTTAGTTTTAAGCGCATTCTCGCGATAAACATCACGCGTGCGCGTCTTGTCAAGCATAAGCTCAGCCAATTTTCTGACTGAATAATTATTGCCTGGGTGACCAACGTTATAAATTTTCTTTGTTGCCACACCATTTTTATTTTCAATAATACGCATAAGCGCATCAACACCATCTGCTATGTAGGTGAAACACCTACTCTGATGTCCACCATCTACAAGATTAATGTTTTCACCGCGTACAATGTGCCCTAAAAATTGGGTGAGCACACGCGAACTGCCCTCTTTAGCGCTATTTAAGTTATCTAGCCCAGGGCCTACCCAATTAAATGGCCGAAAAAGTGTATAATCGAGATTATCATGAACGCCATGGGCATAAATAACACGATCAAGTAATTGCTTTAT
>MEPT01000019.1:8449-10067 GCA_001769925.1 Bdellovibrionales bacterium RBG_16_40_8
GGGGTGAAACGCTTTATCTTCGCACATACCATAAAGCTCAGATGTAGACGGAAAAATTAATCTCTTTTTATATTTAACCGCCATACGAACTATTTTTAAATTTGATTCAAAATCTAACTCAAAAACTTTAAGCGGATCTCGCACATAAGCTGCGGGAGTGGCAATTGCAACAAGCGGCAAAATCACATCACATTTTTTGACGTGATATTCTATCCATTCATTATTTATAAGCACATCACCTTCAAAAAAATGAAAATTCTGGTGGGTTAGCACATGCTCCAAACGGTCGTTTTGCATATCCATGCCAAATACACGATATTGACCGGTTTCAAGAAGGGCTTGTGATAAATGATGTCCAATAAAACCATTTACGCCTAAAATAAGTACATTAGTCATACAAATCTCCATGGAAGTTTAATGTTATGCTGATTGAAAAATGCCTCTGGCTCTTGCGGTTTCTCACCCTCAATGCCACAAGATAACACTCTAATACGTTGATCGGGCTCTGATTGTAAGTAATAAGCTGAATTTTCATGATATAAAGTTGGCATATCTGGCGTAGACTCTGTTTCAATTACGTCTTCTAAAACTGTGCGATAAATATAAAATTTTGTATTGTCATTAATGGCTATAAAAGCTCCTGGAAAAGGCGGAGCCACTGCACGAACCAAATTGTGAACATTTACTGCCGTCATAGGAAAACGAATCTCACCATCTTCAGGTTTTCGACCACCAAAATAACTACCAGATTTAATGTCGTTGGGTAACAAGGTATAGTCTTTAGAGACTATTTTTGGCAAACTGCGCCACAAAATAATTTCGGCGGCAGTCACTGTTTTGTTAAAAACATCCACCGCCGTATCGTTATTTAAAATTGGCACTGGCAACCGATCTACAATCCCGCCTGCATCTGGTTTGTCGGTCATTAAGTGCAGAGTTGCCCCAGTTTCTTTCTCACCATGAAGTATAGCCCAATTGGTAGGAGAGCGACCACGATACTTTGGCAAAAGTGATCCATGCATGTTAAACGCACCACCTTTAGAAATAGTTAAAATTTCTTTTGGCAGCATATGCCGATAATAAAATGAAAATATAAAATCAGGGTTATATGATTTAACTTGCGGCAAAATACTTTTAAGTTCGTCTTGTGTAGGAGTAATAACATCTATGCCTAACTCTTTTGCAGTTTTTTCGACGCTATCATACCAAATATTTTCTTTGGCATCATCTTTATGAGTCACAACCAAAGAAACTTGCAAATCAAAATCAACGAGAGTTTTTAAACACCTTACCCCTACATTATGGTAGGCAAAAACTATTACCTTAGGGGTGAGCATGAGTGCTCTTTTCGTCTTTACGCCATACCTCTCTAATCAGAAAACGCGGTCGCCCGCGTACTTCGATAAATATGCGTCCCACATACTCACCTAAAATACCAAGACCAAAAAGGCAAATTCCTGTAAAGAAAAATAGCAGCGCAAATAGAGTGAATATTCCTTCAGCTTCTGGGCCAACCCACAAACGACGCACTACTAGAAGTATAAAAAACCCGCCAGATACCGCCGCTACAACCATGCCTATCAACGAAAAAACCTGTAGTGGCACTAGTGAGTAAACC
>MEPT01000020.1:0-1950 GCA_001769925.1 Bdellovibrionales bacterium RBG_16_40_8
TAGTTCAATAAATTCAGAGGCAGCGCCTTCAATTTCCATAGGCTTAAGGCCTTCATAAACGCCGATGCCGTGAAGTCGATGAACAACAAAAGAACCAGGTTTAAGCTCACCAAAGCTTAAGGCTTCTGCGCGCTCAAGTGCTAGTTCTTCGCCTTTAACCTGCTTACGGATACGACGATTACCAAAAATATCTTCGTCACGAATAAAAATAATATGCTCTTCGGGTAGACGAAATCCCTCTGGTAAATAGTGGGTAATAATATGAATAAGAGAAATATTTTTTCTTTGCGCCTCTAATAATTCAGGCCAATCAGAAATATCTTCAGAAATAATTTTCGGGTTAAATTCTGCACGCTCAAGAAGTAATTTTAACCTTTCTGCAACGTTATGACTCTGTGTTGTAAAAAAAAGTCTATATCCTTGAGCCTTCCAGCGATTTAATTTGTCACCAAGAAATTTAGCAAGTGCTGCGGTATCTCTTACTATTGCCTGGGCTCCTGATACAATTTCTTCAATACTAAATGTTTTGAATTCGCTAAGAGGTAGTTCTTCTTGAGAAGAATCTAAGACATGAATTTTATCTATTAAAATTGTTGTGCTCTCTGGTGGTGCCGTGATTTTTTCAAAAGAAGAATAAAGGTTTTGATGATTAACTCGAAGTACCTGCTTTTCAGCCTGAGCAAACAAAGTATTCAACTCACCATGTAGTAAATCAGCCGCACGTGATACTGTAACTTGATCATAAACCCAAAAGTTTAAAGGAGAGGTAAAATAGTCGATAGGCGAGTCAAGATTTTCATAAAAATAAGGAAGAAGAAAATCGATGCCATAAAAGGTCTGTCCAAGAGAAACAGAGCGTAAAATTTCTTGAAGCTCTTCTTTGTTAACAGTACGAGATTCAGCAGATTTTTGAATAGCGGCAGCTATTTTCTGCCGATTTTCATCAGTGTATATAATTTCTCTGGCGGGTAAAATTACAGCATGAGTCTCGTCGCGTACACCAATCTGTGTATTTGGATCAAAGCTTCTAATGGTTTCAACAACGTCACCAAAAAGTTCAAAACGATACGGATTTTCATTGCCAGGAGAAAATACATCTACAATTCCGCCACGCATGGCGTACGTTCCGACATCTTCGACCGTTGGCACTGATGAGTAGCCGAGAGAATTTAATAAGGTGGGTAGAGAAAAATAAAGGGGCGCTGCCCGTTCAATAACAAATGAATTTTTACTAAAAGTCCCGTAGGGCAAGGTTTTTTGTAGAAGAGCTTCTATAGGTGCCACAAAATTTTGGCCAGGTCGGGCATTTTTGGCGTTAAACAGCCAATTGAGACGCTGAGCAATAACTCGCTGATTTGGATAGAGGTTTGAGTAAACACCAACGTCAAACGGAGGAAGTAAAAAAGACGTCAAAGTTGAATCAAAAAATCGAAGAGAATCTATGAAAATGTGAGCAGTACTAAGGTCTGGTGTAATAATCAAATTTGGATTTTTATTTAAATTTGATGGCAGCAAATGAGAAATTAGAAAAGCTACGGGGGCACAAGAGTGTAGCCCAACAAGCCTAGTGGTGGGCGAAGCAATAGATTTCATGAGGCGCATAGAGTATCAAATAATAGCGAGAGATGCATAATTAACCCGCCGCACAAACCAGAGATGAAGAAATTATGTTGGATAACCAAGTAACACTTTATATAACTTTATGATGACGCCATTATTTGCAGCTGTGTTTTTGTCAGTATTCGTGTTGGTTTTCGGCGCGGTTCTTTTATTTTTGCCACTATTACTTGCGAAATTAGGTTTTAGCCAGAAAGCAATAAAAAACAAAATTAAGTCAGAAACATACGAGTGTGGACTGGCAGAGCAACTTACAGGACATTCAAAAACTCCAATCAAATTTTACCTCACAGCTATTTTATTTATTCTCTTTGATATTGAAATTATATTTAT
>MEPT01000020.1:1959-2809 GCA_001769925.1 Bdellovibrionales bacterium RBG_16_40_8
GGCCGTCACTTTTATTGAGTTTGTGAATGCCGGTCACGGCTTATATATATTTTCAGTTATGGGTATATTCTTATTAATATTCATTTATGGTCTTATTTGGGAGATAAAATCAAAAGCATTGGAGTGGGAATAGAAAATGGGGGCAGATGCTTTTGAAATTACCGTTAACATCATAAAGTTAATCGCAATTTTTATTATGATGGTGCAATTGGTCCCAGTTCTCGTTTGGGTTGAACGAAGGGGATCGGCGTTTATTCAAAATAGACTTGGCCCAAATAGAGTGGGGCCGCTGGGACTCACACAACTTCTTGCAGATGCAGTTAAGTTTCTGGGTAAAGAAGAATTTGTTCCAGAAAAAAGTAGACGTTTTATTTTTTATGCAGCCCCTGTTGTTGCACTTGTGCCCGCAGCATTGGCTTTTGCATCTATACCACTTGCGCCGCCAGTAAAGTGGGATAATTACATTTTTTATGCGCAAGGTTTTTATTTTGGTATAGGAATTGTTTTTGTCTTGGGAGTTTCATCTTTAGCGGCATATGGGCTTTTGATGGCAGGGTGGGGATCTTGCAATAAATATTCAATGATGGGCGCGCTGCGAGCGTGTGCGCAGGCAATTAGTTACGAGTTGGCATTAGGCCTAGCACTGGTCGGCGCTATTCTAACATATGGCACTTTTGATTTTGCAGACATGCTGCGGCAACAAGAAGGTCCACTTAGATTTATGTTTTTGGGTGAGACAATAAATTTTCAGTATTTACCCAATTGGGGAATTTTCTACCAACCCTTGGGTGCAGTTTTATATTTTACTTCAATATTTGCAGAGACTAACCGGTTGCCATTTGATTTACCT
>MEPT01000020.1:2825-12094 GCA_001769925.1 Bdellovibrionales bacterium RBG_16_40_8
TTGTTGCTGGTTACCATACAGAATATGGCGGCCTTAAAATGCTGATGTTTTATATCGGTGAGTATGGGCATATGCTGGTTGGATCTGCCTTGATGGTGGTATTTTATTTTGGCGGATATCATCTACCAATTTTATTAGATTCGTTTATTTCTGATATTTTTCTGTCACAAGGCATAGATGCTAATATTGTAAGCCTAATGACCTCACTTATTTTATTTTTTTGGTTTCTGTGTAAAGTTTTAGTATTTCTTTGGATATTCATTTGGGTTCGCTGGACATTGCCAAGATTTCGTTATGACCAATTGATGGATTTGGGTTGGAAGACAATGCTCCCGTGGGCGCTAGCTAACACCATAGTGACGGCAGCAGTTATTGTTGTAGCGAGGTCACTATGATGGATATGCCTTCATTTCTTTTTTATATTATGACATTTGTAATTTTAGCGGCAGCATCGTCGGTTGTGTTACTGCGTAACCCCATTCATTCGGCGCTTGCGCTCGCAATAACAATGATAACATTGGGGTTTATGTATTTTGGCCTTGAAGCATATTTTATTGCAGGTGTTCAGTTGATTGTTTACGCGGGCGCAGTGATGGTGATGTTTGTTATGGTTTTAATGTTATTTGATTTAAAAAAAGAAGTAGGCCAAGTAACAAAGGGTACAATTGGTGCACTCATGAAGGTTTTATGTGGAATGGCGCTTTCTGGCATAATCACATGGGCTATTAGATATTCTTCAATATCTACAGAATTAAAAAAACCATTACAAAATCCGGCTGAGCAAATGGCTGGCGTAAAGATACTAGCCGTACAACTTTTTACTAAATATGTATTTGCGTTTGAACTTTTAGGGGCGCTACTGTTAATTATCGCCGTCGGCGTAGTGGCTGTGGCAAGATCTCGCGGGGGCACTCATGCCAGAGATTGATTTTACTCAAGCCGCCACAATCACCTTAAATCATTATTTATCTCTATCGACGGGTTTATTTTGCTTAGGCATGTTAGGAGTGTTGCTGCGCCGAAATGTTATTGTAATGCTAATGAGTATTGAGATTATGCTAAATGCCGTGAATTTAACATTCGTAGCCTTCGCACATTATCGAGGCGATATAAGCGGAAATATTTTGGTATTTTTTGTTATGACGGTAGCTGCTGCAGAGGCCGGGGTTGGTTTAGCGTTAGCCGTAGCTATATTCAAGCGCTTTAAAGACGTTAACATAAAATTATTTGAGCAACTAAAGGGCTAGAATGTCTGATCAGAGCATTATTATTATTTTATTATTAGCACCTCTTTTAGGAGCAATTATCAATGGCGTTAGGTTTCGCAGCCATAACGTATACATAGCCGGAGTGATAGCAAGTTCAGCAATAGCGGTATCGTTCGTTGCTGCCGTTATTCTGTTTTTTAAATTGTTATCGATGCCCGAACAGGGCCGAATAATAAGTGCTGAACTATTTAATTGGATTAATGTTGAAGAATTAGAATCTAAAGCCGCATTTATTGTAGACCCCATAAGCATTATTATGATTTTAGTTATTACAGGGGTTGGTTCACTTATACATATTTTTAGTATTGGCTACATGTCTCATGACAAAAGCCCCGCAAAATATTTTTCGTATTTAAATTTTTTCGTATTTAATATGCTTTTGCTAGTTCTTGGAGAAAATTTACTAGTCATGTTTGTAGGCTGGGAGGGTGTCGGGCTGTGTTCATATCTACTTATTGGCTTTTGGTTTAAAGATAAAGAAAAAGCCGCCGCCGGCATGAAAGCCTTTGTAACTAATAGAATTGGTGATGCAGTTTTTTTGCTTGGCATATTTTTACTTTTTGCTACGTTCGGAACGGTTAGTTTTTCAGAGCTTGCACAACTTATGCCCGCAACCGCAGAGATAGGTTGGGCAGGCCCAATTACGCTATCATGTTTATTTCTTTTTATTGGTGCCACAGGTAAGTCGGCGCAAATACCACTTTATGTTTGGTTGCCTGATGCCATGGCGGGACCAACGCCAGTATCGGCACTAATTCATGCCGCAACAATGGTTACAGCGGGCGTCTATATGATTGTGCGCATGAGTCCAATATTTATTATGGCGCCAAACGCAATGTTGGTTGTTGCCAGCGTGGGTGCAGTGACCGCATTGGGTGCAGCAACAATTGGTCTTACACAATGGGATATTAAAAAAGTTCTCGCATATTCAACAGTGTCTCAACTCGGCTATATGTTTCTTGGGTGCGGTGTGGGTGCGTTTATGCCCGCGCTCTTTCATCTTATGACGCATGCATTTTTTAAGGCGTTAATGTTTTTGGGCTCTGGGTCTATTATTCATTCGCTAGACGGCGAACAAGATATTCGTAAAATGGGCGGACTAAAAAAAGCTCTACCAATTACGTATCTTACATTTGTAATGGGGTGGATCGCTATAATAGGAATACCCCCATTTGCAGGTTTTTTTAGTAAAGATGAAATTTTATGGCATTCTTATATGAGCCCACGCGGGGGTTTTCTATTTTGGTTTATAGGGGTCGTTGGAGCCGTATGTACGGCATTTTATATGACTCGCCTTATGGCTTTGGTATTTTGGGGTAAGTCTAGAGTAGCTAAAGAACATCATCCGCATGAGTCTCCGCTGCTGATGACAGTACCGTTAATTGTACTTGCTGTCCTCTCTGTAGTAGGTGGTTGGATTGGCATTCCGCATGTTATCGGTAAAATTCTACCAGGACATCCAGAAAATCTAATTCATGAATGGCTTATGCCGGTTATTGCGACAATAAATTGGCCTAAGATTTCTGCTGCTACAGAGTGGTCGCTAATGGGCATTTCTGTTGGGGCAGCAGGTGTATCTGCATGGCTTGCCTATGAATGTTACATAAAAAACCCAGATTTAATTGCAAATATTGTGAAGAAAATAAAGCCACTTCATCATGCCGTGGCCAATAAATATTTTGTCGATGAATTTTATTTTAGTTGGATAATTAACCCTATTATTGATTTGAGTAAAGGCTTATGGGTTTATATTGATGTAAATTTTATTGATAATATTACGTATATTTTAGCAGATTTAATAAAAAGCGCGGCCGGCGCACTAAAGACGATTCAAAACGGTGATCTTCAACAGTATGCACTTTACATTGTTTTTGGAGTAGTTGGGTCGCTGATTTATCTGGTGGTGATGTAAATGTTTTTATCGGGACTTATTTTTCTACCGTTATTATTTGCGCTTATAGTGCTCTTATCGCCAAATACCAAATTTACAAAAATACTCACCCTAGTCTTCACCTTACTTGAATTTGTATTTAGTTTGGTATTATTTGTGATATTTGATCCGACAAGCGCAAATTTGCAATTAGTAGAACGCCATAATTGGATTTCGTCGGTTGGCATACAATATTTTCTTGGCATTGACGGTATTTCGTTTTGACTTGTTCTGCTGACGACGCTTCTTACCCCACTTTCGCTATTAGGGGCGTGGACAAGTATTGACAAGAAAGTTAAAGCCTTTTGCATTTGCCTTCTTGTTCTTGAGACCACGATGCTTGGCACATTTTTATCAATGAATGCTGTTCTATTTTATACGTTCTTCGAAGGTTCATTGATACCAATGTATTTTATGATAGGCGTGTGGGGTGGAGCACGGCGTATATATGCAACGGTGAAATTTTTTATTTTTACCATGGCCGGTTCAATATTCATGCTACTTGGGATAATAGCGCTCATGTATTTGACGACGACTTTGCCCGGCGGCCAAATGAGTTCAAACATTACCGATTTTTATTCTCTAAAAATACTGTTTGTAGCCAATGAGTTTTTTAATACCCAAACACTTATATTTTTTGCTTTTGCCTTAGCTTTTGCCATTAAAGTTCCAATTTTTCCATTTCATACCTGGTTGCCAGATGCGCACGTTGAGGCACCTACTGCGGGGTCTGTAATTCTGGCAGGGGTACTTTTAAAAATGGGTACTTACGGTTTTCTGCGATTTGTAATACCTCTTTTTCCTGAAGCAGCTGAGCAATGGTCATGGATTTTTATGCTAGTTGGGGCATTTGGTATTATTTATGGGGCATTAGTAGCAATGGTGCAACCAGACATGAAAAAACTCGTAGCCTATTCATCAGTTTCTCATATGGGTTACGTTATGATCGGCATGTTTGCCATGAACGTCTATGGCGTTACGGGGGCACTATATCAAATGTTAAATCACGGCATAAGTACCGGTGCTTTATTCTTACTAGTTGGAATGATTTACCAGAAAACACATTCGCGCGAAATTAAAGATTATGGTGGCCTTGCTTCTGCGGCACCACTTTTTACAATAGCTTTTATAATTGTGTCGTTATCAAGTATTGCTGTCCCGATGACTAATGGTTTTGTCGGTGAATTTCTGATTCTGCTTGGTACATTTATGGCAAATAAGACCATCGCTTATTTTTCTGTTGTAGGCGTAGTGCTAGGCGCTGTTTATATGCTCTGGATGATAAAGAGAGTTTTTTTTGGCGAAGAAAAGGGTGTTGTATTAGAACACAAAAAAGAAGGATTAGATTTAAGCAGGCGAGAGGCAATTATTCTTATTCCATTAATTATTCTTATTTTCTGGATGGGGTTAATACCAAATCAATATTTTCATTGGTCTAAGGCAAGCGTCGATCACTTAATAAAAAATCGCACAAATTATCAACTTATTGAGGAAGGATCGGCACATGCCGGCAGTAATTGATTTTTCTATTAAAGATCTAATATGTGCTTCACCGGCCATATTTCTATTTTTAGGTAGCCTTCTGCCGCTTTCACTAAAAACAATAAGGGGAAATCGTGAACTAAACTCGATGGTGTCACTTATGCTGGCATTATTCGGAATAGTTTGCGCCCTGGCTGCAGCAGGGTTGTTCTATGAACAGCAAAAGACGCAATTTTATGCCTTTTCGGGGGCGCTTGTTTTTGATGGGGTATCTGTTTTTAGTTCAATGGCAATTTCAATAATAACAGCCGTAGCTGCGATAATGTCTAGAGAATATAAAGCAATAGGCAGAGAACAATATTCTGAATTTTTATTTTTACTTTTAAATTGTGCAGCGGGCATGATGATTTTGTCTTGGGCAAATGACCTTATTATTACTTTTATTGGTATAGAAATTATGTCTTTATGCCTTTATTTGATTATAGCGCTGAGTCACGAGGAGCGACTTTCGAAAGAGGCAGCATTTAAGTATTTTGTCTTGGGTGGTTTTGCTTCAGCGTTTTTTCTGTATGGTGTTGCATTGATCTACGGTATTTCAGGCACTACGTATATAAATGCATTTATGGTTGTCGCAGAAAAACTAATGTCTGAAGGATATTTATTTATATTCGGTATAGCTATGGTCGCTATTGGATTTTGTTTTAAAATCGCGGTGGTACCATTTCATGCATGGGCACCAGATGTGTATGAGGGGGCACCTACTCCAGTAACTGGATTTATGGCAACAGGGGTTAAACTAGTTACGTTTGTAGCTTTTTTACGGTTTATACATGGTCAGTTTCTTACAAGCGAGGCGACACTTATAACAATAATGCAATGGTTAGCAGTATTAACTATGTGTCTTGGTAATATTGCAGCTATTGTGCAAAATAGTTTAAAGCGCATGTTGGCATATTCGAGTATCGCTCATGGCGGATATGTCATGGTTGGATTAATTGCGGCCTCTATAGGCGGTGAGAGTTGGCGCGGCGATTTAAGTGTAATTTTTTATATGGTGGCATATGCGGTAATGACTTTTGGGGCGTTCGGCGTGGTTTGCTTGTTTGAGAAAAAAATTGGCGACATGATATTGATAGACGACTTAAAGGGGTTAGCGCGCAAAGATGCAACAACGGCTTTTGTATTTACAATATTTTTATTGAGCTTGGCCGGGATTCCGCCGCTCGTAGGATTTTTCGGAAAATTCTTTATTTTCTCAGCAGCAATAAAACAAGGATTATTTTGGTTGGCTATTTGGGCGGCAGTAAATTCTGTTATCAGCGCATACTACTATCTTCGACCGATAGTTTACATGTATATGAAAGAAGAATCAGGCGCTGATATAGATAGAACACAAGAGCAAACCAGAGGCATCGTAATTATACTAGCTATTTTGGTCGTGGTTTTAGGGGTTGCCGCTGAACCAGTTTATAACCATATAAAACTAGCAATCAGTTCATTACAGTAATTTCAACACCCTGTTATTCGACAGTGTTTAAAATTTAAATAGTTTGTTTTCTAAGGGCCAGCATTGCTGATTTAAATCCAGTTTTAACAATTTTTGCTAGAATATCTGGGTTTAAACTAAAGTGATCAGCAAAAAACATTTCGTAGTCTTGAGGCGATGGATGAATGTAAATATAATCTACATTTGCATTATATTTGGTACGGGTAACAAGAATATCAATAAGTTTTTCGCGATGTTCAATAGAAATATCAGTCTGTTTTAAATATCCATCAACAGCAGAAATAAGCTGGCCCACACTTTTTTGATATTTTATATGACTTGTTATTTTTTGTTGTACTGACTGATAAAGGGCTTGGTTAAATATAACGGGCATTCCGTATTCATGAAGTGAGCCAATTTCTTTACTATAATGATATGGTTGAATAGAGTAAGAAGCGACGACAAGATCAGCTCCGCGATCGGCGGCCACATGTGTTGATAAGGTGTCGCGAATTTCTCCGTCAAAATAATAAATTTCTCTGCCGCGATTATCATGAATGGGGTAGGGCGAAAAAAATGGAGGCAGAGATGCAGATGCTGCGGCGGCCTGGCTAACAGACGCAAAATTTGCGTATTGCACCTGATCGTCTTTCGAGGTTTCAGCAAAATTACCGAATACAACTTTTCTTGCATGGTTTAGTTGCGTGGCTACGATATAAAGGTTTACCCCTAATGATGCAAAAGTGTTCTTGGGGTGGACATTTTCGCGAATGTATTTTTCGATATTTTCAGTTGAGAAGATACCATTTACCTTAAACCCGCGTTTTAATAGAACCTCTATGCCGCCGCTAATGACGGGTTTCTTACGAAAAAAACTCGAAAATATTCTAGACGGGTGACTTGCGCGCACGTTCAATGCAAATAAGTCTCTGTAGGATAAAGGGCGTAAATATGCAGGGTTTGGGTCATAATGCTTTTTTCTGGAGGGGCTTATAGATAGACCAGACCCTTTGGTAAAAGCTTCAATGATTGAATCAATATCGTAGCCAGCAGCTATAAACGCAGAAATAATGGCACCAGCACTTGAGCCCACATAGGTTTTAAAAGTTAGCTTATTATCAGTGAACACGCTTGCAACGTGTTCTGGGCTACCCCCCGCAAAACGAAAGCCCTTTTCACGCATAGCAAGACATACACCTATATGAAATGCCGCAGCTTTAATACCACCCCCACTTAATACGAGGGCTAGGTTTTTCTTTTCACCTAAACGCATAATTCGAGATTATAGACTATTCAGAAGCAGTATGGTAACAATGAGTAGTCAAAGGAGGTATATTTTGAATAGCCGAGAATGGTTATCGTTAAATGGATATTCGGCAAAACATAAGATAAGCCTCTCGACGCTGCGCAGAAGGATACGTGCGAGAGAAGTGGAATTTAAATTAGAGGGCGGCAAGTATCTCTTGCTAGATAAGTCAGCAGGTAATTTTTCTCAAACAGCTGTTACCGAGACGGGCGCGCTAGTTGGCGAAATTAAAAATGCCTATAAAACTATACTTCAAGAAAAAGAGCAGCAAATCCTTCAATTAAAAGAAGAAATAGTAGACTTAAAAACTCTTGTTGAAATTCTAGAAACTGAGAATAGTCGTTTAAAATCTAATGCTATTGAGTCTGCCCCAATAGACCCTTGGTTATCTCGCGGTTATGCCAAAGAACTTCGGCCCGAACAGGATTAGGCTGCAATCGGGCGCGGAATTTTCTGCTTTTTTGTATGCTTGGTTCCAGTTGAACTTTTCTTATCCAAGCACTTTTCAAATGCGACGGCAAGGACTTCATCAATGTTTTCAACAAAAATAAACTGCAGCTGCTCTTTAAATTGATCAGGAATATCTGCAAGATCTTTTTTATTTGCTAGCGGTACAATAATATTTGTAATTCCGTGAGTGAGCGCAGCCAATGCTTTCTCGCGCAAACCCCCAATGGGTAGAACTCTACCGGCAAGAGTAACTTCACCAGTCATTGCTACGTCCATTCTTACAAGAGTGTCTGTTAGCAAACTTATTATCGCCGTTGCTAGAGCGACACCGGCAGAGGGGCCATCTTTTGGTATAGCGCCTGCAGGTAAATGAATATGAATTTCTGTATTTTCAAATATATTTTCGTCAATTCCCAGTTCATCAGCATGGGCGCGGGCGTAAGATAAGGCAGCCTTTGCAGACTCTTTCATAACCTCACCCAATTGACCTGTTAGAACAAGTCCACCTTTGCCCTTCATTTTGAGTGCCTCTATATATAAAATTTCACCGCCGACTTGGGTCCAGGCAAGACCAGTAACTATTCCGACAAGGTTTTCGTTATGTTTTTCATCTCGAATATATTTGGGCGCGCCAAGAAATTCGTGAACATTGTCTTTGGTAATAAGAACTTTTTCTGAATCACCAGTAACTACACGTTTAGCAACCTTACGACAAATAGACCCAACTTCACGTTCGAGATTTCGTACGCCAGCCTCACGCGTATATCCAGAAATCAAAACCTTCAAACCAGCATCGGTAAATTCTATATTGTTAGAAGTAATACCGTTTTGCTTAATTTGTTTTTCAATTATGTGATGTCGAGTAATAATTAGTTTGTCATTTTCTGTATATCCAGAAATGCTAATCAACTCCATTCTGTCGCGTAATGCTGCGGGTATATTTTCTATTACGTTTGCAGTTGCGATAAATAAAGCATTGCTTAGGTCAAAATCAACGTTTAGGTAATTATCTCTGAAGGCAAAATTCTGTTCAGGATCAAGTACCTCAAGCATTGCAGCACTTGGGTCACCACGAAAGTCAGAACCAAGTTTATCAATTTCATCAAGAACAATAACCGGATTATTGGTTTTTACGGTTTTTAGAGCTTGAATTATTTTACCAGGCATAGCGCCAACATAGGTGCGTCTGTGGCCACGAATTTCGGCCTCATCTTTTACGCCACCTAGAGACAGGCGGTGATATTCTCGTCCCATAGCCCGAGCAATGCTGCGCCCAAGAGACGTTTTGCCAACCCCGGGGGGGCCAGTGAAGCAAAGAATAGGGCCGCGTAAATCTTTTTCTTTGAG
>MEPT01000020.1:12118-18005 GCA_001769925.1 Bdellovibrionales bacterium RBG_16_40_8
ACTTTGTGTAGGTCGTAGTGATCTTCATCTAGAATTTTTCTCGCACTATTTATGTCTAATATATCTTGTGAATGTTTGTTCCAAGGTAAATCAATTAGCCAGTCTAAGTAAGTTCTTACCATAGAAGCTTCACTTGCATCTGGGTGCATACGCTCAAGACGAGAAAGCTGTTTAATGGCCTCTGTCTGAACGTTATCTGGCATGCCGCAGCCTTTAATTTTTTCACGAAGCTCTTCGGCATCTTCAGAGCGAGAATCTACATCGCCAAGTTCATTTTTAATTGCTCGCATTTGTTCACGTAGAAAGTATTCGCGCTGACTTTTTGACATTTCGTCTTTAGCCTGATTGCGAATTTTAGTTTGCATTTGCAAAACTTCAAGTTCGTTTGCGAGTAAGTCATTGACTAACTGCAGACGCTTTTTAGGATCATAGGTTTCTAGTACCTTTTGCCCTGAAGCAACTTTTAACCCAAGATTTGAGGCAATTAAATCGGCCATTCTGCCAGGATCATTTACATCATCTAAAACAAGCAAAATATCTGGTGAAAGCATGCGACCTAAAGCAATAATTTTTTCAAGATGCTCTTTAGCTGTTCTAATCATTGCTTCAAATTCAATAGGGTTACCAGGGGCAGGAGCGTCTGGTATTTTTTCGCAACGAACTTCAAAACAAGGATCAGATTTTTGATAAGAAAGAATTTTACCTTTCGAAATACCCTGAATAAGAACTTTTACGCGCCCATCTGGCAGTTTGCGCATTCGCATAATCATTGCGATCGTGCCTACTTGAAAAATGGTAGAGTCTTTTGGATTTTCTTCAGAAATATCTTTTTGCGAGGCTAAAAAAATCAAGCGATTTTTAGCTAGCGCTTCTTCTACGGCGCGAATTGAGCTTTCGCGACCAACATATAAGGGTAAAATCATGTACGGAAAAACTACGATATCTCTGACAGGTAACATCGGTAATGTCTCAGGTATATCTATAACCTTGTCATCAAACTTCATGAAGCCTCCACTACTTACTTATTAATCTTTTCGGTATGAAGGCAAAAATGCTTTAAAATAATTTTAGTAGTCACGTGGGCAGAATTTCTTGTAATGACTAATGTTTTTACACATGTGGCGTCAAATAAATGATGAGTTTTATTAGACACAAGAAGTTAGTCAGGTCTGAATTGCTAGAGTGAAGTCCTATTTTGCGTAACGTTTAGACAGATCTTCATGAATTTCTGCCCCTTCAACGCTTAGTCTTGTCCAAGGTATAGCCAGTAAGCGCTCAGTTTCAATAGGCTCTTCAGTTTCTTCACAAATGCCGTAAATCCCGCGTTCAATTTTGGCTAGGGCAACCTCGACCTCAAGAAGTTGAGCACGCAATCTTTCTTGAACAGTTAAAAAAGTTCCCTCGGCCAAAACATTTGCAGCAAGGTCTGCCTCATCGCCTCCACGATCATGTGAGTGGTAATCGCTATGGTTTTCACGCATTCTATTTAATAAGTTAGCTTTTATGCGCAGCAATTGTTCTTTGCATACAGTAATGGTGCTTTCTGAAATAGATTTCATAAGATCCCCCGTTATGGCTGTTATAGGCCCAGCCGAGTTGAACAATTAGACATAAACAATCGTGTATGCGGTTAATTAGTAGATGATTTTATGGGCGGGCGAGCGAGTTCTATCTTGCCCCCATGTACTGTTAATATAGACAGAGGGCGTGAAAATTCACGTGATTCAGTCATATTTATTTCTCCAACAGTACCGCGAAAGTTATGGGTTTTTAAAAGACCCTCACGCAAAGCCGTTCGAGAACGAGCACCGTCTCGTTGAATAAGAGCTCGTAAAATCAGTCCAATATCATAGGACTGAGCCTCAAAAAGAGAGGGCTCTTCACCAAAAATAGATTTATAATCGCGAAAAAATTGAGTGCGCTGTAGTAAATTCTCTGTAGAGCTTTTTTCGTCTACAAAAAGAGATCCTTCAACTAAAGCAGTGCCCCTTTCGATAAGAGAACTACTGTTCCATAAATTAGTGCCAAGTAGGCGAATATTTTTAACGTCGTTATAGACAAGCATTGAAGCAATTTGTCCTAAAGGTTTAATAGCGTCAGGTATAAAAATAGCTTCAAAATCAATGATAGGTCCAAGTAAATCTGAAGGCGGAGTCACCCGAGAAGTTATAACTTTTTGCTGACTAAACCAATTGCGAACGATAGTCGTGTATTCGTCGGCCCGATCTTCAACATAATACGTACCTATTAATCTAGATACTGGCCCGCTGAAATCCTTTTCAGAAGTAGAGTATGTTTGTGCTGCAGTGATCTGCCCTCCGCGTGTTAATACTTCATCCCAAAATAAATTTGTATACTCGACCCCATAAGCATCATTGGGATATAAAATAGCGAATCTACGTAAGCCATAATTTTCCATGGCATCTTGCACCAAGGCTTTTACAATTGTTTCACTAGTGAGAGCGTTACGAAAAACATTTTCTCCTATTAAAGTCAGCCCAGATTTTTGTGATAAACCAATAATAGGCACGCCTAGTTCATCTGCTTTTTTGGCTACGGCTTCTGCTGTTTTCGATAGAATATCGCCGACTATTGCTATTGCGCCGTCTTCTACAACAAGGCGTTCTACGGCCCTTCTTGCGGTATCAGTATTTGCTTCACTATCAATTACGGCGAGTTTAAATTCAGACGGAACACGATCATTAATGCCAAGACCCATCTGTAGCCCGCGTAGGGTTTTCTGCGCGATGGAGGCATGCTTACCAGATAGCGGCAGTACAACGCCAATAGTAAACGGAGATACGCGCCGGCGCGCCTCAATTTGCTCAATATATGTTTGAGCATTAATTGCAAGATCACTATTTGGCAGGAGTGAAATTACATCAAGAAAATAATCTTCTGCGCGACTATAGTCTCGTTGCTCAAAGGCGGCGTTACCAACGCGATATAGAGAGGGCCCGCGTAAATATCCAAATGATGAATCATTAGCAACAGTTTTTAATTCGTCTTCATGCAAACGTGAATCAACAAATTCAATAGATTTTATTCGATATCGCTCTTGCTTGACTTTGTCTGCGATGTTTTGCGCAAGAAAAACAAGCGAACGTAGAGCGTCTAGGCGATCACCAAGTTGTATTTGTATGTTGTAGCGAAGAGTATAAATTTCAATTTTTGTAGCCATGGTTAAAGAAGAATATTTAAGCGCGCGAAGGGTTAAGCTTAAAGCTTCATCGTAGCGGCCAAGCTTATAAAGGGCGTTCCCTGCACCTAGGATAGCATCAACTTCTCTAGGGGAAGAATATTCTGAATTAATTACCGAGATATAAGACTTATAAGAAGAATTATAGTCCCCGAGCCTAAATTGTACTAACCCTAGCATAATATAAGCGTCATCGCCTGCATCAGTCTGCGTAGAAACCTCTATTATTTTTTCGAGCCTTTTAATGGCTTTTTTGTAAGCTCCTGTAGAGATATCAATTTCTATTTTGCTTAATTCATTTTTAATACTGGCAGAGGCCGGCAGGGGTTCTTTTTTTTGTACAAGCGCGCAGCTTGTTAGAAAAGAAAACATAAATATAAGAGGAATAATTCTCAATTTTTCCGCCCTTCGAAGAGTTTGCGAACAGAATCCTTAAACGCCGTTACAAGAGGAGCCGAATCTCCTAGTGGGGCAAGTTTTCTCACTGCTTCGAGTTGATCTTTTGTAAGGCCGGTCGGTATATCTATAACTACGCGTAAAAGCATATCGCCATTTGATTTAATATTTAAATTCGGAAACCCCTTACCACGTAGGCGAAAAACCTGTCCGGGATGTGTATTTGGTGGCACACGCAAACTTGCGCGACCAGTAAGAGTCGGGACCTCAAGTTCAGTACCAGTTATGGCATCGACAAAAGAAATCGGTAGATCCATAATAACATCTTGCCCCTGCCGTCTAAAAAGAGAATGCTCAGATATATTTACGATAACGTAAAGATCTCCGTTTTCCCCACCATGTGTGCCAGAATCGCCCTCGCCCTTAAGCTTAAGTCTTTGACCACTATTTACTCCAGCAGGAACGGTAATTAATAGATTTGCCGAGTCATCTTTATTACCGCGTCTACGAATAAATTTAACAGATTTTTCGCACCCTCTGGCGGCCTCTTCAAAGGTGATTGTAAGATTGTATCGAAGGTCAGATCCACGAGTTTTTAGTGGCCCACGGCGACCACGTTGTTGACTCAAAATATCACCGAAGAGATCATTAAATAGGTCATAGGCTGACTCAGTAGTATAAGTACGATGGCTAGAGAAAGTATCCATGTCAAAATCTTCAAAATTTGGACCAGTATAATAACCCTGGTGTGTCGGGGTAGGCCCAGCATGGCCAAATTGATCATAGGCTTGACGTTTCTGTATGTCAGACAGCGTTTCGTAAGCTTCACTTACATTTTTAAAATTTTCTTCAGCTGCTTTATTGTCTGGATTTTTATCAGGATGATATTGCATTGCGAGTTTTCGATAGGCTTTTTTAATTTCTTCAGGGGTGGCATTACGATTTATGCCTAATGTTGTATAAAAATCTTTTTTGGGCATAAGTCACCATTTACGATTTTTGAGGGTCTTTAGCCACAATAACTTGTGCTGGGCGAATAATTTTATCATAAAGTTTATAGCCACGCTTAAAAGCGCGAATAATATATCCAGGTGCCAGGCTGTCGGTCTCTTCGCTACCAAGAGCTTCGTGAACGCTGGGGTCGAAGTGCTCACTAATGCAATCAATTTCTTTAACGCCAAATTTTTCTAACATTTTTTTTAACTCTATAGCTGTAAGATCAATACCTTCTTTATAGAGAGAAATTGTTTCAGGTGTCAGTTCGACCAGTTGTGCGCGCTCAAAATTATCTAAAACTTCTAAAAGTTCGCGAAAAACATGTTCTGCCCCATATTTTATTAGTTCAGAGCGCTCGCGAATTACTGATTTGCGGTAATTGTCAAAATCAGCACGTAGATATAGATAGTCATTTTTAGCTTTCTCAAGATCCGCAGAAAGCTCAGATATTTTATCAACTTCTTCTGGCGCGATAGGGTCATCATTTTCAGTCAAAATAGGTTCCTCCAAAAACGAAATACTAACAAATAAAAGTGAACTCGAGAAACACTTTATTGGCGAGTTGCTGACCTAGTTTTGAGAGGCATACCCCGTTAGTTGTTTTATTAAGAAGACCAGAAGAAATTAGAGTCTCGGCGCGTAAAATAAATTTTTTATAAAAGTCTACGCCAAATTTCTTTTTTAGGGCAGCAAACGACAAGCCATAACTTGTGCGTAGCTGGGTATGACAATAATCGGTCAGAGCCTCATATGCAGTAAGACACTCCAGCTGTTTATCTGGCAGTGAGTCAAAAAACGGCGACTTCAGAAATTTGGCCTGCTTGGCATATTCTTTTATTGTGTATGGATTCCAGAACCTAGTGCCCCACGAACCCCGCGCAGGCAAATAAGAGTGGGCGCTTACGCCGAGTCCCCAATAGCCGCAATCAGACCAGTAAAGCTTATTATGTCGAGACTCAAATCCTGGTTTTGCAAAATTTGAAATTTCGTAGCGAAAAAGCCCATAGGATGACAAATACTTCTCAATTATTAAAAACATTTCGGCTTGTTGAGCGTCTGAAGCACGGCGAGAATTCATCTTATGCTGGTTGGGCACGGTAAGATTATAAAGACTTACGTGAGGAGGCGAAAATTTTTTCAAAATTTCTAGATCGTCTTGCAAATCTATAAAAGTTTGATCTGGCAGGCCAAACAGCAGATCAAAAGAAAAATTAAGGCCCCTATTATCTAGTAGTTGTAGCGTTTGTAGTGAATCTTGGGCAGTATGCTCGCGGGCGCAGGCGGTTAAAAAATTAT
>MEPT01000020.1:18022-18272 GCA_001769925.1 Bdellovibrionales bacterium RBG_16_40_8
GCCAAGGCTAAAACGATTGATCCCCGCAGCTAGATAAAGGTCAAGCTTTTCAGAGTCAATTGTACCAGGGTTAATTTCGATAGTAACCTCTGCATCTGGTCGAAGCACAAAGCCAACGTTGGCAATTTCTTGTTGTATGGCTAAGATGTTTTTAGCAGGCAGAAGACTAGGAGTTCCGCCACCGTAATATACAGAACTTATAGATTTTTCTGCAATAAAAGGGGCGCGTGAGCGTATTTCGCACAATAGA
>MEPT01000020.1:18353-21348 GCA_001769925.1 Bdellovibrionales bacterium RBG_16_40_8
TGAGGAATATGAAAGTAAAGACCGAAGGGCATGAAAGGTATTTAACCAATGATTGAAAAATATCAATTAAAAAATGGCATGAGCATATTACTTGTTGAAAGCGATAAGTCGCCTGTGGTCACAGTACAAATGTGGGTCAAAACAGGTTCTGCCGATGAAAAAAAAGGCTTAGAGGGAATTAGCCATTTTATAGAACATTTAGTTTTTAAGGGGTCAGAAAAATATGGCGTTGGCGAAATGGCTAATACAATTGAAAGTGCCGGAGGAGAAATCAATGCCTACACTACTTTCGATCAAACGGTATTTCATGTAACCCTCTCGAAGGCATTTACAGATACGGGTCTCGAGATTATCAGCGAAATGATGGGTCGACCTAAATTTGACAAGAAAGAAATAGATAACGAGCGCGAAGTTGTTATCGAAGAAATAAAACGTTCTCATGATAGCCCACAACAGCAGGCAAGCCGGTTGTTATTTAAAACTATGTATAAAAAACATCCATATGGAGTGCCTGTTATTGGTTATGACGACAACATAAGACGCGTTTCGCGCGAAGAAATTGTTAAATATTACCAGCAGAGATATTTGCCGCAAAATATGAATTTAGTAGTCGTCGGTGATTTTAAATCGGGCCAGATGAAGAAGAAAATAGCGCGTTACTTTGGACAAATGCAAAGGCTAAAGCTTGTCACTGTAAAACGTAGCGTTGAACCAAAAAAAAACAAGCCCATTGTTGTTGTTAAAGGCGCGCCGTTTGCTGAGAGCTTTTTGTATCTTTCATGGCCAGTGCCAAAGGCAAACCATAAAGATATTATTGCGCTTACATTAATTGCTGCAATTATAGGGCAAGGAGAAAGCTCACGTCTTGTTAGACATATAAAAAATGAAAGGCATTTAGTTAATTCGATTGGATCAGGTCTTTTTACTCCGAAAGAATCGGGTTTTTTTGCCATTTCTGCCGGGCTAAACCATGCAAAACTTTCTGAGACGCTCAAATATATTCAAGATGAAGTACAACAATTTTTAGAGAATGGCCCAACCTATCAAGAATTAGAAAAGGCAGTGCGACTTCTCGAGAGCGAACGATTTTATTCAATGGAGACAGTTGACGGTCTTGCCGGACTCTACGGCCATTTTGAATTTCTATACAACGATTATAAGGCATTTGATAAAATACTAAAAAAAATGGAGTCGGTACGACCTAAAGATCTTGTGACGATTGCTAAGAAATATTTGCGACCAGCTACGCTTAGCGCCACATATATGACGAGCGGCGATGTAATAGAGGCGCAAGAGACATTAAATAGGTGGGAGAAAACATTTCGCAAGCATACGGGAAAAATAAAAACGAAAATTACGACTATTCCGAGCAAAGTCGATCGACCGGGATTACGTTGGAAAAAATCAGGTCAAGAAAAATCAGCACCGGCTAACCAATTGACATTGTCATCAGGGGTACGCGTTCTATTTAAGAAGATAAAAGGCGCACCCGTGGTAAGTGTTCGTTATGGTTTTCTTGGCGGATTGCGCGGAGAAGACAAAAATTATTTAGGACTCAATGAATTAGTTTCGCGTGTGTGGGCAACCAGTACAAAGGGGTTGAGTGAAATTGATTTGAATAATAAAATTGAAAGTATGGCTTCTTATTTAGGGGCCTTTGGTGGGCGAAATAGTTTAGGTATTTCAATGACAGCACTTGAGCCGAATTTTTCTGAAACGCTAAAGATTACTAATGATGTTTTGTTAAGATCAGAGATTGTCGAAAAAATAGTATCTCGAGAAAAACAGTTGATGCTCGAATATTTAAAAACACGTAATGATAAGCCGGCGCAAAAATGTATTTTAAATTTAACAAAAGAGTTATTTCTAGAGCACCCATATGCGCGCGATGTTTTAGGTAATGAAGCATCAATTGCAAAATTATTTAGCAAACAAATAAAAGAACATCTAGAGAAGGTAGTTAGTGTTTCTAATATGGTAATTTCATTAGTTGGCGACATTAATATAAAGGCCTTAGAGAAGGAACTTCTTAACGTAACAATGCAGATGAATAAAACTTCGTCTGTGCCAGATAAATTAAGTATGCAGCCACTTAAAGAAAGTATTAACACCTTTTTAGAGCTTGATAAGGCGCAAACTCATATCGCTATTGCGTTCAGAGGCCTTACTTTTCAAGATGAAGATCGATACGTGCTAGATGTTATGCAGTCTATTTTATCAGGTCAGGGGGGGCGTCTTTTTGTTGAGCTACGCGACAAAGAGTCATTAGCTTATACGGTGGCCCCTTTACGTATGGACGGTATAGAGCCCGGTTATTTCGGGGTATATATTGGCTGCTCTCCAGAGAAGAGCGAAAAAGCGGTGCAAATGATGAGGTCAGAATTACACAAGCTTACAGAAAAACTTGTCTCAGAAGCCGAGATGCAGAGATCTAAGCGTTACCTTCTTGGCCGTCATGACATCGGCCTACAAAGAACCGGTCAAATAGCAGATCTCATGCTTTTTGATGAACTTTACGGGAGAAAATTTAATGAGTACGAAAAATTTCAAGAAAAATTAAGTGCAGTTACTCCCAGCCAAATTAGGTCATTGGCAGAGAAGCTTTTTTCTCAACCGCACGTACTATCAGTAGTAGGCAAGAGAAATGTCGGCAAATAATGGCATTTTGTCTCGTTTTGATACACTAACGTGGCCTTTCGTAGAGCATAAAATCACTTTTTCGCATTTTTATGTAAAAAGCGGTAAAATAAAATAAGAATGAGTCAAGAAACTAAAACGAAAAAAGTTAACATAACGGTGTCTACGGAAGTTTATTTCACAGAAACAGTAATGGGCGCGTTAGAAAAACTTAAGTTTAATACAACACCATATGTTACTAAATATTTAGTTGATTTATTAGAGTCAAATCTTGCAGCAAACAATATGAATTTAGGTACAACACTGGCTGAAACATGTTTAAAAGCGAATCAGGCAGAAAAAGCAGTGCGACTTGATC
>MEPT01000020.1:21385-21669 GCA_001769925.1 Bdellovibrionales bacterium RBG_16_40_8
TGGTTTTTTTGGCGACTCACTCAGGCATAAAACAGTTGATATTGATTATTATGCCGGCATGGGCGGCACGGCCTATGGTAATTTAGCTAATGAAACGCCTGAAAAAACCCCGGCACAGGTTTATAAAGAATTTTCGCAGCGTTTTTTAGATTATGTTGATCTTCTCACTTATATAAGTCAGAACACTCTTGTGCAGTCAAATCAAGACCTTCTTCGCCTTTATGAAAGATATGTGGCGACAGGATCTGAGCTAGCACGTGAACAACTTATAGAGAAGGGACTTC
>MEPT01000020.1:21703-23185 GCA_001769925.1 Bdellovibrionales bacterium RBG_16_40_8
GCTTTTCTGAATTAGTTATCCTAGGTATTATTGGTCTACTTGTAGTAGGCCCAGAGCAGCTGCCTGACCTAGCTCGCAAAGTAGCAAAAACATTAAATGAGCTGAAGCGCGCGAAAGATGAAATTTTTAGCCCTATAGATGATCTGAAAAATGTAGCGCATAAAAAATTAGAAGACATGAAGGCAGAGGTAGAAAAAAAAACCGATGGATTAGACGATGGATCAGGCAATGAATCAAACGGGTGAGCAGTCGCTTGTAGAGCACTTAATAGATTTAAAGAAATGTATTATTCGAACGCTCTTAATAATATTTGTCGGATTTTGCATTAGTATTTATTTTAGTGATAAAATATTTGATCTGATTCGTGCCCCGATAGTGCCATATTTGGGAGATAGTGGCGGGCTTGTATTTACCGCACCAATCGACAAATTTATGGCGCACTTAAAGGTTAGCTTTTTGGCCGGAACAATAGTGACGAGCCCGTTTTGGCTATATCAGTTATGGCTTTTTATCGCGCCTGGGCTTTACAAAAATGAAAAAAAGGCGGGAGTAACATTTATTTTTTTTGGCACCATCTTGTTTTTGCTTGGGGTCTTATTCGTTTATAAAATTGTTTATCCGATGGCTTTCAAATATTTACTTACATTTGGCGGGCAGATCGACAAGCCAATGATAACCATTAGTGAGTATTTGGGTTTTTTTATTACAACAACCTTGATGTTTGGAGCTGCGTTTGAAATGCCGCTGATTTTGGTGGTTCTCGCCATGCTGGGGCTGATTGATGATCAGTTTTTGCGAACTAAACGACGCATGGCCATTATGATTATGGCCGTGCTCGCGGCGGTGATCACCCCACCCGATGCGATCAGCATGCTTTCGATGCTCGGCCCGCTCATATTTCTTTACGAGGTATCAATCTGGGTTGTGCGCTGGCTGGGTCGCAAACAAGCGTCGACATCATAATTTCTCGCCGCAGCTCTAATTTTTGTGTTCATGAACCCGGGGGGTAATCGACTAGCTAAGCTAACTGGCATAATATCTGGTCACTCTCTCGGATCAATTTTCTGTTATGCGAAATTAAATGCGTCGCGAGCAAGGCCCTAAAAATGCAAAGAGCAAGTCTCGGTTTCCCGCGACTTGCTCTTCGAGACCAGCCTCATGTGTTTACATGGGGAGGTAAATGATGAACAAAAAAACGTTAGTCTTTGTTCGGAATTTGCTAAAAATTTTGAAAGCAGTATTAGGTCTAGTTTTGCTAGGTCTCGATATTGTTCGACGGATTTTTGAACTGACTCGGTAGCATCTAATAGGCTCCAACGTGTTCAATTGGACTTATGGATGGGTTTTAAAAAACCATCATGAGGTTTGGTCATGGACAGAGGCGAAGTCGCGGAGAAACCACTAATTTCTTAAATTGCAGAATCAAGGATTGGGCTTCACATTTAGAGCTACGCGATAAGGACTTGTCTGCAACGCACAGGA
>MEPT01000020.1:23217-25340 GCA_001769925.1 Bdellovibrionales bacterium RBG_16_40_8
CCGGATGGTATGCGCGCTTGTTTCTCAATGAAAACCCAGAAGAAGCCGAGCCGGTTATAGCCACTATGAATTTTACCTTCCCAATTGTGGTGCGCCCGCAGCTAAGCCTTCACGCCCTCTTTAAATTGACCGAATACTTTTCGTAAAACATCGCTAATTTCGCCGAGAGTGGCATGATTTTCAACTGCAGAAATAAAAAATGGCATTAGGTTATCAGTTGATTTGGCTGCTGTCTCGAGAGCGACAAGGGCTTGACGTAATTTGGCGACATCGCGACGCGCTTTGAAATCTTTAAGTCGAGTAACTTGATCGCGTACTATTTCTTCTGACACTTTAAGGGTTTCAGTGTTGCCTAGGCTTTCTTCAATAAAATCGTTAACCCCAACAATAATTTCTTTTTTTTCTTCGACATTTTTTTGATACTGATAGGCGGAATTGTGAATTTCGCCTTGTAACCAACCTGATTCAATACATTTAATGACGCCCCCTAGAGACTCGATGCGCTCGATATAAGCAAATGCTAAACGCTCTATTTCATCTGTAAGGGATTCGATGTAATACGACCCACCAAGTGGATCAATCACATCTGTAACGCCTGATTCGTGAGCAATTATTTGTTGAGTACGAAGCGCAATGGTTGCGGCCTTTTCAGTTGGCAGGCCAAGAGCTTCATCCATAGAATTTGTATGTAGGCTTTGAGTGCCGCCTAAAACTGCAGCAAGAGCCTGCAGGGTAACACGACAAATGTTGTTTTCTGGTTGTTGTGCCGTCAAAGTAACGCCGGCTGTTTGTGTGTGAAAACGCAACTTCTGCGCTTTTTCACTTTTGGCATGAAAACGATCTTTCATAATATTAGCCCACATACGACGAGCAGCACGAAATTTGGCGATTTCTTCAAAAAAGTTATTATGCACGTTAAAGAAAAAACTTAGTCGTTGCCCAAATTCATCAATATTAAGACCACGGGTTAGCGCCGCTTCAACATAAGTAATGGCGTTTGCAAGCGTAAACGAAAGTTCTTGTACAGCAGTCGCACCGGCTTCACGAATATGGTAACCAGAGATGCTAATCGTGTTCCAGTTAGGAGTTTCTTTCTGACAATAAGAAAAAATATCAGTAATAATACGAAGGCTGGGTTTTGGCGGATAAATATATGTGCCGCGCGCAATATACTCTTTTAATAAATCGTTTTGTACAGTACCGCGTAAATTCTTTAGTGAAATATTACGCTTCTTTGCTACCGCAATATAAAGTGCGAGTAAAATGCCGGCGGTCGAGTTTATGGTCATTGATGTAGAAATTTTCTCAAGAGGGAGCTTATCAAAAAGAATCTCCATATCTTCAAGAGAAGAGATAGCTACCCCGGCTTTACCAACCTCACCAGTTGCCATTACATGATCTGAATCATAACCCATCTGAGTTGGCAAATCGAAGGCGACACTAAGACCGGTTGTGCCCTTTTCGAGAAGTATACGATAACGGCGATTACTTTCTTTTGCAGAGCCAAAGCCAGCGTATTGGCGCATTGTCCAGAATTGACCGCGATACATGGTTTCTTGTGCACCACGTGTAAACGGAAAGTGGCCCGGCCTGCCAAGAGCAGAATGTGTCTGATTTTCGTAATAAGGGCTAAGCTCAATATGGCTAGAATTAAAAAACTTATCTTTACCCATCATTTTTCAAAACTAATCAGTAAAACATTTGTGTCAACGGTGTCGCCAGGGACAACATGAACGTTTTTAATTTTAACGTCATGCGGGGCGCGCATTTCATTCTCCATTTTCATGGCTTCCATAATAAGCAGAGGTTCGCCTGTTTTAACTTCTTGCCCGCTTTTAACAAAAACATTTACAATTTTGCCGGGCATTTCGGAGATAAGATTACCCGAGTCACCAAGTGCAGCCCCACCTTTTAAACTTTCATGCAAAATTTTCTCTTCATTATATATTTTAACTGATCTAAAAGCGCCGCGGGTGAACACGGTATAGTCGATACCGTTAGAAGTTACATCAAGTAAGTAAGAACGATCTTTGAATAGAAAGCTGATGGTTTCATCCATGTACTGATAATCGGTTTTTGAAAAGGCATAATTAACCCAGTCGCTATCAGGGGCTTTAACAGAG
>MEPT01000020.1:25390-33971 GCA_001769925.1 Bdellovibrionales bacterium RBG_16_40_8
GTTTGATTCAGCATGAAAATACATTTAGTTCCTCATCTGCTTTTTACGCCCTAAATTTTTCCAGCGGCTGGCAATATTCAACTGTGAAACATCACGTTCTTTAGCATCTCGATAAGCCTCAAGTGCTGCTGTAATAAGAAAAACTTCTTCGTCAACAAACATAAAAAGCTTTTGTTTTTTACCAACGATTTCATTATCGATAAATTGTGTTGTGTATGAACCATCAAGAAAGGTTGGGTGTGCTAAAATATTTTTATGTAGAACAATATTACTTTTTACCCCAGTTAACATAAATTCAGCTAGTGCTCGCTGCAGTCGTTTAATCGCTTGCGCGCGCGTTGGCCCCCAACTAATTAACTTTGCAATCATTGGGTCATAGTGAATAGGCACTTCGTACCCAGGGTAAGCATATCCATCAACGCGAACAAAAGGGCCTTGTGGCGTTCGGCAGCGACGAATTTTACCTGGTGCTGGATTAAAGGTCACAGGGTCTTCTGCGCATATACGCAACTCTATAGCATGTCCGCGCTGAACGATATCTTCTTGCTTAAATGATAGAGGCTTGCCGGCCGCAACATTAATTTGTTCTTGCACCAAATCTAGGCCGGTCACCATTTCTGTGACTGGGTGCTCGACTTGAAGTCGTGTATTCATCTCCATAAAAAAGAATTCTTTAGTAGAATTATCAAAAATAAATTCTATTGTGCCAGCACCTAGATATTTAAGAGATTTCGCTGCTTTCAAAGCAACCTGACCCATTTGCAAGCGCACATTTTGTGGAACAGAAATTGACGGAGATTCTTCAATCAATTTTTGATGGCGTCTTTGTACAGAACATTCACGTTCAAATAAGTGACAAACATTGCCGTGTTTGTCGCCGAAAACTTGAATTTCTATATGCTTTGGGTTTTGTATGAAGCGCTCCATAAATATGCGATCATCATTAAAATAATTTTTTCCCTCAGACTGGCAAGAGCGAAACGCACTCGCGAGCTCTTTTTTTTCATAAACAACGCGAATTCCCTTGCCGCCGCCACCGGCAGAAGCCTTAAGAATTACCGGGTATCCTATTTCTTGCGCCCATTTTTCTGCCTCTTCAGTTGTTTTTACTGCGCAAGGAGTACCCGGCACAATAGGTACATCGGCAGCCTTCATCAAATCACGAGAGGCGAGTTTGTCTCCCATATCACGAATATTTTTTACAGTAGGGCCAATAAATGTAATGCCGGCATTTTCAAGAGCTTCAGCAAACATGGGAGATTCACTTAAAAAACCATAACCTGGGTGCACAGCTTCTGCATTGGCCTTTTTAGCAACTTCAATAATTTTTTCGATATTTAAATAAGAATCGCGGCTGGGTGCGGGCCCGATGTTAAAGGCCTCGTCAGCAAGCATGACATGAAGACTGTTGCGATCGGCATCACTGAAAACAGCAATCGATTGAATGCCCATGGTACGACAAGCGCGTATTACGCGAACAGCAATTTCACCGCGATTGGCAATTAAGATTTTTTTAAACATATAGCCCCTTATAAAGGAATATTGCCGTGTTTTTTCGTCGGATTGGTGTCACATTTATTTTTTAACATCTCAAGCGAATCAATAATGCGTTTTCGTGTATAAGCCGGCTCAATAACTTCATCAATATAACCAAGTTCAGCAGCAACGTATGGGTTATTAAACTGTGCTTCATATTCTTTAATCAGTCTTTGTCTTTCTGCCTCTGGTTGTTTTGATTTCTTAATTTCGCTTCGAAAAATAATATTTACTGCACCCTCAGCCCCCATGACGGCAATTTCTGCCGTCGGATACGCTAGGTTTACATCGCCGCGCAAATGCTTTGATGACATCACACAATACGCGCCGCCATAGGCCTTGCGCGTGACGACCGTAATTTTAGGCACGGTAGCTTCTGCGTATGCATAAAGCAGTTTAGCTCCGTGAGTTATTATGCCGTTCCACTCTTGATCGGTGCCAGGCAAAAATCCTGGTACATCTTCGAATGTAACTAGTGGAATATTAAAAGCGTCACAAAAACGTACAAATCGGGCGGCCTTAATTGAGGCTGAAATATTTAAACACCCTGCAAGAACAGAAGGTTGGTTAGCCACAATGCCAACCGGACGACCATTAAATCGTGCAAAGCCAACGATTACATTTTTAGCGTAATGTTTTTGCACTTCAAGAAAGTAACCTTCATCAACTACAGCGGTGATAAGAGTTAAGACGTCGTAGGGCTTTTTAGGATTGTCAGGTATAAATGTATTAAGCGAAGTATCTATTCTGTCAGGGCGGTCTTTTGTGGGCAACAGTGGAGCATCGTCTATATTGTTGCTTGGCAAAAAATTTAATAGCTCGCGAATAAGAAGCAAACAGTGGCGGTCATCGTCTGCGGCAAAATGCGCTACCCCAGATTTTGTGTTGTGAGTTAGTGCTCCGCCTAAATCATCTTTTGTCACATCTTCGTGGGTAACAGTTTTAATAACTTCAGGCCCAGTTACGAACATATAGCTTGAATTTTTAACCATAAAAATAAAATCAGTAAGACTTGGGCTATAAACGGCGCCGCCGGCACATGGGCCCATAATGGCACTTATTTGCGGGATAACTCCTGAGGCCATTACGTTTCGCAAGAAAATATCAGCGTAACCGCCAAGAGATTCAACACCTTCTTGAATTCTGGCGCCACCAGAGTCATTAATTCCTATAACTGGGGCACCGTTTTTCACCGCAAGATCAAGAATTTTACAAATTTTATTGGCCTGTGTGCGCGACATGCTACCGCCATAAACCGTAAAATCTTGGCTGAAGACGTAAACGAGTTTTCCGTTAATACGGCCGTAGCCGGTGATAACACCGTCTCCGGGTATATGCTTATCTGTCATGCCGAAATTTTGGCAATTGTGAGTTACAAAGCGATCTACCTCGACAAAGCTACCAGGATCTAAAAGCACATCTAGTCGCTCGCGCGCGGTTAAGCGCCCACCAGATTTTTGTTTTTCAACTCTATCGATACCGGCGCCTTCAAAGGCCAATTGATTTCGTGATTCTAGATCGCGTATTTTAAATTCTGTTTTTGTGCCATTTTCAAGATCAGCCATAACCAAACCTCATTAGGGGTAATTGCGCCCATAAAGGCGCGGAAAAGGAATTGTTTCTCGAACATGCTGAATACCACACACCCAGGCTACAGTTCTTTCAATGCCTAAGCCAAAACCGGCGTGAGGAAAACTGCCATATCGGCGTAAATCTAAAAACCATTCAAAATCTGCAGTATTCAAATTATGTTCTTTAATTCTTGTTAAAAGATTTTCAAGACTTTCTTCACGTTGCCCGCCACCTATAATTTCACCATAACCCTCGGGGGCCAAAAGATCGCAGCTTAAACATTTCGTGGGGTCTTTCTCGTCTTGCTTCATGTAGAATGCCTTTACAGCAGAAGGATAATGATGCACGAAAACCGGGCGATCAAATTTTGAGCTAATTATTGTTTCATCAGGCGCACCGAAATCATCGCCGATAAGAAAATCGGGATTTTCTTTTTTAATCATCATGGCGGCCTCGTCATAATGAACTCGCGGAAAGGGCGCTTTAACTTTCAACATTGGTTCAATATTGCGGCCTAGAGCCTTTAGCTCTTCAGCGCGATTGGTAATTGTGCGTTGAACGATGTACTCTACAAATTGCTCAGCTAACTCCATATTGTCCCAAAGATCATTAAATGCTACTTCAGGCTCTACCATCCAAAATTCAATGAGGTGTCTACGAGTTTTTGACTTTTCTGCCCTAAACGTTGGGCCAAAGCAATATACCTTACCAAAGGCGGCAGCCGTGGCCTCCATGTATAGTTGCCCGCTTTGTGAAAGAAATGCAGTTTCATCAAAGTACTTGGTTTTAAATAAAGTTGAAGTTCCTTCACAAGCACTTGGAGTAAAAATTGGGGCGTCAGTTAGTGTAAAACCGCGACCATCAAAAAAATCGCGAACAGCAGCAATAATTTCAGCACGAACGCGCAAAACAGCATGCTGAAGTTTTGAGCGAATCCAGAGATGTCGATTATTCATTAAAAAATCAGGCCCATGCTCTTTCGGCGAAATCGGAAAATTTTCTGCGCGCTGAAGTATCTGAAATGATGCGGCCGTTAGCTCAAAGCCTCCTGGGCTACGAGGTTCAGCACGAACCACTCCCGTAACAGCTACACTAGATTCTTGGGTGATTTGATCAAAGTTATTAAATATGGCCTCTTCAATTTGTGCTTTGACGAAAACACATTGGCAGTAACCAGTGCCGTCACGCAAAACCAAAAACTTGATTTTGCCAGAAGAGCGGTGGTGGTAAGCCCAGCCTTTAAGTTCTATCGCCTGACCGACATGATCCTTTAAGTCAGAAATCCATATTTTCATAGAACTCAATTGATTATAATGAGTTGTTTTTTAAGGCAAAAAGTAACTATTTAAGGGCCGATATGGCTCAGTGCATCAACGGATTGGCCGAGATTGAGCCTCCCGCGTGTATAGTTAATGTAATTTGGATCGATAATAGCTGAGCCAAAAAGTAGCCTTCGAACTTGCGCGAGAGAAAGAGTGGACTTTGCGCCTAGTAGCACGGCGGCTGCTGCTGTAACGAACGGTGCCGCCATACTTGTACCACTTAAGCTTGCATAATTGTTACTGGGCATTGTGCTGACAATCTTATTGCCGGGCGCAAAAATATGTACATAAGAGCGGCTATAGTTAGAATAGTAATCCATTTCGAGAGAAGAACTTATTGAGCCGACAGTGATTTGCAATGGTAAATTAAAGGCGGCGGGATATTCAGGGTACAGTTCAAGATTATTTCCGCTGTTGCCGGAGGCCGTAATGAAAAGAACATTTTTCGAAAGCGCTTCTGAAACTTTTTGGCGTAATGATTGAGAGCAACCATTACCGCCCCAGCTTGCATTAATAACTCTAGCTCCCCTTTGAATAGCGTAGTCGATCCCTTTAAGTGCTCCCGCTAAGGTGCCGCTGCCATTTTGTCCGCCTAAAAACTTAACAGGTAAGATGTTAGCCTCTGGGGCTATACCCTGAACGTAGTCGCCATATTTATATATTGTGTCGTTATGACTTGCAGCTATAACTCCAGACACATGTGTCCCGTGGCCGACAAAGTCACTTACGTCAGAATTGTTATCTGCAAAATTATATCCGGCATAATCGTCAATAAAACCATTGTTATCATCGTCAATGCCGTTAAATTGCTTAGATCCGGCTTCACCTTCGTTATAGGCAATTCGTGATGAAAGTTGTGAATGTGTGAAATCAACGCCGGTATCAATTACTGCCACCATAACACCTTTTCCACGATGGCCCTTTTGCCACGCGGCCGGCGCATTAATAACTTGTATTCCCCAATTGTCTATTCCATTTGAAGGGGCGAATACTATCTGGTTATCTGCACTACTGCCTAGAGGACTATCGAGAAATATTTTTTGATCATACTCAATAAAATCAATTTCATTAATTTGTGGGCGCACGTAGGTTTCTTTAAAATTTTCTCTGTCAGAATTTTCAACATAGTCCCAGGCGCCAGAGTGAAAATGCACAATGTATTTTGAAGTGATTGCAGTACCGGCACACGTCATTGTTTCTGAAGGCACAATAGAATCGGTTCGATCTTTAGGGCCACATGCAGAAATAAATAGTGCAAATATTATAAGAAAAATAAACTGAGACTGCGTATTCATACTCCCCCATAGAATATGTCGGAAATGCGGGGGATTTCGGTTAGTCTAGCTAGACCTCAGCTGTACTTTTGTTAAAGACCTGAAATAAGTTCTACAAGAAAATCTGTAAAATCTTTTTCAACACGAGCAGCAGTTTCTTTAACCTCATCATGAGTTATTGAATTGTTAGAAAGGCCGGTAGCTAAGTTTGAAATGCAGCTAACGCCTAAAACGCGCAGACCCATGTGTTTAGCAGCAATATTTTCAGGCACGGTAGACATGCCTACAGCGTGTCCGCCAATCATATGTAGATAGCGAACCTCGGCGGCAGTTTCATAAGTTGGGCCGGTTACGCCACAATATACGCCAACTGAGTGGCATATTTTTCTGCGCCGTAAAATAGTCGCAGCGATTTCAATAAGTTCACGATCATAAGCTGCGGTCATGTCAGGAAAACGCAATCCAAGCGCTGAAATATTAGGCCCTATGAGTGGATTTGTGCCCAT
This sequence comes from Bdellovibrionales bacterium RBG_16_40_8, assembly GCA_001769925.1. Lineage (GTDB taxonomy): Bacteria > Bdellovibrionota > Bdellovibrionia > Bdellovibrionales > UBA1609 > RBG-16-40-8. The sequence goes on from MEPT01000020.1 coordinate 31,601, forward strand.
TAGATTTATGTGATCACTAATTAACATCAAATCCCCTGGCTTCATGTTTGGGTCAAGGCCGCCGGCGGCGTTGGTCAAAATTAATTTTTCAATTCCGAGCTGTGCTATAACGCGGGTAGGGTACACTACACGCTCCATTGAGTGACCCTCATAGTAATGAACGCGCCCTTGTAATACGACAAGAGGAGTTTCACCTACGCGGCCAAGAATCATATTGCCGGGATGCCCATCAACCGCCGACGGAGAAAAATGCGGAATATCTTTGTACGGAATTATTGTTTCAACGTTTACGCCTTTTACAAAGCCAGAAAGCCCAGAGCCGAGAGTTATACCAACGCGTGGGCGCATCTTGCTCATGTTGCGGATATATTGAACAGACTCCTTAAGTTGATCGAGTAACGATTCTTCTGCCATAGTTAGATTACGTTAGCACCTTAACCACTAATGGCAAGTCTTCATTGGGAGGTATGTCGCCAATCATAATAGCAGTGCGAAGCATTTGTTCAGCTTTATCAAAGGCCGACTCGTCATTAGAAAAAATACGAAACAAAGGTTGCTCGGCTACAATCTCTAACCCAAGACGACAAAGGGTTTCAATCCCGGCAGAATAATCGATGGTATCGGCGGCGGTTTTGCGCCCGGCGCTAAGCTCTATGCCTGTTAACCCTACAATTTCGGTATTTATTTTTTGTATAAAACCAGCGCGTGTGGATTTAATAATGCGAGAAAACCTAGCGCTTGGTAGCTTTGTAAGATCCCCTGGGCCCTGACGATAAACAAATTGTGAAAATGCTTCACGAGCGGCGCCTGAAGTAAGAAGCTTTTCTGCTAACTGATAAGCGCTATTATAAGTTGTGGCTTTACCAGCAAGTAATAACATGTGACTAGATAGCTCTAAGCTTAGTCGGCGCGTGCTTTCATAAAAATCAATATTATGCTCAATGCATGATTTTCCCTCAAGAATATCTAAGCACTCTTTAACTTCTACTGAATTACCAGCAAATCGACCAAGCGGCTCTTCCATATTAGTGATTAGGGTAGTTACGCTAAGGCCGGCTAGCTCACCAGTTGATTTTAGTAGAGACGCCAAAGACAAGGCGTCAGATACTGTTTTCATAAAAGCGCCAGAACCAAATTTTATGTCAAGCACAAGACCCGTCAGGCCTTCAGCAAGTTTTTTAGACATTATACTACCGCAAATAAGTGGGAGCGAATCAACAGTCGAAGTTACATCTCGCAAAGAATAGAATTTTTTATCTGCGGGGCAAATGTCTTCGGTTTGCCCCATTAGTGCAAAATAATTTTCTTCAACATATTTTTGAAATTCATTGCGCGAAAGATTGATGCGAAAACCTGGGATACTTTCAAGCTTATCTAGAGTTCCGCCTGTATGCCCAAGTCCACGCCCAGAAATCATGGGTACATAAACTTCAGCGGCTGCCATAATTGGTCCAATAATAAGAGAAGTTTTATCGCCAACTCCGCCAGAGCTGTGTTTATCAACCCGAGGTTTTTTCAGATGAGAGAAATCAAATTTTTTGCCAGAATCTCGCATTGCGGAGGTGAAAGTAGCAATTTCGGCAGGGGTCATCCCTTTAAACCATACTGCCATTGCCCAAGCAGACATTTGATAGTCTGGTAGCTCGCCATTAGTATAGGAGCGAATTATCCAATTAATTTCTTCAGCAGAGTGTTCTAGTCCAATTTTCTTCTTTTTAATTAGTTCAGCCGGAATAAAACCCATAAGTCTCCATGCGTTACGCTTTTTAGAACCTTTTCTTAATAATGACGAGATTAAATCTTGTACCTATCATAAAATTATGAAAACAACCCAGTATTTATTGGTTTACGGACGCGTTCAAGGGGTGGGATTTCGGTATTTCACAAGAAATAGTGCAATTCATCTAGGCGTGACGGGGTGGGTCAGAAATCTTCATGATGGGCGTGTTGAGCTTGTGGCTCATGGTTTACCTGAAATATTAATAAAGTTTAAGGAGCTTCTTAGGCGTGGCCCGGCGAGTGCAAAAGTGTCTTCTATTGAAGTGCAGGTTGTCGTTACTGAGCAAAGTATGAAAGAATTCGAGATTAGAGAAGATGGAGAAGCCCTGTGTTTAAAAAAATAATTTTGACAATTACAGCGATAGTAATAGCAACGGCTTTAATGATGCCTTCTTTACCGGCCAATGCCCAATCCCAGGGTCTAACCGCTGGCGAAAGAGCTGAGTTAACAGGTACACGCAAGCAAGTTGCTATGATTGTTTTTGCAGGGTTATCGGGTTCAATAATGGGGCTCAGTACGCTTAGTTTTTATGGTCGACCACAAGACCATTTATCAAATATCGCCGTCGGTTTTGCTATCGGGATAATTGGC
>MEPT01000020.1:33998-40603 GCA_001769925.1 Bdellovibrionales bacterium RBG_16_40_8
AGGCCGTACGAAGCTTACGACATCTCTCAAAACGATAACAGTCAGAAAAAAAATAAAATATTTGCAGAAGAGCAATATCAACCCAATATTAGCTGGCGCTGGGAGTTTTGACCCCCCAAAGCACCAAATAATATTATTAATCTCGCGCGGTTAAAGTCGCGATTATAGCCTTATTTTCAATTACCCACTTTGCTACACTTCGCGAGTTTTTATCTGCGCGAATAGTATTGATTTCATTATTCATAAGAAGAGATTTTATTTTATTGATAAAAAGGTTTTTCATGGTGTTATGTTGAACAAGTCCCCAATCTGGCGCAAGGCTATCGCGTCCAACCAGCATTTTCGCAGCCGCTAACCTAACATCTTTATCGTATTTATAAAAAGGTAAGTTTAGCACAATGCTTTTTATTTCAGAAATAACCACGCGTTCATGTAATATCTCACCAGTTTCACTCATGATATATTCATTCATTCTTGCAGCTATTATATTTGCGAGCTCATCTGATATTGGGCTATCAGTGAGCGCTCCAATTTGAATTGTTAATGAAGAGATATCTGCCATAGCCAAAGCCTTTTGCACTTCTGCAAAATAAACGGCAGCTAGATCTTTCGCCTGAGAAATTTCATCGTCAGTAAAACGGTAGCGTTCGCCGTTATATCCGAGACCCTCTCGATATATCGGTGATTCAATCAAAGCATTAAACTCGTCCGACCAATTTAAATAAAGAGATGGCGATGGTGCTGCTAAAAAAACATCTAATCCACCTAGTCGCGATATTTCAGCAGCAGTCGCTTCAACAGTTTTTTTAGTTACTACATCTTTATTTAAAGAATCTATTTTTGCAAATAAACGATGAATGCGAAGATCTTTGGCTTCGTCAGCAATTAATTGAATCACCAGTTTGCGCGGAGAAAGAATTGCATTTGCGGCTAGATCAGGGTGAAGTATTATTTCTTCTATTTTGCGACTGGGTAATTCAAATGGCGGTGTCTTTGCCGCAATAATTTTCTCGATCAAATCTTGTGGCATGGTTTCAATGAGGTTTTTCTCGTTGTAAATAACGTTGGCTAACGGCGAGTGGCCCTGATCGAATGCTGTACAGCCAATATATTTGCCACTATGAGAGTCGGTGCAAAAAAGCGGTGTTTCTTTTGAGTTCAGTTCTGCGCCATTATATAAGACATCAATTGCTTTTTTGTCGTAAGTAAAAGATTTCGTTTCTGGTTTTGTAATTAGCCGGCCAGTCATTACTGAGCCTTGAAAGTCTAGATACTCCATAACTGAACTTGTGAATTGAATGTTTTCACGCAACTCAAGCTTTTTTAAATATGCAGAAAAAATATCTTTTAGCTCAAAAATATCAAAATTGGCCCCAAAGCTACCGGCAAAGTTGTGTCTTAGCCCAAGCGTATGGCCAACCTCATGAGCAACCACTTCGCGCACGTAATCGCGCGATATTTCAAGTATTTTCTCGTCAGAAATATCTGTAGCAACAAGTTTGCTTAGTAAATTATGAAGTGGCGCACTACCATCAAAATCACAAAGTGTTGAGTGGGGTATGCCCGCTATTGTTAAATAAGCTTCTGGTTTTTTAAAAGAATCAATTTGCTTGATAAGCTGGCGCGCACGCATTTTACCAATAAAAGCGAAAGCGCTGGTCAAAAATATTTGCGCATGCCGAATTTCTCCGGTGCGAGGATCAGTCTGTGCATCGGCATATGCAAACCCTGCCGCATCCCAGGGTACCCATTGAATAATATTGTATCCTGAATCTGGGGCAGCTATTCCTGCGGGCGCATCAATAACCGTAATCTTCTCGTATCCGAAAGCGCGATTCCAATATAAAACCCCATCACGAATTGCATCTTTAAACTCGGCAGGAGTATTTGCAGAAATTGCATAAACTATAGATTTATTTTGTGCAGGATCGAAGCGCGTCGCAAATATTTTCGTAACGCTGCCCTCACTAAGTCGCGGAGCAATCTCGAAAAAACCCATGCGATCAAAGTTTGCGGTAATGATCGGCTTGTACTCGGTATTAGGTTTATAAGGACTTATGTAATGCCGAACAGATATTGGTGTATTTTGTCGTCTGAAATCAGAATTTGCGATTGTTAATTCAGCATGTTGAAAGATAACAAGCTCATTCTGTTCAGTGAATTCAACTTTCTCAAGAAAACTGTGTCGTACTGGAGTTGAAGTAAAATCAGTAATTCCGGGGTAATTTTCTCCGCCAAGATCACTTGCTCGCCATTCAGCGGCTGTGAAAATCTCAGACATGCCTTTGTTAAAATCAAATTCAATAGACTGCGTATCTTCATTCGTTATAGGAAATTGAGTGAGCACAATTGTTTGTGAAAAATCTTTAGTTACGTAGTGCCCCTCTGGAGATTCAAGCATAAATATAGAATTTTCATATTGCCTAAATAAAACAATACGACTTTTTAGTCCCGAAAACTTTGGCACACCAAGCTGTGCGAGTAGTTCAGCATGCCAAATAAATTCTTTATCTAGCGCCGCCTTATTAATACGAATTTTATAACGATTTTCAGACGGTTTTAAGTCGGCATCTCGTAAAACATATAAGTTGTTATGAGCTTGCGACTTTACAACTATAAATGAATCGGTAACCCGATGCGAAGCCTGTAATTTATTATTTGCAGTGTTGGAACACCCAAAAAGAAAGATAAGACAATAGAGAACAAAGAAAAAATCACGTAAAAACTTCATAAACCACCCCTTTATACAGTTGTAGAAGACTGTGCTGAGAATAAAACTATGGGTATTTTTGGTGATAGAGTATCAAAATAGAATAATATGTAAAAATTTCAGTGCTCTTTATGAGCCAGTTTTTTTGTTGCCGAATATAAAGCTTTTCAGGGCTGAGGAATCGCCAGATGGCTTTGCCGCATCGGAGGTAGAGTGAATTTTAATACTAGGATCGTTTTTTAGTGGTGGCGTAGAAGGACTATGAATTGGCTTCATAGAGGCACTCTGAGTTACCGCCGCTGGCCGCCCGTGAGAGTGTAAGTTTGGATCTTTTGTAATAGGCTTACCAATAAAGTTTTCGGCAGCCTCTTTAGTTATTTTATTCTCAGAAAAAAGCTGACGAACGTGATGCTCAAAAGTCATCATGCCGTCACCAGCGCTTGTTTGCATGACAGATGGTATTTGAAACGTTTTGCCCTCACGAATAAGATTGGCAACAGCAAAGGTGTTAACTAGAATTTCAATTGCGGCCACGCGCCCAGGTTTATCAGCTCGCGGAAAAAGTGTTTGAGACACCACCCCACGTAAAGACTCAGCAAGCATGACGCGAATTTGTGCCTGCTGTTCTTGCGGAAAGGCATCTATTATACGGTCTACGGTTTTAGCAGCAGAACTTGTGTGAAGAGTACCAAAGACTAAGTGACCAGTTTCAGCAGCAGTAATGGCAAGAGCAATAGTTTCGAGATCGCGCATTTCTCCTACAAGTATGGTATCTGGGTCTTCACGTAATGCGGCCTTTAAGGCGTTAGCAAAAGATTTAGTATGATTACTAACTTCGCGCTGATTAAACAAAGAATTATGATTTTCGTGCACGAATTCAATGGGATCTTCAACAGTTAAAATATGCTGTCGTTCAGTCATATTTATCGTGTGCAGCATAGAAGCTAGCGTAGTTGATTTACCTGACCCAGTTGGGCCAGTTACAAGAACCAAGCCACGCGGGACTTCAATTAATTTTTGAATCGTTTGAGGTAGACCGAGCTCTTGTATAGTTTTAACTTTTTCAGGGATAACACGAAACACCGCACCCATCCCACGTCGGTGCATGAAAATATTGCAGCGAAAACGGCCCAGCCCATTTACTGCATAAGAGCAATCAAGCTCCCAATTTTCAACAAAAAGACGACGTTGTTTTTCAGTGAGAATTTCAAAAACTAAACCTTGTATAGCGTCATTATTTAACTCAGGGTGTTCGATTTTCACCATCTCCCCATGCAGACGTAAAAAGGGGGGAGCGCCAGCGCTTAGATGCAAGTCTGAGGCACCTTGTGCCACCATAATTTTAAAAAGTTGATCTATCTGTGCCACAACACTTCTTCGGACGCTTCAAGTATCAAGATTAGGTCTAGTTTACACAGAAAGTTGATGATAGTACCTTTAGTCATGGCCACAGAGATTCTTATCAACGTACACACGAACCAAACCCGCGTAGCTTATGTTGAAGACAAGACATTAGTCGATTTGAAAATAGATAGAAAGGCCTCCCCGACTTTGGTCGGTTCTATATATAAGGGCAAAGTTTTACGCGTTTTACCTGGTATGCAGGCAGCATTTGTAGATATTGGCCTTAGTAAAGCAGCATTTCTATATGTAGGCGACATTCGTTATAGCGCATTTCAAAGGGGAGAAAGCATTTACGATGTTGAAGACATAGAGGCAACAACTGAGGTGTTAGAGTCTAAACCCAGAGAGCCTACAGATCAAAATCGTCCGCCGATTCAAGAGCTCATAAAGCCGGGTCAATTTCTATTAGTTCAGGTAGCAAAAGATCCACTAGGCACAAAAGGCTCTAGAATAACCACACATATATCATTACCCGGTAGAAATATTGTTTACATGCCAACAGTGCTACATTTTGGGGTGTCGCGCAGAATTGCAGACGAGGTAGAACGCGATAGACTAAAGAGTATCATTGAAAAAATAAATCCTGTGGGTGGTGTTATTGTTCGAACCGCAGGTGAAGGGGCTACAAAAGAGGACATCCTGGCAGACATCGAGTACTCGTCTCGTCTTTGGAGCGAAATTCTATTATCATATGAAAAGAAAAACGCAATTGGGCTTGTACATTCTGAGGTTGATGTAGAACTAAGGGCTCTTCGCGACTTGCTGAACGAAAACGTCGATCGGGTCATTATTGATGACCCAATAGTTTACAAAAAAGTATTGATATTTGTTGCGCAATCTTTGCCTAAATTTAAAAATCGCGTGGTTCTGCACAAAGAAGATAAGCCCCTATTTGATTTATATGATCTTGATCTTGAAATTTCGCGAGCGCTTGGCCATAGAATATGGCTCAAATCAGGTGGTTATATCGTTATAGATGAAGCAGAGGCCTTGGTAGTAGTTGACGTAAATACTGGTAAATATGTCGGAAAGCGCGATCTTGATGATACAATTGTAACGACAAATATTGAAGCCGCGCGAGAGATTGCCCATCAGCTACGCATTCGTAATTGCGGTGGGATTATAATTATTGATTTTATAGATATGGAAAAAGAGTCGCACCGCGACAAGGTTATGGTAGTTTTTAAAGAAGAATTGGCTAAAGATCGTGCACGAACCGTTGTGTCTACCATATCAGAATTTGGGCTCGTAGAAATGACCAGAAAGCGTATACGCCCTAGCCTAATAGCTTCTTTATGTGATCCATGCCCATATTGTGAAGGCAGGGGTTACATTAAGCAAAAATCTACTATAGCTCATGAAATTTTTCGCTCACTTGAAAGAGAGTCTGCTAGGCATCGCGACAAAGCTACTACCGTGGTCAGATGCCAGTCTGTGGTGGCTGATTGGATATACGCCGAAGAAGCCGAGGCGCTTGAAAAAATTGAGCAAGCTCTTGGGCATTCGGTAGCCTTTAAGATAGAGCCAGATTTTCATATAGAGCAGTTTGAAGTTGAGAATTTATAGACATTGACATGGCTTACGCGTCATGGCAGATAGATCAGTCTTTGTTGAAAATCTGAAGGTTTTGGAGGTCTAAATGTACGCCATAGTTCGCACCGGTGGAAAGCAATATACTGTAAGAGTTGGCGACACCTTGCGCGTGGAAAAATTACCGCGTGAACTGGGTGCTGAGTTTCTTCTTGATGAAGTTTTGTTGGTAGGTGGTAATCAAATTCATGTAGGTGAGCCAACGGTTAAAGACGCTAAGGTAACGGTGATTGTTACTCGTCAGGCAAAGGCACCTAAGGTCATAGTATTTAAAAAACGTCGTCGTCAGGGGTATCGCAGGCTTCATGGTCACAGACAGCTATATACTGAACTTTTTGTTAAAACGATTCAATCTCCAACTGGTGAAATAAGTGAGGCAGAATCAATTAAACCAGTTATTGACCCGGCAAAAAAAGCAGAGAGACTAGCAAACATAAATAGCAGAGATATGGCGCTTCCAAAAAAAGCTAAGAAAAAAGTTGCAGCCACTAAAAAAGTAGTAAAAAAAGCAACTACTAAAAAAGCTGGTGCCAGAAAAGCCTCGGGAGCAAAAAAATCTGGGGCAAAAAAGAAAGCGACAGCGACTAAGAAAAAAACGTCTAAGTGATACTAGCGGGCAAGAGGTAAATTATGGCATCGAAAAAAGCAGCAGGCAGCACAAGAAACGGTCGAGACAGTAAAAGTAAACGTTTAGGAGTTAAGCGTTTTGGTGGTCAGAATGTTTTGTCTGGTACTATCATCGTTCGCCAAAGGGGCACCAAATTCTTTTTGGGACGAAATGTTCGAATGGGTCGTGATTTTACGATTTATTCAGTCATTGATGGCCAGGTTAAATATGAGCGCACGAATAAGAAAAAATTTCGCGTAAGTGTTTATCCCCCAATTAAAGCCGCTTAAAAGA
>MEPT01000020.1:40637-41127 GCA_001769925.1 Bdellovibrionales bacterium RBG_16_40_8
GTGGCCTCCGGACACGGCGGGCGGGGGTGTGTAAGCTTTCGTCGCGAAAAATTCGTACCGCGCGGTGGGCCAGACGGCGGGGATGGTGGTCGAGGCGGAAACGTAGTTTTCAAAACGTCGACAAGGGCGCATTCGCTTCTTGATTTAAAAATTAAAACTAAATACCGCGCGCAAGATGGTGAACCAGGTGGTACGCAAAAATGTGCAGGAAAAGACGGATCAGATTTGATAATCACAGTTCCGCTTGGAACGGTGATTAAAGATCAGCAGGGTCATGTTATTAGAGATCTTGCAGCCGAAGAAGAGTATATTTTTTTAGAGGGCGGTATTGGCGGAAAGGGCAATCCATTTTATCGCTCTAGTGTTAATCAGGCGCCAGGCGTTGCGCAAAAGGGAATGCGCGGTCAGTCGGCTACAGTTGAGCTTGAGTTAAAATTACTTGCTGACGTAGGGATTATCGGGCTGCCAAACGCGGGTAAATCAACACTCA
>MEPT01000020.1:41172-50542 GCA_001769925.1 Bdellovibrionales bacterium RBG_16_40_8
CCTAATTTGGGGGTTGTGAGATTTAGCGAAGAAAGTAACTTTATAGTAGCAGATATGCCAGGATTAATTAAGGGCGCTCACAAAGGCATCGGCCTTGGTATGCGTTTTTTGCGTCATATTGAGCGAACTAGATGTTTCGTACACATGATAGACGCAAGCGGCATGAGTAGTAGAGATCCGCTTCAGGATTTTAAGGATATCAATAAAGAACTAAAAATGTATGATAAAGATCACTGCGATGAAGATGGCTATAATCCTTTAGCCACGCGTAAGCAAATCGTTGCGCTTAATAAGGCTGATGTTGTTAGCGAAAAGACAATTGCAAGTCTTGAAAAAAAGTTTAAAAAATCTGGAGCTGATGTGATTGTTATATCAGCGGCAACGGGCAAAAACCTTAAGAAATTAATTCACCTAATGGGAGAACTGGTATTTCATGACAACGAAGAAAAAAGCTTCGGCTAAGAGAGAAAAAAAAAGTAAGATAGGCATTTTTGGTGGCACTTTTGACCCTATACATTATGGTCATTTAAACAGTATAGAGACAGTGCTTTCAGCAATGAAGCTTGATGAAATATGGGTTGTGCCAGCTCGCCAGAATCCATTAAAAGAGATTTTATCTACGTCTGCGCCAGAAGATCGCTTAGAGACAGCCCGTCTTGCGCTAGACACCTTAAATTCAGAGAAATTTAAAATTAAAGATGATGAAATTCGCCGTAAGGGTGCGAGCTACACTATTGATACACTGACGAAATTTACCAAGTTAAACAAATTAGCTAAATTTTATCTTATTATCGGCGCTGACCAATTAGAAACTTTTGATAAATGGCATGATTATAAAAAAATAATTAAAATTGCTAAGCTCGTTATAACATCTCGTCCTGGTATTGATCTTGTAAAAAATAAATTTAAGCTAAAGACGGGTAAAGATATATTTTACGTACAATTAAGTGACATGGATGTGTCTTCTACAGAAATTCGCCGTAAAATTCGTCGTGGCGAAAACGTCAGTCATATGACCCCAGGAATAGTGGTAGATTACTTAATAAAAAATAAGGTATATGACAAAAATGAAGTGCTTGTTAAAGATTACGCTGAACTAGCGCATTTTTGCTCTAGCGTTATATCAGATAAAGGCGGTCTTGCTGTTCAGGGTTATGATGTGCGCAATTTAGTGCAACCTACAGAATTTACCCTCGTTACCTCAGGTACGAGTACTCGTCATACAAAGGCGCTTTGTGAGCATGTCGTTAACGAGGTAAAGAAAAAATATGGCATTCGTCCACAAGGAATTGAAGGTATGCGCGAGGGTCGCTGGGTAGTCATTGATTATGGGTCTTTAATGATTCATTTATTTTATGATTTTGTGCGCCGAGAGTATCATGTTGAAGATCTATGGGCGCAGGCCATACGCCTTAATCTATGAAGTGTGGTTTTTATTTTCTAAGGGGTAAAACATCTGCATGGGCAGAGGCTGCCGCAGAAGAATATACTACGAAGATTTCTAATTATATTCCATTTAAGCGAGAGGGCTTAAAATCGAAATTGGCAGAGCGCAGCAAGTTTGAAGAAAAAAGGCGCGCTGAGGCAGAAGCTATACTTTCGAAAATTAATCCTCGCGATTTTGTTATTTTATTTGATGAGTCTGGGCGTGCGTTTAAAAACTCTATTGAATTTTCGCGAGAGATTGTAAAAACCATAGAAAGTGGCGCGAATAGATTGGTTTTTATCATTGGTGGGCCCTACGGTTTTGATGAGAGGGTCACCGCTGTGGCACGCGCCCGCTGGAGCCTAAGTTTGCTAACAATGAATCACCATGTCGCACAGATAGCCGCACTTGAACAAATTTACCGAGCTCTTACCATATGGAAGGGTGTACCTTACCACAATTAGCATATTGTGATATAAAGGCTCATATAAGTTAGATCGGAGTAAAATAATGAAAAATAAAAAAATAACGTCTATGGATAGTGTCGTAACAAAAAAAGTCATTACAGTACCTACAGGCACTACGGTGTCTCAGGCAGAAGCGGTAATGAAAGAAAATAGAATTAGACATTTGCCGGTTGTTGATGAAAACGATGAAATTGTTGGAGTCGTCACTGCAAGAGACGTTGCTAATATTGAAAGCTCACATAAATATACTGTTGAACTTTTTATGATAGCGCCAGTTGAGTTTATTAATCAGCGAGAATCGCTAAGAACCTCGATACTTAGGATTCTCGAGAAGAAAATTTCATGTTTGCTTGTAACTGACGATAATGAAAATGTGGTCGGTATTGTAACTACAGATGATATTCTTTGGCATTTGGCGCATTTATTGAGCGAAGAATCAGAAGACAACAGACATTTCATTGGCGCTATGGGCTTACAGATTATTGGCGACATAGCCAATAAACTTTCAATAATGGGCATCTGAACTTGTTAGCCTTAGGCAGCAGCGAAGAAAAAGTTTATTATCAAAAAGACCATTATTTTTCTGACCTTTTAGAAAGTATAAAAGCGGCAAATCAATCAGTTGAATTTGAAACTTATATTTTTGAAAATGATGAGCTAGGGCAGAAAGTGATTCAGGCTCTAATTATGGCAGCAGCAAGAGGAGCGAGTGTTCAGGTTACTGTTGATGGTGTGGGGTCATTATATTGGATTGGCAACCTTATTGCTTTATTTCAAGAAAGCCGCGTTAAATTTCAAGTGTATCATCCGTTTTTATTTTATCACTTTACCTCTTGGAGATTGCTGCGATTAGACCGCATGGTTAGAGCATTTTCTCAGTTAAATAAGCGACTACATCGTAAAATTTGTTTAATTGATAACACAACTGCGTTTGTTGGCAGCTTTAATGTAACGAACAAAGAAAACCGAGATACGGGGGTTATGATTAGGGGTGAAGACTCGCTAGCACTACTACGTCATAATAAAACACGAAAATTACGCTTAATGTACAATAACGACTTAGCGATTAGGCTTCGTTCTGCGCAGAAGAGAATTTGGATCACCAATGCGTATTTTGTGCCGCCAGTATTTATTCTTAAAGCGCTCTACGTTTCAGCTCGTAAAGAAGTAGACGTTCGTTTATTGTTGCCGGCGCGATCTGATCGAGCGTTTATGAAGTGGATTACTGAAACGTATTACAGCGGGCTCTTGCAAAGTGGAATTCGTATTTTTGAATATGAAAAGAAATTTCTTCATGCGAAAACACTTATGATTGATGACTGGGCGCTTGTTGGTTCAAGTAACATGGACCACCGCAGTTTATTTCATGATCTTGAGGTCGACGCAGTTTTAAGACAACAAGCCTCTCGTCAATCGTTAGCTAAGCAATTTGATTTTGATTTAAAAAATTCTACAGAAATTTTTGTAAGCGATTTAAATAAGCGCTGCCGCGTAAATGTAATTGTCGGATGGCTTCTTCAAATATTTCGGTATTGGGTGTGAATATGATAAATAGCAAAAAAATTAAAATAATAACCTTGAATATTCACAAGGGCTTTTTATTCTCAAAAAAAAATTCAACACTTGATAAAATTAAATCCAATATACGCGAATTGGGTGCTGATCTAGTTTGCTTGCAAGAGGTTGTTGGTCAACACCCAGAATTGGCGAAAAAGGCACAATTCGAATTTTTAGCAGATCAAATTTGGAGTCATTATGCTTACGGTAAAAATGCAATTTACAGCAAGGGGCATCATGGCAATGCTATTTTGAGCCACTTTCCGTTTATAAAACATGAAAATTTTGATATTTCAAATTACAAGCTCGAACGTCGCGGTATTTTACATGGCATAGTGCAATCACCAGTATGGCAGAATACACGTCTACACGTAATGACGCTTCACTTGGATTTGATGTCTTGGGGTCGTAAAAGACAACTTGAAAAGCTATGTCGACTAATTGAGCATCATGTGCCGCAAGATGAGCCACTTATAGTGTGTGGCGATTTCAACGATTGGCGTGAGCAGGTTAGTAATTATCTAAAAGAAAAAGCGGGTCTTACCGAAGCTCACTTAAATCAGTGTGGGTGTCATGCGCGCACATTTCCGGCAAGCCTTCCGCTTCTTAAATTAGATCGTCTATATGTTCGCGGTTTAGAGGTCGAAAGTATTTCTTTATTAAACTCTGGCCCATGGCGCGAGCTATCTGATCACTTAGCATTATTTGCGGAGTTGCGATTCTAATCCTCACCTTGATCCCTGTGAGTCTCAAATCTACTAGACCAAATCAGCGTGAATCCAAATGATGGCAATAGCGGTCATAAATCTTTGGATTTGGATTGTCCCCTGGTGTTGTACGCTACCATTATCTAATAATCGGCCGAATCACTACATTCAAAAGTGCCATAAGTCCGACATCACACTAGAAATATATTCGGCATCCGGATGCCGGATCAGAATTTGATTACCAATACAGCTTTATTTTGACTTCATTTGGCATAGTGGTTTGCAACGTGTGTCTTCGGGTTCGGCGCTCTTTTTATGTCGCCATGAGCTGGTCACTTATAAAATTTAATTTATGGCGAGAAAAATGGATAAGCTGATAAATCAAATTCATTGTGTGTTTTTAAAGTTTCGTGTTTGTGCCTGCTGTGGGTCTTTTCTAAATAGTAAAGCTCAAGAAGAGCGGTGCCTTGGTATTTTATGTTATTATTGTTCTGCAGCACTTCAGCAATCAGCGCTAAAAAATATAGTTGGGGGATACAACATGAAAGTATTCAGCTTATACGATTGGCGTGATAAAAATTACTTGCTTGCTAGCAAAATTATTAGAGCCTTCAAGTGCGGTGGGCCAGAAGAACTGTTTTATTCTGTAGCAGAAAAAATGATAATTCATAGTTTGCAATTTTGTTGTGCTGAAGAAAATAAAAATTTGGTGTTTGTGCCGGCACCGGGTAAAAATTTGTTTGGTCGAGATCATGCCGAATCGCTAGCCTTTCAGCTTGCAAAAATAACAGGCGGCATTTATGCCCCACTTTTAATAAGAAGTGGCGAAAAAGCACAAAAATTAAAAAGTGAAAAAGAAAGAAAAATGGAGACTAAGTTGTGCTTAAAGCCTAATGCAATAGAAGCACTCAGGCAGTATAAGAATCAGGCGTCGCGGATTATATTTATCGACGATATTATAACAAGCGGGGCAACAGCCAAATCAGCCTTTGAGACATTGGGGAGGCCTAAAAACTATATGGTTTGGACTATTTTTCACCGACCGCGCTTGCGGCGTCAGCTCTAATTTGCTATAACGCGTTAATTATATGCGAATATTAGTTAGTGTAATTATTACATTTTTTATAGCTAGCCATGGGAGTGCCAACGAAGGCGGACTGCGATTGGTGAAGTCGACAATAGAACGTTATCAAAAGGCAAAGGCCGTTGAAATTAAGGTTAGTAAAATAGTAACGCTAGCATTGCTAGATGAGAAAAAAGAGAGTGAGGGAATGCTTTTTTTTTCAAAAGGTAAAATGCGTCTGTCGATCGAGAAACCAGAGGAGTATTTAATTATTATGGGAAAAAATGAAATTTGGGTGATAACGCCGACGGCGAAAGAATTGGGCGGGAGAACACAAGTAATGAAAATTCGCTCACCAGAACTTTCAAAGCAGGCGAAATCTCCACTAGCGGCCCTTCTTGGAAGGCCTGAAGCTTGGGATAATTTGAAATTAAACAGCGAATCAGCCACTAATGGTAGCGTAAAATTCAACCTTGAGCCGAAAGTTGGCGCTGATTTTGGTGATATAGTCTCGGTGAATTTAGAAATATCACAAACCGAAAAAACTCTACTGAATTTAAGTTACAAAGACGAGCTTGATAACGAAACAGAGTATAAATTTAAATCTACCAATTTTAAGGCAAAAATTACTGAAGACTTCTTTAAGTATTCTCCGCCAAAAGATGCCGACATTACGGAGTATTAAAGTGAAAAAAACATGTAAATCGGTGCACTTTATTTCGCTTGGTTGCCCTAAAAACCTGGTCGACACTGAGATTATGTTAGGAACTTTGAATCGTGATGGTTATAAAGTTGTTGAGTGCGCTGAAGACGCCGATAACATTATTATAAATACATGCGGATTTATTGAAGAAGCAAAACAAGAGTCTATTGATAAAATTCTTGAAACGGCAAAGCTCAAGAAAAAAGGCAAATTAAAAAAACTTATCGTCGCTGGCTGTCTTACACAGCGATACAAAGAAAAACTTGTGAGCGAATTACCTGAGGCAGACATATTTATTGGTTCAGGAGAATTTCAAAATATCGATAAAATACTAAAATCTCATCAGGATGGGAAGAAAAAGACATATTTTAACTTGCCTACGTATTTGCAAGAAGCAAAAACACCAAGAATCAATTCACAAATGCGCCACAGGGCATATCTTAAAATATCAGATGGGTGTAAAAAGCGGTGTGCTTTTTGTGCCATTCCGCTTATTAGAGGCAACCTACAGTCGCGTACAATTGAAGGGATTTTAAGCGAAGCAAAACTTTTAATTGCCGGCGGGGTGAAAGAGCTTATTTTAATTTCACATGACTTTACCGACTATGGATGGGATTTGCGAAAAGAAAATATGCGAGCAAAAGAATCTCCGTATGAGCTACTTAGAGTTTTGGCGGATGAGTCAGGGGCGCAGTGGATTCGACTACTTTATCTTTATCCAGACGGAATTACGCCAGATCTTATAGAGTTAATAAAGACGAGAAAGAATTTAGTTAAATATTTCGATATGCCTCTTCAGCATATAAATAACGAAATTCTAAAAAAAATGAATAGGCGAATGAGTAGAAGTAAAATAGAAAGCGTTTTGCAAAATATTCGCAAAGAAATACCAGATGCGGTTATTCGCACGCAGTTTATTGTAGGGTATCCTGGTGAAACTGAAGAACAGTTTTCAGAACTTCTTGAGTTTATAAAAGAACAAAAATTTGATCGAGTAGGCTGTTTTAAATATTCTGGCGAAGAGGGAACGAAGGCCGGATTAATGCAAGATCAATTGCCAGATAAAGTTAAAGAAAAAAGGTACAACAAGATAATGTCCTTGCAAAAAAAGATTAGTCGCAAGAAACATCAAGCATATATTGGCAGAACGCTACCAGTTATTATTGAGGGATACAGCGAAGAGACAAAACTGCTATTGAGTGGCCGCATGTCACAACAAGCCCCTGATATAGATGGACAAGTGTATATCAACGAGGGAGTTGGTAACGTTGGAAGTTTTGTAAACGTGAAAATTACGCATAGTCATGATTACGATTTAGTAGGAAAGATAGTGCCAGGGTCAGCAGGACATTGACAAACCATGTGATCTTCGGCTTCAATTAAAGAGAATGTGTTGTCTGGGGGATGATAATGGTGAATCCGCTTTTAGTAGCGTTTGTTTTTTCAGTTATTATTTTTTTCGTAATAAATGTTTTATCTAATTAAACTTCGTTAAGCTAGTTAGCATAATTGAAAATATCACTATAGTTACGGCCAATTTCTTCAGAATCAAGGCCGTACCCGACCACGAAGCGATCATCAATTGTTCTGCCAATATAATCTGGTTTTATAGGAAGTTCTCGGCGTGCGGGTTTATCAAGAAGAGTTACTATTTTTAAGCTTTTCGGAGAACCTGAGAGAAGACGACTTCGTAAAAAGCTCAAAGTTCTGCCGGCATCTACAATTTCTTCGGCAATAAGTACATGTTTGCCAGCAACATCGACTGAAATATCTTTTAATATTCTTACACCCTCACCCTTTGGTGAGGTTAAATGGACGAAATCAACAATAACAGAAAGTTGCAGTCTGCGAATAAGATCGGCCACAAAAAGACAAGAGCCTTTTAATGGGCAAATTATTACAATTTCTTGGTTGGCGTAGTCTTTTTCAATTTTTTTGGCGAGCGTACCGACTAGAGATCTAATTTCTTCTGCTGAAACAAAAGGAACCATTTTATTTTTCATCACAGACATAAAGACTCCTTATAGTTCTATTCTCGGAGGGTTTAAATTTGTCACATGTATAGCTTGCACCAAGCGTAAATAATCACGAGCTATCACATTTAGCGGATCATTTTCTAAAACAGACTCCCACTGCTCTATAGCCTCGGGAATTTGTTTATTATCATGATAGTATTTACCAAGCTTGAGGCGCGCGGGCACGTAATGCGGGTATTCGCGTGAAATAAGGGTAAGCTCTCTTTGGGCAAGAGTGAAATCTTCAAGTTTTTCGTAGCAATTTGCAATGTTCAAGCTTATTTCAGGCCTACGTGAACTTGTAAGCTTGAGAGCTTTTTGAAATTGTTCAAGTGCTTCATTGTAGCGGTGATGATTAAAATATAATCCACCAAGTTCGTCATGCTTTGCCGCAAATTTTTCGTTGAGTGTTGGGTCAGTAGTTTTATTTTTAATATCTAAGCCAGCCCGCGCGGCATCGAATACTGCCTTGCCTTCTTCATAGCGGCCAAGATCATTAAGTATAATGCTAAGGCCAACGGATGAATCAGTAAATCCAGAATCAATCTCAAGGGCGCGTCGAAAAGAACGAATTGCTTTATTAAACTTACCCTGATCGTAGTAAACGGTTCCAAGCATATGGTAAACTTCAGGGCGGCGTGTATTTTTCAGCACTAGCTGGTTTAGAGTAGGTTCTGCATCACTATAGCGATTTTCAATAAAATGCCTTTCGGCGGCAGTGAACATTTCGAGCTCGGCTTCAAAATCCATCTGCAAGCTCTTTTCTGGCCAGAGCCAATTCTGGAGAATTTGGATATTCAGCCAGCAGCCGTTTAAAGTAAGTTTTTGATTTATCCATATCTTTCGCACGATAGGCAGAAAGAGAAGCCCCCCACAAGGCCTTTGCGTCATAACCAAGGGCAGGGTAATTCTTTATTAAATCTTCAAATCGGCCAAGAGCGCTCTCCCACTTCTTGCGTATAAAATAAAAGTTAGCGATATAATAGGCTTTGTCAGCAAGCATTTGCTGACATTTTTTTTTATACTCAAGAGCTTCTTTTGCGAAGGCGCTCTGGGGGTGCTTGGTGATCACCTTATCAAAGTGCTCAATCGCGATATGCGCAAGTTTTAAATCGCGATCTATTGTTTGGGGGAGTTGTTTATAAACGCTCAAGCCTAAACGGTAGATAACATAGTCGGCTCGCGGGTGTGTAGGGTGAAATTCACGAAAGAGTTTGTATGCGCTTTCGGCCTCTACGAAATTTTCTCGCGCAAATTCTATGTCGCCAATCTTAAGTTTGGCATCAACGGCAAAGTGACTGTAGGGGTATTTGTTTTTAACTTCAGAAAAATAAGTTATAGCCTCTTCATATCGCTCATCTTTTTCATACTTAAGCGCCAATTTATAAGCGCCTTCGGCAGAATTAGCGTTTATTTTTTCGGCACTAGAACA
>MEPT01000020.1:50576-54075 GCA_001769925.1 Bdellovibrionales bacterium RBG_16_40_8
GTGCATAACATAGAGGCAGTGTAATGGGGGTGTGCGGTCTTAGTCAATGGCAGAAGACTAAGCAGAGCCATCAGTTAAATGGCTGTAAACGTTACGAAAAGTTACTTTAATTGTTGAGGCAAGCGGGATAGAAATAAACATTCCCAGTAGGCCAAGAGTTTGTGCGCCAAGAATAACTACAAGTATAACAGTCAAAGGATGAAGATTAACTATGCGTGCCACGACTAACGGAATTATAAGAAAATTATCGATAAGTTGAGCAATTAAATAAACAAGGGCAACCATTAAAATAGTGAACCCAGAAGAATGATTTATTAAGGCTAGAATTATACCTGGCGCCGCACCGAAAAGCGGGCCGACGTATGGGATTAGATTGGCGAGTGCCGCAAATACGGCAAGTAGAAATGCGAACGGGAACGGAATAATCCAAAATCCAATAAGGCAAACAATCCCAACAATAAGTGCTTCTAGTAAGCGGGCGCGAAAGTATTGTGCAATTTGTTCACTAATTTGATATTGCAGGCTAAGGGTAAGCTCAAAAATATTATTCGGGACAAGTCGTAACATTTCACGAAAAAAAAGGTGCCCATCCTTCAATATAAAAAAACCGATGATCGGCGACAAAAATAATACCGATGCCGAAGAAGAAAGCAAGCCAGGCAGAACTTCTACAATTGATGATGATTGCTCGGTGAGCCATTTGCGCAAATGACTACTCAGATTAACTTGTAAAATTCCACCAGAAAAAAGTTCTATGTTAACAGCAATGCTGTCAAAAAGGCGTACAGTGCCTTCTACATAATCTGGCAAGCGCCCACGCAACAACGTGACTTGATCTATCAGCAATGGAGTAACTGCCCAAATGGCAAGACCAAGAATTGTACTTACGGCGCAATAAACAATTAGAATTGCTATAATTCTGCTTATGCCTGTGCCTTCAATATATGATACTAGGGGTGAAATTATATAAGTAATCATAATAGCTATAACGACAGAGAGGAGAAGATTTTTTATTACTATAAGAACAACAAGCCCGGCGAGCAGGGCGCCAAAAAAGGTAACCATTTTAATCCATTGATGATGTCGAAGGCGCAAGTTCCTTTCACGTGCCGGGGTCTGCATTGGCGAGCTCCTTCAATTCGCGCTTAACTTCGGTGAAGCGCTCTGCAGTCTCTTTGAGTCGCCGTCCAAGAACTTCTCCCAAACGCATAAGAATTTTAACCCCTATTCTGGGGTTGCGTTCAATTGCTTCCGCCAGATCAGGTTTAAAAAAGCCCAATAAAATAACCTCGTCTGCAGCTACGGCCGTAGCTGTCCGACGCCCGGTTTGCTCGACTAAAGAAATTTCACCAAAAAAATCGCCACGCGTTAGCCTTGTTACAAAAATATCACGCTGTGATTCATCTAGAGTATGATGATCTTCAACAGTGATATTAACGGTCCCGCTCACCACTATGTACATGCCGACACCAAGCTCCCCTTGAGTAAAGATGCGCTCGTCTGGTTTATAAACGCGGTAATGAACAAGGTTCTTTACAAAAGATAGTTCAACTTTAGTGAGACTTTTGAAAATATAATTTTCGCCTATAACGGTTTCAATTTCTGCATCTCGGCTGTTTCGTTTAAATAAATTGTCCCAAAGATAATTCACCACAAAGGGGTCCTCCCGGCATGTTGAAAAAGAGCGCTTGTGGGAACCCAGCCAGATACTCCAGAATTTAGGGTAATAAGCGCCCATGAGTTTTGCGCTTGACGAATGGTAACATCGAGGCCCTCCATAAGATCAAATATAGAATTGTCTTCTAAGCTTGGGCCGGTACGTAATGAAACCGATGTATTTATAATTGTGGCGCGAGGTTCGGTAAGGGACCACGCTTTAGCCGCTGTCAAAAAAAATGAAACGATAAAAACCGCCGCGCAAATAACGCCAGTGACGGGAAACTTTGGCAGGAGCTGCTCGGATTTTAACGCATTGCGCTTGGCACCAAAATAACGAATAAGTAAAAAACCAGATACTATGAATGGCAACCAACTAAAAAAAAGAAAAGTATTAAGACTTGCACGGTCAAGTATACTAGCGCGAAAATAATACCAACCACCTTGCTCCTCAGCAGACGATTCTCTAGAGAGTTCAGTAGAAATAAAGCTAATGGCCTGACGCGACGCAGATAGAGATGGCTCAATATATAGCGCTCTGCGCCACAGCGCCAGCGCTAATCCTCTTTTTTGCAGCTTATATGCGCTTAGCCCCCAGTTAAAAAAAAGTGTCGCAAAATTTTTGCCAGATTTAAATTCTTTTTCAAAAACCGTAGCAGCCTCGGCGTATTTCTCATCCTGCATCAAGCGAATTCCCTCTTGATAGCTGTTATTAGGCGAAAGTTCTGCGAAACTTGTGGGACTAAAAAACAAGATAAAAAGAAGAGAGGTCATAGAGAGAAATCTTAGCCTTGTTTTCGCTATCTGCGAAGAGTAAAATTTTGCTTTCGGCATTGAATAAAGGAAAAAATCATGGGGACGACAAAAGGCCAGATAATTGAACAATCAGACAAAATTAAAAATTTTATAGATGGCGCGGTTAATGAAGTAATTAAGGCTTCTGCGCAAATCGAGGGGGTTTTGCCGCCTGATATTGATAGAGCAGCAAAATTTAAGGAGTTGGTAGAACAGATAGGCTTAGTGCGTGGTCGCCCACTTTACTTTCCGTACGTGGGGTCAGGAATTGGTCGCGGACCGTACGTAGAACTTGAAGATGGCAGCGTGAAGTTAGATCTAATTAACGGCATTGGCATTCATATTATGGGTCATAGTCACCCACGGGTGATGGCGGCGACTGTCCGGGGAGCGCTTAGTGACGTGGTGGTTCAGGGTAACCTTGAACCAAATCGCGAGTACTATGAGATAAGTAAAAAGCTTAGAGAAATAGCCGGTAGGCAAAGTAGGCTTAAGCACGTATGGCTAGCAACATGTGGCACCATGGCAAATGAAAATGCCCTGAAGGCCTGTCGACAAAAAAAAACTCCAGCGAGAATGATTATTGCGATGGAGGCTGCGTTTGCGGGTCGCTCAACTATGATGGCAGAAATTACAGATAACCCAAGCTTCAAGGTTGGACTGCCCGAATACCATGAAGTATTACGAGTGCCTTGGTTTGACAAAAAAAACCCCACAGTGAGCGCTGAAAAATCACTAAATGTACTGAAAGCACACGTTACTAAACACGAGAAAAATATATCGTGTTTCTCATTTGAGCCTATGCAGGGTGAGGGCGGATATAATGTTGCGCCACGAGAATTTTTTCTACCAATGCTCGAGTTTTGTCGAGAAAAACAAATTCCTATTTGGTTAGATGAGGTGCAAACTTTTACTCGCACAGGCAACTTTTTTGCTTTTGAAACTTTAGGCATTGGTGATTTTGTTGACGTATGCACCATTGCGAAAACAGCCCAAAATGGAGCCACATTTTTCACCGATGAATTTAACCCCAAGCCTGGTCTTATTG
>MEPT01000020.1:54118-56580 GCA_001769925.1 Bdellovibrionales bacterium RBG_16_40_8
AGAAATACTTAACATGCTAGATAATGAAAATTATATGGGAGCAAATGGTAAGATAGCTAAAATTCATGGTGAATTTATTAATATGCTAAATCATTTGAATGAAACAACATGCAAAAACAAATTGCAGGACGCGGGCGGCCTCGGATTAATGGTTGCGGTAACACCACTAGACGGTTCAAAAGAAAAAGTTGATAAGCTTATTCATGTGCTATTTAAAAACGGCTTGATATGTTTTAGTTGTGGCCGTGGTATTTACCGACTACGTTTTTTGCTGCCGGCGGTTCTAACGTCTGACGACATTTTTAAAACTAAAGAAATTATTGATAAGTCAATTCAGGAGATTGGTTGAGCCTGATTGAATTGAGTAGAAAATTAGTTTCAATAGATAGTTCGATCTCACATGGCACATGTGACATTGCAGAGTATGTTTCAGAAACGGCGAACCAAATGGGTCTTGTAGCTGAAATCATGCATGAAAATTTTAATGGAATAGAAAATGCAAACGTACTTATTTCTACGAAAACTGGCAGCTCTGAAAAAAAATTATTATTTGTATCAAAATTAGATACGAATGATCCTGGTGATTACGGGCGGTGGGTGCGAACAGGAGCGAATCCTTTTAGCGCAAGTCTTGATGGTGATCATATGTTCGGGTTGGGTGTTGCAGATGCGAAATCTGATTTCGCGTGTAAATTATTAGCACTAAGTGAGTGTAAAGAGCAAAAGTTTGGCGACATATCACCAGTTGTTGTCGGAACGTTTGGCCCCGCTAGTGGAGCCGGCGCTATAAAACTTATTCGCAGAAAAAAAATTAATATGGCAGGCGTACTTGTAGGCGGACCAACACAGCTTCGTTTGGCTAGTAAAGGGCCGGGCTATGCAAAGGTTGAAATTTCAGTGCCCTTTTCAAAGCAAGAGAAAAATTATCAAGCGAAACATAATTTGTCAGAGGGTAGCGTCTCTCAGAGCAAAATATTTACGCGGCAAACAAATAGTATGCTTTCTTCTGATTTTTTCGAAAATCCGATTTTTCGGCTTATAGATTATTTAAAAAATTTGCCGACAGGCATTTCGATTATTTCTATCGATGGCGGGGTTTGTGCAGATGCAAAGCCAGATTCAGCGTATCTTGAGTTAGATATAATAGATAGCATTCAAGATAGTATTATTAAAAAACTGATATATATCGGCGAAGCTCTTAAAAACTTACATGCAGATTTAAAAGATGAAATGATTCTCGGGATGATTCGTACTCTGCCAGAAGAAGTTAAGATATCGGGTGTTTGTAAGCTTGCGCCGACACAACAAATAAAATCATACGAAGAAGCTTTCGAGAAATTACGTCGAGGGTGCGCGGCAACAGAAGCAAGTTTTCGCATTGTTGATTACAAACCACCGTTTGAAACTAACCAAAACGGGTTTTTTTACAATTTTTTGAAAGACGTCGCAGAAGAGTTAAAATTTTCTGCTGAAGATATGCTTGCACCTAATTGCTCAGAGGCTAATGTGTTTCAACGACTTGGGGCAGAAAGCATTGTATTTGGGCCCGGTGATATTGGCCAAGCGCATGCATCATTAGAGCATGTAAGTACAGGTGATTTAGAAAAGGCGAAGGAATTTTATAAAATTATTATGGAGAGATATTGCCAATGAATTTTTTAGTGCGCGGAGCAGTACCTGATGATCACGAAGATATATTTTCTCTGGCGCGCCAGTTTTCTCTTTTAAATTTGCCGGCAGATAAAAAAATCATTCTAGAAAAAATAGAGACAAGT
This sequence comes from Bdellovibrionales bacterium RBG_16_40_8, assembly GCA_001769925.1. Classification (GTDB taxonomy): domain Bacteria; phylum Bdellovibrionota; class Bdellovibrionia; order Bdellovibrionales; family UBA1609; genus RBG-16-40-8. The sequence continues at coordinate 55,894 of MEPT01000020.1, forward strand.
CAAAAATCATTTGGTGGTGAGCTGCCAAAAGAAGAGGCAAAATATACTTTTGTAATTGAAGACATCGATCAGAAAATTATTGTTGGTTGCTCTCAGGTGGTGGCAAAACATGGTGTTTCGGGTGAGCCGAGTTATAGTTTTGAAGTATTGAAAAAAGAAAGATTTAGCCGTGATTTAGGAGTAGGATTTATTCATCAAATATTGCGTTTAAAGATCAATGAAGATGGACCCACTGAAATAGCAGGTCTTGTTGTTGATTACGGGTATAGAAGTCGCCCAGAAAGAGTCGGTAAGCAAATTAGTTTATCACGTTTTTTATTTATCGGCATGTTTCCGGCTCGTTTTGAAGAAACGCTTTATGCGCAAATGGCGCCTCCGCTTACTGAAGAAGGACGAAGCGAATTTTGGGAAGCCTTAGGTCGCCGTTTTACCGGAATGCCATATCAAGAAGCTGATTTGCTGAGTCAGAAAAACAAAGAGTTTATACATAGTTTATTTCCTGAAGAAGATATTTATCTGTGCTTGCTCGACGCAAAGGCAAGACTTGTGCTCGGTAGGGTTGCACAAGAGACGCAACCAGCACTTCATATGCTAGAGTCTGCAGGGTTCGTATATATGAATGAAGTAGACCCATTTGATGGTGGCCCCCACTTAACAGCCAAGGCAAAAAATGTGTCACTAATTAAA
>MEPT01000020.1:56614-56874 GCA_001769925.1 Bdellovibrionales bacterium RBG_16_40_8
GCCCCCCACAGCAATTCTTCGATCAAGGATTTGTTGCGCTTTCGCGAGATAATTTATTTTTGTCAGGAGTAACCGCTTGTGCAACTAACGAGGCAGAGATACTTCTACCAGAAAAAACTATTCGCGTTTTAGAACTATCACCAGGTGAAGAAGTTTATTTTACGCCAATGTTATCTTCTAAAAGTAGAGGAAAAAAAAATGCAAAAACTTAATCAAATGCCATATATCGGTGATTACATTGACGGCAATTGGATACGTTC
>MEPT01000020.1:56893-72686 GCA_001769925.1 Bdellovibrionales bacterium RBG_16_40_8
AATACATTCTCCAGCAGATTTGAAAGATAAGGTGTTTGAGGCAAAATCGCAGAATCAACATGTTGAAGCAGCGTGTATATCTGCAAAAAAAGCTTTTCAGGATTGGAGAAAAACAACTTTAGAGACCAGAAAAAATTACCTGATGAGATTAAAAAAAGTTTTTCAAGACCGCTCATTAGAAATGGCCGAAATTATATCACGAGAAACGGGTAAGCCACTTTGGGAGAGTAAAACTGAAGCGGCGGCACTTGCAGGTAAAATAGATGTAACATTAGAGCATTCGCTTAAACTTATTGCAGACGAGAAAGTTACGGCGGCTCTGCCGGGAATAGACGGTTATATTCGCTATCGGCCGCGCGGGGTAATGGCGGTTATTGGGCCGTTTAATTTTCCGGCACACTTACCTAACGGTCATATTATACCGGCGCTTATTGCCGGCAACACGATAGTGTTTAAGCCATCAGATAAAACTCCTGGGGTGGGGCAATTATTGACTGAATTTTTTCATCAGGCTGGATTTCCGAGCGGAGTTTTCAATATGGTACAGGGCCAGTCTGAGATCGGCAGCCGCCTTGTGCAAAACGAAAATGTTGATGGCATTCTTTTTACCGGTTCATATGAAGTTGGCCTTAAAATTAAACAAGACACACTTGACCACTATTGGAAGATTTTAGCTCTAGAAATGGGTGGAAAAAACTCTTCTATTATATGGGAAGACGCTGATCTTGAGAAGGCAATATATGAGACAATAATTGGGGCATATATGACTACTGGCCAAAGATGTTCTTGTACTAGCAAAGTGATAATACACAAAAAGATACGAGATAAATTTCTTGATAATTTTCACGAGACGGCAAAGAAATTAAGTATCGGCCACTGGTCTGAAAATGTTTTTATGGGGCCACTTATAAGCCACAGTTCCGTAGAAAAATACTTACGTTTTCAAGAAATTGCAAAGCGTGAAGGGGCAGAAAGTTTAATGCGTGGTAAAACAGTTGATGTGGGTAGGGAAGGGTATTACGTAACCCCATCAATAAATCTAGTAAGTCAGTATAACAAAGAATCGGTATATCAAAAAAATGAGATTTTTGGGCCCAACGTTGCTGTTTATATGGTTGATGAAATCGAACAGGCAATTGAAATTATGAATGCTGGTGGCTTTGGTTTGGCTGGTGCCATTTTTACGAAGGATCAAGCTATTTACGAAAAAATTTTACTTGATGCCAGAGTTGGCCTTCTTTACTGGAATCGCACAACAAATGGAGCGAGCTCTCGGCTGCCATTTGGTGGGTTGGGTAAATCTGGCAATGACCGCCCATCTGGTCACTTTGCTATTCAATATTGTGCAACGCCAGTTTCGTGTTTAGAAGACATGGGTGCGCACGATAAATCTAAACTACTCCCGGGAATTAGTTATAACTTTAAATAGGGGCGGATTTTTTGCTATGAAAAAGGTTTTTGTTTTTCTAATTGTAGGGTTGGGTGTGGCGGGTATTCTTGCGTCCTGGCAAATTATTGCGTTTATTTCAGCGCCTGCGCAAAAAGAACATAGCGAAGTTATTTATGAAATCCCAAGTGGTATGGCCTTTAATTATGTAGCAAGCGATCTCGAGAAAAAAGGAATTGTGAAAAATGCTATGATGTTTAGTATATTAGCTAAATTCATGCGCCAGACCACGCGTGTAAAAATCGGTGAATATCGTCTTTACACCGATATGCGACCGCGAGAAGTCCTTAACTCTATAACCTCGGGTCAGAGCATTGTGTATCCTTTGACGGTACGGGAAGGCGAAAATATTTATGAAATTCGTGATCAATTAAATAGAATGTGGGGGGGGCGGGGAGATATTTTTTTCTCTCTAAGTAAAGATCAGAAATTCATCAGGCAATTAACTGGTGAGAATATACCCACCCTAGAAGGTTATTTATATCCTGAAACTTATATGCTTACAAAATACACAAGTATGGAAACTTTAATACGTCGTATGTATGATTTTTTTCAAGACAATCTTGCCAAGATCAATGCTTCGGCAAAAATTAGCATGCCCGTTCATGAACAAGTAATTCTAGCAAGTATAATTGAAAAAGAGACAGGAGCGCCCGATGAAAGGCAGATTATTTCATCAGTATTTCACAATCGATTAAAAAAAGGCATGAGGTTGCAATCAGATCCGACAATAATCTATGGCATTTTATCTATAACTAATGAAACAAAGAAAAACCTTACAAAGGCAGACATTGTACAGCCGACGCCATATAATACATATACAGTCAGGGCACTACCAATCGGCCCGATCGCGAACCCGGGCAAAGAGGCTTTGCTGGCGGCAGTGAGCCCGGTAGACACTGAATATCTTTATTTTGTTAGTCGCAATGATGGCACTCATATGTTTTCTGAATCGTACGAGCAACACGCAAAGTCAGTTGAAAAATATCAGTTAGACAGAAAGATGCGCGTCGGAAAATCATGGCGCGATCTTAAAGAGAAGAAAACTTCTCAGAAGTAGCAACCTTATAATATACTGAGGTTCGAATAGATATATCTAGTTCTATGCCAGATTTTTGATCTTGCATAGAGTTTTTAAGGTATGCGGCAAGTTGATGCGACACGGGCGATGTTTTTAAGGTCATAAAATAAAACTGATCAACATCTGCGATGCCATTATAAATATCTTGTGGTGAACCATCAATGTAATCTGTTTCTTGCTCAGATACGCTAAAGCTGAGCCACGGCTCATTAGGAATATTTTGAACGTTAAATTGGTAAAGACGTGTTTTTATTTTAGTATGAGATTCATCGATAATTTTAATGTCAGAAACTACAGGAACTGAAAAAGAGATTGGTGACATAGATGGGCTTATGCCTTTACCGCCGACACAGACTATATTTTTTGATGCAACACCGGCTTTATCATTAAATTCCATAAGGTGAATTTTTATATCTTGAGTAGTGTCATGGTAATATACCTCAGACTTTTGATACGTATAGGTCCCAACCTGAGGGACAAATGGTTCTCCGGGTTTGACTCTAACTTTGCCGTTATAGGAATTATCGCTTTCAATCTTTATAGGGTTATAATCATGAGCACAGTATAGATTTTTGTTTATTACACTTGAGCTACCATTGGTACAGGCGGACAAATAGCTTAAGGCGAGAAAAAATGTTAAGAGAAAAAAATAAATTTTATTTTGCTTCATAAAGTGCTCCTTACGGGAAACAAGCGACGTAAACACTATCTCTAGCATGTCCACGCGCAAAGCGTCAAAACTAGTTAAGTGTAAATATTACTCAATATACGGCTGAAAGCTTGAAGAGTCTCCATCATACTTAAAAATATTGAGGTGAGGCGTCAGCGAGCTGTCATAAGATGGCGCTATAACTTCGAATATGTCGTCATTATTCATATCTTTTAGCGCAAGGTTTGCCGCGCGCCCTTTAAATTGAAAATAGCCGTCGTACTTATCGCGTAGCAATATTCGATCGATAAGTGGCTGAATATTGTCTTTAATGGGGCCATAAATTTCTAAAGCAATTCCGTCTGGCGTCATTAGTTTTACAACCTTGCCATCTGCAGAATTAGGCAGAATTTTGCCTGTGGCCACAGATAGAATTACTCTTTCAGGCCTGGAGAAGGCGTGCCGTATTTTTTTGCGTGCATCAGTACTAAAAAATAGCGACACAGAAAATGCGAATAAAATTGCTACAATAAACCCGGTTATTCCCCAGCTTTTTATAAGGCTCATCAAACACAGTTTAAACAGATTCAACTTCTGAGTCGAGCTACAAAACTAAAATTTCTACTGGCTTGTGACTTTTCGCGACGAAATGAAGCAAAGCGCACGTCCAATTTTGTATCCGCAGAAAATTCAAAAATTTGATCGGGCAATAATCCAGCCAGCTGAAGTTGGCAGCGCAAGATTAAACCTAAATCGATATGGGCCTTATTCGCGATGCAAGATTCTTCAACAATAAGGGGATTTTTTTCTCCGTAAGAGCTTTGTAGCTGGCGAAACACTTGAGCTAGGCCTAGGTCTACTTCAAAGCTATTTTTATGAATATGCGGACCAAACAACGCGATAGTCGGCTTTATTTTGTTAAATTTATTAAGCAAAAAGCGTATGGTTTTTAGAACAATTTCATTTTGAATACCACGCCACCCGGCATGTATTGAGCAAACGAAATCTGGGTGAGAAAGCAGTACTGGAATACAATCAGCCGTTGCAATAACGGGGGCATGGTTTAATTGGGGTGTCCAATGAGCGTCAGCGTCAGTCGCAGGTCCAGGTGATCTGGCTAAGATAACCATGTCGCCATGGACTTGTTTAATCTCGTGAAATTGTAGGGCGGGATAGTATTCGCCTAAATTATCGAACGAGCTTTCTTTAGTGCCAAAAAAAAATAAATTAGTACCTATCTTACATTCAAAACCAATAAGTTCGTTACCATGAGTCACGGCGGTGAAATTCATGAAAATCCTAGTTCTTCAAGTATGCAAGATAGTTCTTGTGGCCATGGGGCTCGAAAAATAAGTAACTTGCCTGTTGTCGGGTGATTAAATCCTAACTCTGCAGCATGAAGCATAAGATGCGGTACAGACTCAATAACTTTTCTTGTTGAATTTGAGGTAACTTTTTTTATACGGTGGCTTGTGCAATAAAAAGGATCTCCTACGATTGGGTTACCATGTTCAGATAGATGAACGCGTATTTGATGGGTGCGGCCAGTTTCTAGCTGACAATTCACCAGAGAGAGTCCCGAGGGGTGAATTTTAATAGTTTTGTAGTGAGTGATAGCAAGTTTACCTTTCGGTATTGCGCCAGAATTTATTTTTTCAGAAGCAAATTTTTTTCTGTCTGTGGGATGTCTACGCATATATGAAGTGATTGTTCCTGAAAGAGAGTTAAACTTTCCATAAGTTACTGCCCAGTAAATTCTGTGTACTTCTTTTTTTTTAAATTGTCGTGCAAGGGCACGCAAGGCAGAATCTTGTTTAGCGACAACCAAAAGCCCGCTCGTATCTTTATCTATTCTGTGTACAATGCCAGGGCGCGCGGGATCAGCGTCAGAGGCTAAATTTTTTGTATGGTATAATAGTGCATTGACTAGAGTGTCTTGGTGGTGACCCACTGCCGGGTGCACGACAAGCCCAGAGGGCTTATTGACAACAATAAGATGATCGTCCTCGTAAACAACATCTAATTTAAAGTCATAAGGTACAAGTTGTGAACTTATCGCATCTGCTGAATAGACGACAAATTCTTCGCCAAGACTTGTGCGATGTGCTGGTTTTATATTACGTTCAGCAAGAGTTACGAGGCCGCGATCAATTAAACTTGTGGCGTGAGAGCGACTATCAATTTTGGGGTGTGTTGAGAGGGCCTTATCAATACGAAGCCCGACCAAATCTTCAGTAATAGTGAACACAAATTTATTGTATGTAATTTAGCTCTCCCTTTTAATCCTCGACATATAAGAGCTAGAGACGATATTTTCATTAAGCCCCAATACCTTAGCTACTTGTATGACAAAGCCGCGCAAGAAAACTGGAGCGGGTAATGCTTCGAAATCATCAGATTCAAGAGCGTTAAGATAACTTCTGCTTATACGAGTTTCTTTGCTTAATAAATCGATATTAATATTTTTATATTGGCGAACCTTTCGTAGAAAGGCGCCATTAAAATCTTTTTGCTGAGAAATCTCGTGTTCAACCTCGGGCTTAAGCTCATAAACGCTAAGTCGGCTTTTAGCGAAGCCTTCAGGTACTTTACCGCTGGCGGACATAACGAGCTCGTCATAAGATTGTGGTGAAACAGAAACGGTCCTATCTTGGCGAATTGATTTGGTGCTTGTTGGCGTGAAATCAGGCAGATCCTTAGATGTTGGCTGATGGTTTTTCTTTGTTAACTTGCCATCGTATTCTTTTCTTTTTGCCGGATTTCCGAGAACTAAGAAAGCCTCTTCTACCAGATTACGAATTTCGCGAGCCTCTTCTTCTGTAAACATTGTATATAAAGCGGGACTGCCAGGAGAATAGGTTTCTTTTGCTCGTTGATATGCAGCGAGCAATTCATGTTGAGGAACATTCGGTGAAACTTCTAAAACCTGATAATAATTTTGCATCATATTTCTCGAACTCATATTTGCAAGATCATATCACAGCTTTTTTCAGGTGTGGACTTGCCAAATCTCTAGCAATACTAAGAAGCTGGGCGTAAAGCGCACTGTTCGGAAATTCTAAGGTAATTGGGCGGCGCTTACGTAGCGCATGCCACACCGCATTGTCATAATCAATGTGACCAAGTAGCGTTACGGGTAATCCAAAATACTTGCGGCTTACTGACTCTATTGAGCGAGCTAGTTGAAGATCCTTTGAGCCGCGAGTCTGATTTACAATAAGTTCGAAGTGAAGATAATTCATTTTTTCGGATAACTGCATGCCGCGCCATGGGTCAACGGCGCAAATAGCGGCTAAAAGATCAGATGGGACTTTTATTTTGTGCTTATCTTGATTACTCATTAAATCAAAGATTAATGAGTCTAGGTTTAGCTGCTGCTCAAACCGCTTAATACGGCGAAAATAAGTTGCCTTCATAAAGCGGTAGACGTTTTCAACACTTGTTGGGTCAGGAGTAAGCGTTACCAAATGGCGCTGAGCCATTAAGAAAAAATCTAGAGTAGAGGTATGAGTGCCTGCGCTAAGATCTAAAATGGTGAAATCAGATTTTAGATTATAAAGGGCTGACATTAGGCGACTTTGTTCTTGAACAGATATATTAGCTAGTTCTTTATGATCGTTAGCGCCAGAGATGAGTCGTAGTTTGGGAAATTGCGTTGCTACAGCAACTTTATCTAGGGAGTCTATTTTACCAGACAAATAATCATGAAAAGTCGCAGTTGGAGGTTTTTCACCTAGGCAAGTGTGAAGATTTGGCGCGCCCAAGTCGAGATCAATAATAATTGTGTTAAAACCCATATTGGCCAAAAAAATTCCAAGATTTGAAGTGATAAAAGATTTACCGATGCCGCCCTTACCGCCTCCGACCGCGACAAGAATAGACTGAGCCTTTGATGATCCTCGTTCAACGTGATGCAATGGAGTTATAGTCACACTAACTTCCCTAAAAAATTACTAATGGGATTTTATGATCCCGCTATTCAACTTCTCTTCGGCTTCTGATGCGCGAATATAAAGGGGAATTGTGTGAATCCAATCAGTTAGTCCAGGAGGACTTTTATCTATTGCCGATGTATATAAAAAATCTATCGCCTCAGAGTAGTCACGTGCACTAGGGTCGCGAATCATTTTAGCGCGCAAATCGTGCGAACAGTGAGATAAAAGCGAGTTATAGCCAGTACCAACGACCAGTATATCACGATCAATCAATAGTTCGAGTGCAGTTATAGTGACCGCTCTAGGTGACTGAGTTTCTTTAACTAGACCATGGTCTAAACTGTACTCAGCAGTATAAATTAAATTTCTAAAAGCATACTGCGCAACTCGCAAAATAGAATGAGATTTTACGGCGGGTTGACTTGCAAGAAGATGAAGTCCGTTAAGTGCAAAAATAGGCAGTTGGTATGAGTAAGAAAGCGTTCGAGCAAATGTAACCCCAACGCGAATGCCAGTAAAGCTGCCAGGGCCAACATTTACTGCAAGTCGAGTTAACTGGTTTGATGACAAATTATTTTTACTAAGTAATTCGTGAAATGCAGCAGTAATAGTTTCACTGTGAGAGCTAGCTTTTGCCCACGTTTGCGAAGCAATAATTTCACGATCGCGAATAAGTGCTAAACTCCCTTGGGTAGAGACAGTATCAATAGCCAGCGTAAGCACAATAAATTACCAAGACGAAATAAGATGTGTGATATCATTAAATAGGGCAAATAACATTAAACTAAGAAGTAGTACAAGGCCGACTTGCTGAGCAATTTCAAGTTTCTTAAAGCTGAGAGGCGTCCCCTTTAAAGCTTCAATAGAAAAAAACACGAGATGCCCGCCGTCGAGAACCGGTACTGGCAATAGATTTAGTAAAAATAAATTTATAGAAATTATTGCCATCATTTTCAAAAAAGCAACAAGCCCGACTTCAAACGATTTGCTAGCGACTCGCCCAATAGTGATAATACCGCCTATATTGCGTGCAGATACTTCGTTTTGCACAAGACGAACAAGGCTGATTGAAATTAGTTTAGTCCAAACCCATGACTGCTCGACTCCGCCAGCGAGCGCTACTAGCGGGTTTAATGTGCGTTGAAAATATGGTGAGTTTTGCGCAGAAAGTATCGCTGGCACTACACCAATGGCGTAGCGTGTTTCGGTCGCGCCAGACTCGTTGGGTAGATCAATTTGCTCAGGCTTAACTGAAAACGTTTTTTCAGACCCATCACGAAGTATGACCATCTGCAAATGTTCTTGCTCAGGAGAAAAAGATTTTACTTCATCAAGAACTGTTTGCCAGGTTTGAACATTATGTCCATTTAATTTGACAACAAGATCCCCTTTTTTAAGGCCAACCAAATCCGCCGGAGATTTTGATCGAATCTCAAGTAAAAATAAATCTGAGCGAACGATGCCCAATTGCTGCAATAAAGAAGTACTATCATTCAAAGATAATAGAGAAATTGATATATCGCGCTTTACTTGTTTTTTTGTATCGATATCAAAACTACGAATTGAAAGTTTTAGCGGGCTTATATTTTTAAATTTATTTAATAAAGGTTCTATTTGTCGCCAGTAAGTGACTTCAACACCATTAATAGAGTCGACGACATCGAAAGTCAGTAAGCCGGCTTTAGCGGCTAGACTTTCTTTGTTAGGCACGCCAATCATCGCCGCTACAGATTCTGAAGATAGACCTTTAATTTGCCCAACTTTGCGCTTAGTTGTAAAAATAAATGAATTTTTGCCAAGTTCAGGCGTTGCCTAAATATTTTCTACCGTACCAGTGTTTTCTCGTAACACCTCAAATTTAAGTGAATTGCCAGAATTGTCTTCAACTTTTAATTTAACATCTTGCCAAAGATGTACAGGTGCTTCATTAATTTTTAAAATTTTATCGCCAGAGCGAAACCCAGATGCATAGGCTGCCGAAGAAATTTCAACATCGCCAAGTTGTGAGCTAGACATATCTTCGCCGATCATATTGATAGCGGCAAAAATAAAAATCGCAAAAAACAGATTCATCAGTGGCCCGGCAAGTACTATAGCAATGCGTGGCCAAACAGGTTTATGTAAAAACGAATATTTTTTTTGCGCCTCAGGTATATCTGCAGACGGATCATCTCCATACATTTTTACATATCCGCCGAGCGGTATTAGTGAAATGCAATAGGTAGTGTCACCGAGCTTGCGAGAGAAAATTTTTTTTCCAAAACCAAGACTGAAAGTTTCAACACGAACGCCGAAATAAATAGCAACAAGAAAATGACCGAGCTCGTGTATAAAAATAAGCAGTCCTAAAAGCAGAAAAAATGGACCGACATTCGAGAATAATTTTGTAAAGGCAACGCCAATAACTTCCATAACTACAGTCTAAAGATGTTAGTGACCAAGCGCAACAGCGGCCCAATAAACAAATGGCGCTGCGAAGTAAATGCCATCTAGGCGATCTAAAATGCCGCCGTGCCCCGGCATTATTACTCCAGAATCTTTTCTGTCAGCTACACGTTTCAAGAGAGATTTAAATAAATCACCGCTTTGGGCTAGTAGTGCCCCGCCTAAAGAAAGCAAAATCAAACCGGCTGAAGAGACAGTAGTAAGCCAAAAATGTCCAATTATATAGCCGATGATAGAAGAGCCAATTGCGCCAGAGATAGCACCAACAATAGTTTTATTTGGTGAAATATTAGGCATTAATTTACTATCGCCGAGTAGTTTGCCACCAAAGTATGCGGCAATATCACCGCCAAAGACTACTCCACATAAAAATGTAAACCAAATGCCGCCGTTATTAAGTCTCAACAGTAAAAGCGAAAAAATTGGTAAAGTAGAACAATATATTAACCCAAGAGATGAAATTCCCAAAAAGGCCAGTAGCTTTGGGTTTTCAATACTATTGCGGGTAAACCAGATGGCTCCTGCTAAATAAATAGTTACGCTAACAAACCAATAAGTGTGCGCTATGCCGCTAGAGTAAAGAGTTAAGCCCATTAATAGTATACACACTAACAAAAACCAGTGCCGAAGATATGGTGATACAGATAATGGAGAAAAAGCAATTTGACTGAATTCTACAGCGCCGCCTATGCACCATAAAAGCCCAAAAGCAATAACGCCGTCTGCTTGAAAAAAATAGTTAACCAAAAAAAGCACTAGCAATGCAATAGCAGCTGATATTATTCGTAGAGACAGTGAGCTTGCTTGTAAATTCATCTGTAGGTCGACCCCTCAACCGAGCTTGAGGCGTGACTAGTAACTCGCCCGAATCTGCGCTCGCGTTTTGTGTATGATGAGAGCGCTGCGTAAAGATCATCTTTGGTAAAGTCTGGCCACATCTTATCGAGAAAATAAATTTCAGAATATGCAGCTTGCCACAGAAAAAAATTTGAAAGGCGTTTCTCGCCGCTAGTGCGTATAATAAGATCTGGCTCGGGCAGAAAATTTGACTCTATGTTTTGTACAATAACGGATTCAGTTATTTCTTCAGGCGATAACTGACCAGAGCGAACTTTTTCTGCTATAGTGCGAACGCATTGGGTAATTTCTTGTCTGCCGCCGTAGCTTAGTGCGAACACTAAATTCATGCCCGTATTGCCACTGGTGAGATCAATTGTTGCGTTTATTACTTTGCGTGTACTCTCTGGTAGTTTTTGCATGCTACCTACAACCTGAAAGCGCATATTATTCTTCATTAAAGTAGATTGTTCTCGTAGAATTTGGCGCTCTAATAATTTCATTAAAAAACTTACTTCTAATTCAGGACGAGACCAGTTTTCAGTGCTAAAAGTGAAAAGGGTCAAATTAGGTAGGCCGAGCTCAGCAGCAGCAGTAATTATTTTTTTTGCTGCCCTGGCACCGCGAACGTGCCCGTATAGGCGAGAATGCTTTCTAGCGGTTGCCCAGCGCCCATTGCCATCCATTATAATTGCGAGATGCTTTGGCAGATTCATATATCATCAGATTTTCATTAAATCGGTTTCTTTATCAACGCCCATCTGATCAACTTTTTTTATGAAATCATCAGTAATTTTCTGAATAGATTCCATGGCGTTTTTATTTTCATCTTCGCTAATAGTTTTTTCTTTGAGTGCAGATTTTAACAACTCATTAGCATCACGGCGCGCCATGCGCACAGATACCCTGGCATCTTCAACTATTTTTTTTATACTTTTAACAAGATCTTTGCGGCGCTCTTCAGTTAACTCTGGTAGGCGAAGACGAACGACTTTACCATCGCTTTGTGGTGTCATACCGAGATCACTTTTAATAATGGCTTGCTCAATCTCTTTAAGAATACTTATCTCCCATGGAGAAATAAGAAAAGATCTGGCGTCTGGGCATGAAATAGCCGAAACCTGATTAAGCGGTGAGAGTTGCCCGTAATAATTAACTTTAATAGCGTCAAGCATACTAACTTGAGCGCGTCCGGTGCGAACCTTTTTTAGTTCGCTTGAAAGTGAGACTAGTGCGTCTTGCATAGCGGATTCAGTTTTTTTCTTAAGTTGATCAATCATAATGGGCTCCTCAAGTTATTTCACTAAAGTTCCAACTTTGTCCCCTCTAATAACGCGTACAATGTTTGTGGGGTCACGCAAACTAAATGTTACTATTGGCAGCTTGTTATCCATACACAGACTGATAGCAGCAGAATCCATGACCTGAAGGCTGCGGTTTAATACATCTATATAGCTAATTTCTTCAAATTTTTGCGCGTCTGGGTTCTTCATCGGATCTTTGTCATAAATCCCATCAACTTTCGTAGCTTTTAAAATTACTTCGGCATTAATTTCGACAGCGCGCAGAGCAGCCGCCGTGTCTGTAGTAAAAAATGGGTTACCAGTACCAGCTGCAAAAATAACAATGCGATTTTTCTCAAGATGGCGAATGGCACGTCTACGTATATATGGCTCAGCTATTTCTGCCATAGAGATGGCCGACTGCACACGCGTGGGTATTTTATTTTTTTCTAGTGCGTCTTGAAGGGCTAGACTATTAATACAGGTTGCGAGCATGCCCATATAATCAGAGCTTGCTCTGTCCATGCCGCTAGCAGAAGCAGCTATGCCACGAAAAATATTGCCTCCGCCGATAACTATACCGATCTGAACACCAAGTTCGTAAGCTGCTTTAATGCCTGCGGCAATTTCATAAAGTACCGGAGTATTTATACCTTGGCCCAGATCTCCGGCGAGTGCCTCGCCGCTAATTTTTAAAAGTACTCGCTTGTAGTGTGCTTTTGTCAAAGTCATCCTTTAAGTTGCTTTGCAACTTCTTCGGCAAAATTATCCTGACGCTTTTCAATGCCCTCGCCAAGTGCGTAGCGGACAAAGCGCCTAACTACAAGATTTTCTCCGATTTTTGTTATGGTCTCTTTTAAATATTGTTCAATTGTAAGGTCAGGATTTTTAACAAATTTCTGTTCTAACAGGCAAATTTCAGCAGCCCACTTTTTAATTTGACCTTCGACAATTTTTTCGAGCATTTCTGGTTTTTTGCCTTCTTCTTTTGCTTTTGCCAATAATATGCGTTTTTCTGTTTCGCGGACTTCTGATGTAATTTCATCAGACTTAACAAAACGTGGGTTCATAGCAGCTATATGCATGGCTATATCTGAGACAAAAGCTTGAAATTGCTCATTGCGAGCAACAAAATCAGTTTCTGAATTTACTTCGACTAGAACGCCAATTCGACCGCCCGCGTGTATATATGCATGCACTAAGCCCTCAGCAGTAACGCGGCCAGCTTTTTTATCGGCTTTGGCAATGCCTTTAGTTCGCAGCCACTCAACGGCCTTTTCAAAATCACCTTTAGTTTCTTCAAGAGCCTTTTTGCAATCCATCATGCCGGCACTTGTGCGTTCACGTAGATCACGTACTAAGTTTGCGGTAATTGTCATGAAACTCGACCTTTCAAAAAATAACTATTCGTTATGTAACTATTCTTTTGATTCTGTTGCAGATTCAGTTTGTTCAGCATCAGCCGGTTGCTCCCCAGATTCTAGCTCCATTTCTATTTCGACCTCGTCGGCAGTACCTGCAGCTACAAGCTTACGACCCTTAGAAAATTTAAACACGGTAGGTCCACTTTCAACTGGCTGCGCTTTAGAGCGTGATGAACTTTTTTCTTCACGTTTTCCTTCAGCGGGCTCTTGAGCTTGCTTATCTGCCTGCTTCTTTAATTCTTCTTGCCATAATTTTGTGCCTTCATTGTAAGCATCTGCAACCATATCGGCAAAAAGCTTAATTGAGCGGATGGCATCGTCATTGCCAGGTATTGGAAAATCAATTAGCTCAGGATCAGTATTTGTGTCAGCAATCCCAATAACAGCAATACCGAGTCTTTTAGCTTCGGCGACAGCTATATGCTCTTTATTGAGATCAATAACAAACATAGCTACGGGCATATCTTTCATTTCTCGAATTCCGCTCAAATATTCACTTAAGCGTTGGTATTCTTTTTCAATACCCGCACGCTCTTTTTTTGAAAAATAATCTAGCTCATTTTTTTCGCGCATTTGATCAATTTTGCGAAGTCGCAATATACTAGCCTGAATGGTTTGAAAATTTGTAAGCATTCCGCCAAGCCAACGTTTGGTGACATGAAATTGGCCGCATTTTTTCGCAGCTTCGACAATAGGCTCTACTGCTTGTTTTTTTGTTCCAACAAAAATTAAGCGACCGCCTTTGGCGGCTGCTGAGCGAACATAGTCGGCTGCATGTTTTGCGTGTACGATTGTTTTTTGCAGATCGATGATATGAATGCCACCTCGTGAAGTATATACGTAGGGCTTCATCTTAGGATTCCATCGCTGCGTTTGGTGACCGAAATGCACACCGGCGTCGAGCATTTCCTTCATAGTAACTGACATATATTTACCTCTCTGGTTATACCACCTTCCCGCAGGAACCTCGCTTATCGAGACACCAGAAAGTTACGGAAAGTGCGTATTAAATTAGTGTGTTAGATCTAACACGAGGCAGCGCCTCTCGCAACTCATATGCACGAAACTGATCAAGAGCAGACTGAGCCGCAAGAATGCTCTGCAGCATCCCAGAGTACGGCGCGGCAAGGGCAGGTGAAATAATAATATTATCAGCTGGTTGGAGTGCGGTTCGCTGTTCATAAATCCAGCTATAATCTGCCACAGAATATGGAGTAACGGCGATCACCTCTGGAAGTTTTTCATCAATACCAATAAAGGCACGGTTAATAAGTTTGCGCATATTACGCAAAATTGCAGAAATATACTCAGGATCTTCGCTTTGATCACTATTAATATAGGTCTCCCAAATAGAGCTATAACATGTAGTTGAAGCGCCCGCAGATTGAATGAATTGGCCAACACATGGGTTTTGTTCTGCTTGATTAGGAGTTAAGAAAAATAAATTTTGACCGTCAAAAAATGGTGTGGGGTGTTTAAGCTCAAAAGCTACTTTTGCCCAACAGGGGCTTTTTGCAATCCGACTACGTGCTCGAGCACCGAGGGCGCTTTCAGGTAAAAGACGTAACAACTCTTTGGGAGAATTCAAAAAAATAAAATCATCGGCATGAACAGCGTTATCGCCGTCAATAATTATTTTTTCAACGCGCTCGCAAGATAATTCAATTTTTTTTAATTCAGCATAATTATGAATTTTTATATTTAGGCTGCCAGCAAGCGTTGAAATTTTTTGCTGCACATCGGCTGATACTTCGAAGCGACTAGTCATATTGTATTTTGATAAAATAGGTATAGCGACAGACTTAGAATCGCCAAATCCGACAAAGGGTTTTACTTTTCCGTTCTCCACAGTAAGGGGCGAAAGTTCGCGCTCAGTCAAAGTGATTGTTTCGGCCAATAATTCATTAATGCCATCAAACGCAGTGCGAACCAGAGTCTCTGCGGGTAAAAATGGTAGCTCAATATTTTTATGCGAGAGCTGTTCTTTACGACAGTCGCCGGTATCAACTAGAACAACATTTTTCCCAGATCGCTCTAGGTGTGCGGCTAAAATGTAGCCAGCTACAGAATTGCTGATTATTGCGATAGATTTCTTGTGCATAACTCAAGAATCTGAGGTGGATAGTAAAGTGTCAAGAAATAAGCTAGATAAAAATTTTCTTAATAAAAAAGTTAAGCGACTTTAGAAAAATGCGGGTAATGGCGCAGAGTAAACTCGAACGTTCAAGTAAGCGCGCTATATGAGGTGAAAACTTATAATAGATGCTAACAAAAGCGGCACCAATATCTGAGTTTAAAAGATACTCGTCACGAAAGTATCGTAGTTCTAAGACGACAATGTGGTCAACGCCATTGAAGGCGGCGGTAGCGATAAAGCAATTGCCAACACGCGTTTTACTTTTTTTAATAAGATCTCTAACAAGATCGGGGTTTTTTGCTTCTTTTAAAAACTCTTGTGCTTGCTTAATGACATTAGAATATAGTGGTGAGTACGGTATAAATTCGGCGAGCTTTGAGCCAGCTATTTGCATGCGACTTCTATGTTGAGGAAAAGCGTCGTAAATGCGAAAGAGATCCCAGTAGGTAGAAGCTATAATAGTTAATTCTTTCGAGCGAGATGAGTTGCCGAATACCTTAGGTGAAAGTTGCCCAGGTTTTAAATCGTACGAAATTTCTAGTACACGCAAATATT
>MEPT01000020.1:72696-75743 GCA_001769925.1 Bdellovibrionales bacterium RBG_16_40_8
TACAACAGCATGCGAATATGATTTTTGTTGCATCATTTGACGTGCTGATTTGATTAGATTCACGCGCCCCTTCCAGAGCATATGGCGGTTACTTTCTTTTACCTGCTGTGAGCGCCTTAACCTTTCGCCAGGCGAAATTCTGTTGGCGAGCTCTTTATAACAGCTGGAGCAGACATGTAAGGGCTGAGCGCCATGGCCGTAATTTTGTAATTGTAGCCGCATTTCTGAAGAAATGTCGACTAAACCGCTTGAGTCTTGCCCACACTTGGGGCACTTGGTTGGCGAGGCAGCATTCATAGTATTTCTATTTTGACTTAAAATTATTGAGGATTACAGTAAATTAATTGGATCAACGTCGACCTGAACTTTGGTCCCAGCAGCTACCCAGTCGCTATCTCCTAAAATTTGTCGACAAAATGAACTGAGTATTTGTGATGATGGCGCCTTGAGTAAAAGATGAAAACGATATTTACCGCGAAGCTTAGCTAAAGGGGCCTCTGTCGGCCCCAATATTTGTATGCTAGAGTATTGAGCATATTTATTTTTAAGAGCCTCTCCGCGTCGAGCAAGTTTTTCAGCTGTGTTTATCCCAAGTTGCGGGGTGCGCGCTATAACTCGAAAAGCCGCAAGTTTACCGAATGGTGGATAAAGTAGTTCTTTACGTATAGCAAGTTCATGGTTTGCATACGCGCTGAAGTCAGCAGTTTTTGCGAATTCAAGACTTGTGTGCTCTGGATTATAGGTTTGAATAATAACTTTGCCGCCGTGAGGCACGTGTCTGCCCGCACGACCGCTCATCTGTGTAAGAAGCTGAAAACTTCGTTCAGTGGAGCGAAAATCAGGTATATTAAAACCGACGTCTGCGAGAATCAGTCCAACCAAAGTTAATTTTGTAAAATCAAGACCCTTGGCAATCATTTGTGTTCCAACAAGAATATCTATCTCATGTCGCTCCATTTTGGTTATGAGATCTTCTAACGTTTCGCGAGAAGTTATTTCGTCACGATCGGCGCGTGCTATAATCGCCCCCGGAAAAAATTTTATCATATCTTGTTCAATTTGCTCTGTACCAAGACCGAGAGATTTTGGCTCGCCAATTTGGCAACTTGGGCAAATATCCTGCATAAGCATTGTAAAATCGCAGTAATGGCAAACTAAATCTTTTTGACCATGAAGTGTTAGCGAAATAGCACAGTTGGGGCAGCGATACACATACCCACAATCACTACAAAGTATTGTAGGTGCTATGCCACGGCGATTTAAAAAAAGTGCAACTTGCTCACGTCTAGATAATGTCTCAATAATATTTTCGTGCAACTTTTCTGATAACCAATGGGGCAAATCTTTGCGTGCTTTTTCGCGTTTAGCTTCTCGATCGTTTCTTAAATCGATAATTTCTATGGAGGGAAGCTTACGATCGCTTACGCGAGAAGGCATAACATGAAGCTTATATCTGCCCGCCTGAGCGTTGTGCCACGACTCTAAACTTGGCGTTGCTGAGCCCAGCACAATGGGAATGTTTAATATTTTAGCAAGCATTATGGCAGAGTCGCGAGCGTTGTAGCGCAATTTTTCTTCTTGTTTATAACCGGGCTCATGCTCTTCATCGACAACAATTAGGCCCAAATTGGGAACGGGGCAAAACAGTGCAGATCGCGCGCCAATAAGAATTTTTTTATCTCCGCTATATATAGACCACCACTGATTAGTTCTCTCTCTATCTGTAAGTTGTGAGTGTAAAACAGCAATTTTATCGCCGAAGCGAGCCGCAAAGCGACTGATAAGCTGAGGTGTTAGCGCAATTTCAGGTACCAGCACCAAACCTCGCTGCCCGCGAGTAAGTGTTTCTTCTAGTAGGCGAAGATATACCTCAGTTTTACCAGAACCAGTAACACCATGAAGTAGATGAGTCTCAAACTCAGAAAAATTAAGAATATTTGCTATGCACTGAGACTGTTCCTGAGTCAAATTTGGCGCGGGCAGTAAATCGACTTTTTTGACAACGGCAGATTTTTTTGAAGTGCGTTTTGAAGATTTTTTATTTAAGGGCGGAAAAGCTAACTCCATAACCAGGCCGACGGGGTGCACGTAATAATCTGCTAGCCACTCAAACCATTTAAGATATGGCGAATCTAGAGGCGGACGCGATTCATTTAGATTGACGATGTCTTTAATTATAAAGTCTGCAGAAGAAGCCCCCTCTCCAAGAATAACGGCTTGAGTATGGCGTTTACCCAAAGGCACAATAACGGAGCTGCCAGCGGCCCAGGGCTCGCGCGTTTTATATGTAAGGGCTGTAAAAAGTGGTGCCGCGACAGCAACTTTTACAAAGCGCTCTTCTGCTTGCACGTATTCACCTCAAGCGTGAGTAGAAATCTTTAATAATTGCATCTTCAGAAAGTTGGCGACTTAAATTGGGGTTTTCGCCAAAATTTAAGCTTTCAGATTGAAGTAGTGTTTTTACCTTAGGTGAAGCTGCTACAGGTGTGGCAGAATTAATTTGAATCTTTGCCGTATTGCCGCTCCAGCGAATTGAGCGATTATATGGTAACCAAAGGTCATTGCTGTAACTTTTGTATTGATTTGCAGAAATTTCAAGTTGAGATAAAAGTCGTAATTTACGAATTACGAAATGATCTTGCTCTATCCAGATACCTGGGTACAAATCTGTGCTTGAGCTTGGCGTCGGCGAACCTATAGCGTACGCAATAGTGCCGCCTACACGAGAAAGACGTGTGTATGCGTCTGGGTCTGGGCGAGGCTTGTTCTCAGAGTAACGATGCGACTCGCTTCGCAGAGAAATAGCTGGCGCAATATTTTGCGATACAAGCATAGGCTTGATATTTTTTGAAAAACGAAAGTGAAAATACGGCTCAAAAAAATCATCAGATGTTTTTTCAACTCGTTTCACTCCATTTTCATCAATGCCGTAGCGGCGGTTGTTTTGGTACACATAGGTCAGTCGTACGCGGTCTTTGAGTTGCCGCCGACCAGTTACCTCAAGGCGCATAGAGTTTTCATTTTGAATAAGCCAGCGCTCGTTAACA
>MEPT01000020.1:75775-76072 GCA_001769925.1 Bdellovibrionales bacterium RBG_16_40_8
GATAAATCCCCGTGCCGTGATTGTCTGCAGCTCGAGACATAATCATCCAGTAGGGCAAAATATAAGCGTGTGCTGATGCGCTCAAACAGATTAGCCAAAAAGAAATAATAATTTTTTTCATAAATCTATAACCATTTTTTTGAGATATGATTTTAGTTCGGGGCCCAAATCTTGGCGTTTTAATGCGAGCTCTAGGTTAGCTATAATATAGCCAAGCTTATCTCCGGCGTCGTAGCGTTTTGCTTTAAATTCAGTAGCGAGCAGACCTTCTTTTTTAGCAAGTAAAATCATTGCGTC
>MEPT01000021.1:0-926 GCA_001769925.1 Bdellovibrionales bacterium RBG_16_40_8
TACGCTTAGAGGCGTTACGCTTAGAGGCGTAATGCATGACTTTGCAGAGCAGTTAGAGTGCCTCGAGAAATTAGAGTGCCGTGAATGTGAGTGCCTAGAGTACTTGGAGTAGTTAAAGTGCCTAGAGTGATGATGTACTCAAGATACTCAAGCCACTCAAGCCACTCCTAACTCAAGCCACTCTGGCAATCCGTTTCACGTTTCACGTTGACAGCCGTTCATGCACCCATGCATCCATGCAAAATAAACCCATGCGCTACTTTATTTTAACAATCCTCTCACTTTCTTTTGCGTGCACTAAACAGCCGACGCACCCCGACACCTTCTCCAGAATTCAAAAATCTATTAACGAAGGGATTAATCCCTTATGAAAGTAGTGTTTGATTCTGGGCCGCTGATAACGGCTTGCAAATTTGAGGTCGAAGAGAAACTGGTGATTGATTATCTTCTCACATCTTGTAATATTTTGATTGCGCCAAGCGTTGAAGAGGAAGTTGCTGTCTTGGGCTCCAATTACGCTGATGGTGTGGCGGCAGGAGAGAGAATAGAAGATGGCAGAATTAAAGTCATCAAGGTAAATAACAGGCGCTGGAACGAGCATTTGCAGGGATATGCACTTGGAAACGGAGAGCGAGATAGCATTGAATTGTGCTACCAGGAAGCTAATGTTCATGCATTCATTACGGATGACCATCTGGCGTTTATCGTGGCTAGTCGATTAGGATTAGAAGCATGGATGCTTCCTGACTTGATATTAGCGTTAACAAATAGAGACTATTTGACAAATAGCGAGGCGAAGGCTATATTTAAAGAAATCCGGCCGCGATACAGGTCAGGAATAATTGAATATAGTTTGGCGAAATTAAGAGAGGTAAAAGATGCCCAAAGTAGTAGTTCCAATTAAGGAAGAAATTTTGCGGGCAACT
>MEPT01000021.1:996-6174 GCA_001769925.1 Bdellovibrionales bacterium RBG_16_40_8
GAGCACCGCCTAAAGTCCCTCTATGAGGAATATGAAAATGGCAAAATAAGTCTGGAGTTTTTTGCCAGAGAAATAGGTTTGGGCGTGCGGGAACTTTATAATGAGTTAGAAAAAAGGGATATGCCGACGTCAAATATTCAAAGATAATATCCGAGAAATTTCGATTTTACTTATGCATGACTGCATGACAGCATGAAACATCATGCATCCATGCAACAATGCGTCCATGTAGAGACTTCCATAACTGAATTTTTGGCAATGCGTTATTGCACGACTACATGACGTAGCCCCATGCAACCATGCATTTCATGCATGACTGCATGACTGCATGATTGCATGAGCCCTCTAAACGCCGTTCATACATCCATGCATCCATGCAAATAAACCCATGCGACGAAATGACTGCACGATTGCATGACTGCAAGACTTGACACACCCCCATGCATCCATGCATCCATGCAAAATAAACCCATGCGCTACCTTTTCCTTACAACCTTATCCATAGCCATTGCCTGCTCCAAGCACCCGACCGCCCCCGACACCTTCTCCCTCTCCGGCGCGGCGACCCTGGAAGGCAAGACCGACCACAGCGGCATAACCGTGGCCTTGTACGACCTGGCGGAGCTGGACACGGCCGTGGTGCGGATGCAAAAGGAATTCCCCTTTGTGGGTGTGCCGATCTCGCAATCGTGAACAAAAAGTGAGCATCAAATGTTAATACGGTAAAGTTAATTTCTAAATAAAAAATATGAAAATAAACGAGAGAAATTTAAATGCCTGCTGATATTCACCTGGAATTAAAACTTCCGGAAACAAAGTTAATAGATGCCTTTCGAAAGTTGCCAAAAGAGCAGCGTGAAGAACTGCTAAGAAAATTGCAGTCTATTGGAGAAAAAAAATTGCATATTGTGCCATCAACCAGATTGAATGCTATGACAGGAGTAGTGTCATTGGGAGGTGACGCGCTTGAGGACACTGAGGCGCTCTATAATGAAGACGGCAATTGACACAAATGTGCTTGTAGGGTTGCTGGACGAGAAGGATAAATGGCATAGCAAAGCGGTGGCTATACGTGATGCCTTGAACGAGGCAGGAGCTTTGATTTATATAAAGAGAACGACGAGTTATTATCTATTTTTACATCGGCATTGAATACATGCAGGAAAAAGTACTCAAGCTGAGCCCCAACTCAAGCCACTCTTAACTCCTAACTCAAGCCACTTCTTTTGAGTACTTCGAGTGCCTGGAGTAGTTAGAGTGCTTGGAGTGAGTAACCAACTCAAGCCACTCCTAACCCTTAACTCAATTCAATCTTACATTTGCCAGGATCCATTATTCCAATAGGCCATCATTAAGAAAGATGAAAAACAGAACTTTTGTTATTAATGCAAATGCATGTAATCGAAAAACTTTAAAAGCTGAGAACTATTATGGCAATCGTAGTAAATGATAAAATAATGCATGGTGAACCCATTATTAAAGGTACAAGAGTACCAGTCAAAATAGTCCTTGGATCTCTTGCGGGCGGTATGACTTATGACGAGGTTATTGAGGAATACGAGGTAACATTCCAGGATATATTGGCTTGTTTGGAATTTGCGGCTAAACAGATTGCCGAAGAAGAAATTCACATTCTCTCTGAATAATGGCCAAATTTTTAATAGATGCTTGTCTGCCAAAATCTTCAAAAGATGTATTCAAAAATTTAGGCATAGATGCTATTGATGTTCGTGAGGTATCTTTAGGTGCTGCCGAAGATCAGGTGATATTTGAATATGCGCAGAATACGAAAAGAATCATCGTTACAAAAGATAAAGGTTTTGGTAACATCATTGACTATCCGAGAGGTTCTCATAACGGAATAATTTTGCTCCGCTTATCCTCTACAATGACGGCCAGCCAAATTAACCAGGTCATTGAGAAATTTTTAAAATCTGTTGATATGAGCAGATTAGAAAATAGCTTGACAATTGTAGATATTAATAAATTCAGGATCAGGACTGAGTGATGGCCTCACTCAAGCCACTCCTAACTCTTAACTCAAGCCAGCTACTCCTAACTCTTAACTCGCGTAACTCAATTGCCGTTTCAAATTTCACGTTTGACATTTAGCTGATGAATAAGCTTTCATAATATCGAGTGGGTTGTAATTGTTTATATTCGACTATGACAAAATAACAAGCTGTGCAAAAGAAGATAAAATCGCCTTTAAAAAGCATGCATTAAATCGAATGCAAGAGCGAAAAATACTTGCCGATGACGTTCGTGATATTATCTTGAATGGTGAAATAATTGAAGAATATCAGGATGATTGGCCATTGCCAAGTTGTTTAGTTTTAGGCAACGATAAGAAGCAAAGAGCGCTGCACACGGTAATAGCTGTTGCTGACAATTATGAGATGTTGTGGATTATTACTGTTTATGAACCCACATCATTCGAATGGGAAAAAGGTTTCAAAGTGAGGAAAAGAAAATGAAATGTCCGCTATGCAAAGGGGAAATGTCAGACGGGCAAACAAATCTTTCTTATGAGATTAATAAAGATCGATTTCTGGTGATTAAAAATGTTCCGGCCCTTGTATGCGACCAATGTGGTGAGCCTTTTATTGATATTAAAATCACACGAAAAGTAGAAAAAATAATTAGTGAAGCTGAAAAAGATGGCATTCTAATTGGCATTGTTAAGTTTAAAGAAGCCGCTTGAATCTGATGTTAAGAAATAAGTACCTTAAAGAATGCCCGGAAGCAGTTAGAGTACTCATAATTCTTAACTCAATTTCAGTTCGACATTTGACGTTCGAATATTCGAGTCCATAGTCTCCGGTTTTCGTTCACATCTGACGTTTCACTAACTCAATTTCCGTTTCACGTTTGACATTTGACCTCTGACTTCTGATCTCTGACATCTGACTTTGCCGATCTCCCGTCTCCGGACTCCGGTCTCGGCGCTTGAGTACTTCGAGTGACTGGAGTAATTAGAGTGCCTTGAGTTGACAACCCACTCCTAACTCTTAACTCAAGCCACTCAGACGGTTTATTAGGGCGGTGAAATTCTTTTCTTTGAACAATAGTTTTATTTGATGCAGTCTATTGAGGCTTGAATGCAAGAGATTGACTATATTTTCTTTTTAACCTCTGAAATGACAGATAGATTGCGCGTGCAAGCAAATAAAGAAAAGGGAGTAATTATAGAATTCGTTGTTCAATATGAAGCTTTAATTTCAGGACAATGGTATCCTGTCATAAGATATGATACAGCACATGGATTTGCGCATAAAGATATAATGACAAAAAAAGGCAGAATTGTTAAGCAGCCGTTACATTTTGAAACGTACAATCTTGCTTTTACCTATGCCAGTATGGATTTGAAAACAAATTGGCAGAGATATCGGAGCGATTTTGAAAAGGAAACGTAAATGACTAAAGACGAAATTGTTAAAAAGAATTTAGATCTGCATACTGAATGGATGAAATATGCCTTTGAAAATCCGGATGTAATCGATAGAATCCCTAAAGGTGCAGTTCTTGTATTGCTTCCCGAAGATGATAAAGATTTATATGATGAAAATATCAAAGTGTTAAATGAGAATCGAAAAAAAGGAAATCCTGTTTTTGTCGTGACATTGAAAACACCAAAACCTCAGATTACAAAAATCGAAGTAATTGCTGCCTGAGGATAGTCTTTCCGACCTGCCCGTCTACGGACTCCGGTCTCCCTTTTGAGTAGTACCTGCAGTAATTAAAGAGCGACTGGAGTGATCGGCCAACTCAAGCCACTCCTGACTCTTAACTCAAGCCACTCTCTCTTGGAGAGTACTTCGAGTGCCTGGAGTATTTGAGTGCCTTGAGTTAACAGCCCACTCAAGCCACTCCTAACTCTTAACTCAAGCCACTCAAACATCGCCCTGGTGAATGAGCTGAAAATGCTCTTTGACCGCATGCTACAAATGTCGAAAAATTATCCCCGGCTCATTTATCAACTGATTATCCAGAAACAATTCATTTGATTTTTCTGTTTCATCTCTGTCCATTTGAAAAAAAATATTTAAGAATTTTGTAAGGATAACCAAAAATGAGAAATCTATTTTGGGGTACTACTTTATTAAAAGCCTATAAGCGGACTGTAAAAAAACGCCCAACACAGAAAAAAGAAAGATGATTGACAGGTATAAACCTTTCGAGCAAGTTTGCATTCATTTGCCTATATTTGATGCAACACTAATAACATTGGAAAAAATATTATGACAAGAACAATTGTACTAGAGATTCCTGAAGAAATATTAGATGCTGTTAAAATTCCGCCGGATGAACTTGAAGAAGAAATGCGTAAAGAATTAGCACTATCTTTTTATAAGCGAGGTATTATATCATCAGGAGTTGCATCCCGATTAGCAAAGCTGACAAGGTGGGAATTTGAAGAATTGTTAGGACGACACAAGATCACCCGGCATTATTCAGAAACAGATATTGAAGAAGATATAAAGTATGGCACTAATCGTCAGTGATTCATCAGTGCTAATACATCTTTCAGGAATAAATAGATTTGATTTACTGAAAGAAAATTACCAGCATATCATCACTTTGCCTGTTGTAAAAAGTGAAGTTGTTGATCAAGGAAGAAATAGACCAGGTGCAATAGAAGTGAAAAAAGCCATAGATGAGGGATGGATAAAAATAATCGAAGCAAAAAATAAAACATTAAGTCAAATCTTAAAGCAAAATCTGCATGAAGGTGAGGCAGAATCAATTGCCCTTGCAATAGAAAACCCTGATTCTTTATTATTAATCGACGAAAGCGAAGCCCGTAAAACTGCCAGATTATATAATCTGAAAATTACAGGGGTTATTGGTGTTTTAATCAAAGCTAAAATTCAGGGTAAAATTTCTTCTCTAAAGAATGAATTAGATAAGCTAAGGAACAGCGGTTTTTGGATAAGTGACAATGTTTATAAAAAAGCCGCTAATTCAGTTGGTGAGTGACCTGTAGGTATAAAGGGTTAGGGGTATATCGTAGCGAAACGAAGATCCCGCTGGCGGGATGGTATAAGGGAATGACAACTGAATGACAACGAATGACTTTGAATAACTACAGAATGATCCCCCTCTGACTCCTGATCGGTGACTTCTGATCTCTGACCTCCGGTCTCCTGTCTCCGGACGCCGGGCTGCGAGCTGCGA
>MEPT01000021.1:6280-7357 GCA_001769925.1 Bdellovibrionales bacterium RBG_16_40_8
ACTAGAGTAATTAGAGTGTCTTGAGTGACCGCCCAACTCAAGCCACTCCAAATTCCTGACTTGGCCATTCTGGCCATCCGTTTCATGTTAGACATTTTAAGATTTAACGTTCCGGGCAACTCTTTCGGAATAACAGCCACATTCAATTCAGTTTTCGAACTAAAGAATGTCCAATTAAGGCACATTAGAAGGTCTGCGAAACAACAAAACTATCACGAGTGTTATAAGAAAAGGTTAGGCAGCGGTAGTGTTTTGAGTCTTGTACGATAGAATCAAAGTAAAAGATGACCCAGGTGAGATGAATATCATGCAATCAGGCGAACGCTGGGCAGTGATCGATCAGAACGGTAACCGTATACACCTGACTCAGGAGCGTTGGGAGCATATCATCGAGCCGATCAATCATCCTGAAATGGCAAATTACGAAGATGAATTGAAGGAAACGGTTCGGTCAGGAAAACGAATACAAGACCCGATGAACCCTCAGAAATATCGTTAATGATCCTGGCCGAATACAACACCCACATCATCGCAATTGTCCTATTTCGGTTCAGAGAACAGAATGGAGAAGTGATCCCGAACAACTATCTTGTGACCGCCTATCAGAAAGAGATAGGGTAAGAACAATGAAGACACCCAGTTTCAATTACGATGAGTTGAGCGATACCCTGTACGTATCATTTGAGCCTGGCGCCGAGGCAACCGGAATCGAGTTGAATAACAATATCCTTTTGCGCATTAATAAAGATAAACGTAAAGCGATCGGCATTACGATTTTCGATTTTTCATTATTAGCGCAAAGGGCAGATTTTGGACCACGTAGTTTTCCGCTTACAGGACTTTTGGAATTGTCGGACGAATTACGAGAGTTGGTCTTGGAAATCCTGCAAAGCCAGCCGGTAAACGATCTTTTGACTTTATCGACGTACACACCGACACTTTTAGAAGCCATTCCAATTACATCAGTTCAGCACATACCGACAACCATGGCGGAGTAACAACGTCTTTGCGTGAGTGCGCTGCCTGACCGCCACTTTTCTGAGAGTACTTGGAGTGCCTCGAGTATTTAGAGTGCCT
>MEPT01000021.1:7478-8540 GCA_001769925.1 Bdellovibrionales bacterium RBG_16_40_8
AACTCAAGCCACTCTCTCTTGAGAGTACTTCGAGTGCCTGGAGTAGTTGGAGTGCCTGGAATGATGAAGTAACTCAAGCCACTCAAGCCACTTCTAGCTCAAGTCACTCTGACAATCCGTTTAACATTTGACGTCTCCGGTCTCGCGTCTCCGGACGCCGGTCGATCCGTCCGTTTCATATATTTTTAATTAAAATTGGATAAATTGACATTGTTTGAGTTGTTAAATATTTGACAAAAATAGGAGACAGTAGATTTTGGTTTCTTCTAGTGAGAAAAATGCTATTAAAGAGCTGAAGGAATATTTGATAGATAATTATAATTTGACTGACTTGCGAATTTTCGGATCTAAAGTTAAAGAAATAGATACTTCCGATTCAGATATTGATATAATGGTTATGCTTGATAATTATGATCCTTCGACAGAGGCAAAAATTGATAGTAAAGTTTTTGAAATCAATTTAAAATACGATTGCTTGATCAGTGTTATATTATATAGCCAGGAGGAAATAGAAAAGGGGCCGATGAGCGAATCGCCTCTTTATAAAAAAATTATGAAAGAAGGGCTTCCCATTTGAATTTGGCGCAGCGACAGCTTGAGCTGGCGAATTATAGAATAGAACAAGCTAAAGAATCCCTCGATGAGGCAAACTTTCTTTTTCAGGGTAACAAAAGCCTTCGATCAGTTGTCAACAGACTTTACTATGCCCATTTTTATGCCATCTCAGCTTTATTAATTTTTGAAAAATACTCCTCATCAAAGCACTCTGGTGTACTTGCTTACTATAACAAGAATTTTATAAAGACGAAAGCATTTGATGCAGAACTCGGCAAGGCGACCAATCGTCTTTTTGAAATGCGGAATCGAGGAGATTATAGAGAATTCGTGCAATTCGATCATGATGAAATTGCGGATTTAATAGAAAAGACAAACAAATTAATTCCTTGTGTTGAAGAATATTTATATACACAGAAGTTAAAAGATAAAATTTGACTCATTCATAATTGAGTGAACGCATCACTCAAGCCACTCCTAACTCAAGCCACTCCTAACTCATAACTC
>MEPT01000022.1:0-374 GCA_001769925.1 Bdellovibrionales bacterium RBG_16_40_8
ATCCATGGGTTGAGTTGAAGTCTAGGCCTGAAACTTCTGCCTCAATTTTTAGTCTGCCAAAAGCCTCAGAAAATGACACGTGACCTGAGACCTTGTGGCCCTTGATTGGATTAAGCACCGCAACTGCATAATAAACAGGAGAGGATATTTTTGCACTAGCATCTCTATGATTGCCTCCAGCACATCCACAAATAACACTTGAAGAAATTATGAAAAATAGGATTATAATATTTAATTTCATCCCGCACCTCACACACATTCTAATATATGACTAGCTTTTAAGCTATAATGCCTTTTTCTTTGGCAAAATGTAATATAGTCGCCCAGGGTTACGCATCACGCCACTTACCTGAGCCGCTTCACTACCACTACCC
>MEPT01000022.1:391-1487 GCA_001769925.1 Bdellovibrionales bacterium RBG_16_40_8
GGCCTCTTATGGCACCACCAGTGTCTTGATCAAGCACAAAACGCGAACTTTTTACCCACTCTTTCACTGCATCTGTGTCAAGATTTTCAAACTTAGGCTTTTCATACTCTAAATAAGCAAGCGCACCTTTAGGAAAATATTTTTGATCAGTAGCTATAGTCCGCCCTGCCACTACCTCTGCTCCAAAATAACCTACTGAATTACCTTCAAGCTTTTGAAAAAAAACATAACTTTTATTATTATTCATAAGTTCTCGCGCTTTTTTTTCAGGTAAACCACGAAGGTGGGCCATAATTTTTTGCGCGGTCATTTCTTCTTTTGGTATAACATCAAACAACATTTTGCCTATACTAAAATAAGAATGTCCATTCTGGGCCGCATAACCTAAACGAAGCTCTTGACCATCAGAAAAAATAACTCTGCCCGAGCCCTGAATTTGTAGAGAAAAAGCATCGATCGGATCAACATAACATAAAGTTGGCGCAAAACCTTTTAAAACATTATTTTCATCAATTTCTTTTCTTGTGTAATACGGCACTACAGAAGAAAATTTATCATTACTAGTTGCTGAAATAATTCTCCCCTTAAGCAATCCATCGCGAGATTGCTCAGTAACAGCTTTTTGCACAGATGTTAACTGCGGATTTGCTTTCGCAAACTCAGCTACATTGACTAAAACTAAATCTTTAGGAACTCCAAATAACGGCTGTGTATATGGTTTTTTCGCCTTATGACTGCCTTTTAGAATTGGCTCATAATACGAAGTTATAAAAACTGATCCCCAACCATTATCACCGCCATATACTTCATAAAATTCAAAATTATTACGTAGAGTTTTTAAATAAAGCTCGCCACTTGGATCTACTTGAAGAGCTGAAATTAGCTCCTTTAGTCCCTCAATATAATCTTTTTTGCTAATTTCAACAGCACCAAATTTCATTATTACCAGTGGGTCGCCAAACGATTTAAGCCTTTCAATATTTGCTTGTAATGCATAGGCCAAATCAAAAAGCCCCAAGTCATCTACTGTATTTTTAGGAGTCCCTGTAGGTCGCATTGCTTGATCAATAGATTTAATTGGAGCTCGAGCGCAGCC
>MEPT01000022.1:1512-6815 GCA_001769925.1 Bdellovibrionales bacterium RBG_16_40_8
ATTATTAAAATTATACTTTTTTGTTTCATCGCCATTAATATTCGCAATATTTATTTTATTTTGCGTCAAATCTACCATCAAGAATCGCACGCAATATTATTTGCTTTGACTCATCTATACTACCATTTGCAAGCTGCTCGTTAAGATATCTCTTCATATGTACAGCTGGTACTCCGTATGAAAGCTCAGACCAAATATCTTCATTTGGATTTTGTAAAAGATTTTGCAAATACGCCTTTGATTGTACTTTGCTGCTTTTAGGAATTTTACCTGTCCAGATAATACCAATAACCTGACCAGTATCACGATCCATCATCGCTGAACCTGAGTCGCCGTGTGAAACATCACAACCATTAGAAAAAGACCATGCTTGATAATCGCTGGGATTAAATGCATCTGGATCACTCATAAGTCGATACTCTTTATCGCCACTAAAAACAATACAATCAGAGTCTTGATTAGCTACCATTTTTTGCAACATATTATCTGCAATACCAAAACCTACAGTAAGTAACTTTTCTCCGCGATATAGATTATTATCAAAAGCAAACGGCGATGCTATTTTTTCTAATATATCAATAGTTTCTTTTTCTTTTGGTTCTACGCTTATAGCAAAAAGTGCTAAGTCAATTTCAGGCCATGAACCATAAAACTCATTCATGCCGGCTCTGTACCCCAAAAGCGGAAACTCAACCACTTCTTTACCTGTGCAATAACTCTCAGCGGGACATACATGGTGGTTTGTAGCCATAATAAATTTACCATTATATTTACCGATATAAAAACCCGTGCCGCCACGTCGCACTCTTGCTGTGGCATTTGCCATCCTCCTAAAATAAGGATTTTTCTGTAAATCTTCTTCGGTTACTGGCTTTTTACCCCACTCCTCACCTATTTGATAACGCAGATCTAACTCTTGAAAAGGAAATGATAAAAATTCTTGTGGTGTGACCCCATATACTTTCAAACTTATTAAACTTAAGAAAGTTACAATAATTAAACGCATATTTACCCCCCCCCCTTTTTTTTAAACTACCTGCGATTATAATTTTTTATAGCAACACATCTACGGTCATCATCAAAAACATCAAGAAGACCAGTTTTAATGGTAACAGTCATATCACGGTTTGATCTTATAAAATTCTCAAGATTACGATTAGCGCTTACATCACAATAAGCAATCGCCAACCCATATACCAAAGACTCTTGATAACTAGCATCTAATTTTGGCCAAATGTTTTTAAGCGCATATTCAATTTGTGGGCGATAATCTGATAGTGCTTCTCGCTGCTGTGGCGGAAAAAGACTTTTAGCAATATGAGAAACTTCGTCGACAGAATAGCTCGGCTCTTTACTTGTAAGTTTATTAATAAACTCACGCTTTATTTGTGGGTCAGGCATTGATGCCATACAACTAAGTGCATATTTTTTTGCTCTGTCTGACTTATCCCTACCTAATTCTTCGTTTAAAATTTTTTGCGCGCCCTCATAATTATTGCGACAAAGTGTTGTTAACGCCTTATAGCGACGATCTGGGTCAGTAATCGTCTCAAGTAATGAGGCAACATTTAAAACTTCACTAGCTGAAGATACGCTTTGCAAATAGGCATCAAGAAAAAGTTTATAACGATCTCCTGATGTGTTTACCATCATCTGCTTATAAAGACTTTCATAGCTTTTAATTATTTCATCGTAAGAGTCTTTTTCACTTTCAGTACCTCGTGGCCAAAAATAATATACAGAGTCATAATCGCTCCATCTGCCACCAACAGTTCTACCTATAAGAAAACTTAACACTCCTGTGTTTTTTTCTAAACTAATAGACTCAATTGCCATATTTGAGAAATCAGAAAGTTTAAATTTTTGATCGCGAACCATTTGCCATAAATCAGACCAAATCGCAGCACGCAGATTATCATCATAGATATTATTTATATTACTTTTAAAAAACTGTAACGACTTCTGATCAAATTGCACTTTAAAATACCCATGGTCTTCATAATTTGCATAAATAAAACTTGGGCAGCCTAAACTTTTCTCTAACGAAATTTTAAGTTGTACTGATCGCTGAGGCAATGATTGAGGTATTTTAACTGGTATTTCTTTGATTTTTTTTACTATACCGTGAATGTTTTTAAATAGGGCGACTTTTAGCGCATGCGGGCGGTTATCTACTGGTAGCTTAAGATTAATATTAAGGTCATTACTGGTACAACTAAAAGATTGTGCGATCGTGTCGATACCAGATGTTTCAAGCCACGACTTAAACCATGATTTCATATCAGTTTTTGTTGTCTCTTCAAAGACAGCAATAAAATTTTCTAGCGTTGTATTCGCGTAGGCATATTTTTTAAAATAATTTTGTAGCGATTTTTTAAATACATCTTCGCCTAGATAGAAATTAAGCTCATTCATCACCGCAGCACCTTTGCCGTATGTGATGTCGTCAAAAGTAGCGCCGGCCTCGTCTGTATCTCGCACAACTCCTGAAATAGGGTGGGTAGTTATCATCTGGTCTTGTTGATACGCTCCACGTTTTTCTTTATTATATTCTAGCCATGCTTCACTAAACTCTGTTGCCTGTGATTCGCTAACAAATGCCATATAGGTGGCAAAACTTTCGTTTAACCAAAGATCATTCCACCACTTCATGGTTACCAAATTACCAAACCACATGTGAGCCATTTCATGTAAAACGGTGTTATATAAGTATAATCTATCGCTTCGTGTATAACTGCCGCGTCGTAAAAATCTCTCGGAAAATGTTACGGCCGCAACATTTTCCATGGCACCAGCATTAAACTCTGGCACAATAACCTGGTCATATTTGCCGAATGGGTAGTTAGTAGCAAAATATTTTTCATAAAATTCAAGGCCTTGCCCAGTTATTTTTAACCACTCTTCATAAGGCACATACTTTGCTTGTGATTGCCTAGCAAATAAACGAAGCGGAGTATTATTATAAGTCCCCTCCCAATAAGTAAACGGGCCTGCCATCATTGCGTAAACATATGTACTAATAGGAGCTGTTTTAGAAAATTCCCAGATTTGATTTGCGCCACTTTGTTTAATTGAAACTTCGCGAGTATTTGCAATAACTACCCATTCATCTGGCGCAATTACGGTAAGTTCAAGAGGAGCCTTTATGTCTGGTTGATCAAAAAAAGGCGCTAAGCGATTAGCCTCAAATGGCTCAAAATTTGTATAAAGATATGTTTTTTGGTCTTCAGGATCTTGAAAATAATGAAGCCCATAGCCATCACGTGAATATTCATGAATAAATTCTATTTTGACATTATTTGTACCCGTTACCAACATAGATTTTGGTAATTTTACGAAAACTTGCCCGCGCGCCAGCTCTGCACTACGACCGTTTATCTCTGCTGAGAGAATTTTGCCGCCTTGAAAATCAAGAAGTATATCTTGTGCTTTTTGCAAATCAAAAATAATTTCTTGCCTGCCGGTAAACCCCTCATCGCCTTGGCTGACATCAAGAAACAATTTATAACTCACTTGACTCAACTGATTAAAGCGTGTCTTAGCCATATCTTGGGTCAAAACGCGTGAGTCGGCCCATGCCGCTACGCACGTAAAAATTGTTAATAGAAAAATTATTTTTTTCATGTGGCCCCCTGTTATTACTAAATAACCTAACGATCAGATCACTACTTCATTACTACTTAGTAGTTAAAATATCATTAGCCTTGTTTTTGAAAATAGCTTTATTCAGCACCCCTTGCCACTTATTCTTCACAAATATTTGCCCAAGTGCTCCACCGAGACTTGCCCCTGGCCCCAAAAGCCAAATATTATCCGGCATAAACTCTTTAATCGCCACAGTAACGCTTGCCGTAAAATCGTAAGGCGCATAGATTTGATGCTCAAATGTATATTCATAAAGAGCCTGAATATTTGTAGAATATGGTTGCCAGATCGCGCCCCTACCGTCAACAAGCGGTATGTTTGGCTTAGAAAAATATTGTGACGAAATTGTCTCAAGAGCACGACGAGAGGTATCATATAGAAGCGGAGTATGAAATGCCGCATGATTAATAAGTTGAAAAGGGTAATCCCCTGATTTGGGCAAGTTTTTAAGAAGATAATTAATACCTTCTTTATCACCGCCAACTACTAGATACCCACCTAGCCAAATCGACACATAACACTTTCCAATATGCTCACGATTAATTTTTTCAATTTGCTCAAGCACAACACGTTCACGAATGCGATCAGGCTGCCAGTTATCATCAACTATAGGATAAATAAGTTGACCGCCTATGATTTCGTTTTTCATCATAGAACCCATAGTTTGGATAACGTGAAAAGCACCATCCCAATTAAAGGCGCCACTAAATGCCAGGGCCAGATACCAGCCCATTGAATTTCCGCAAATAGCTACAATGTCGTATTTATCTCGATCAATAGCCATAAAATCAAAGTAACTTGCGGCATAGATCAGCGTTGACGCGTGTTCACCTCTAGTATGCAGTGATGGCAAAAACTTTTCTTTTTGGTCAAGCTCAGAAATTGTTGGCTCATTTATTTCTTTTCTGCGTCTATCTAGATCGTTTAAAAATTCTACTTGTTGGCTATGATGCTTGTGTAAATATCCAAGCGTTTCTGCTGTATACGAACCTCGCCCTGGGCAAACAACAACAATGCGCTTTTTCATTTTTTAATTAGCTCCAATACCCCAGATATAATGTCTGCTTTTTTGGGTAAACCTGAAGTAGCAGCAACTCCTAACGGTATAAAAGAGTCATCAGCTGCTATAACTTTTATTTTCGGAAGCCGTAAAGACCTCTCAACAAGGCCTGTAACCAGCTGCTCACTAATGCTACCAGTTTTACGGCACTCATCGACAATAAGGACTTTATCAAATTGATTTATCTTTGTTATCAGTTTCTCTAAATTGATTGGCGCTATCCAACGTAAATCAATAATTTGACATTTTACTTGAAGTTTTTCGCGTAACTCTTTTTCTGCTTGGCGAGAATAAAAATTGCCATTGCCATAAGTTATTATTAGCACGTCCTGGCCTTCTCCAAAAACACCAAATTCTCCAATCGATATTTCTTCTGATATTTCAGGATAAGTAAAACTCCACTCTTTATCGCCTTCTTGATGCAAATCTTTTGTCATGTACAAAGCTATTGGTTCAACAAAAACTACTACCCGACCTTCGGTTTCGGCAACACGTACACATGAGCGCATCATCTTTACCGCATCAGCACCATTTGAAGGTACTGCCACGATAAGTCCTGGAATATCACGAAATATGGCTAGCGAATTGTCATTGTGAA
>MEPT01000022.1:6837-7622 GCA_001769925.1 Bdellovibrionales bacterium RBG_16_40_8
TTGGTAAATTGCCCTTGTGAGAAAAAAGCCAAAGTTGAAGCTTCACCGCGAAGCTGATCTTCGGCATTGTGCACATACGCAAGAAATTGAATTTCAGGGATTGGCAATAAACCATTATGCGCAAAACCAATGGCATTACCCAGAATTGAAGTTTCATCTAAGATAGAATTAAATATACGTCGAGCGCCAAATTTTTTAAAAAGCCCATCAGTGACATTGTACACACCACCTTTTTGCGCCACATCTTCGCCAAAAATTATAGCGTTTTTGTAGCGAATAAAAATATCAGTCAGACCATAATTAATAAGTTTTGCCATGTGTTGTGGCGTTGTTGATAGTTTTTCAAAATCTCGGCCAAATATCTCTGCGCGTTTTTCGTCGCTTACTAAGGGCGGTAGTGGTCTCGGTCTCAAACAAGCAGTCAAAGTTGATTTTACTTCTTGAGAGGTTTCAAGTTTTGGCAGATTAATAACGTATTCAGATATTTTATTAACTCTTTCTCGCACCACTTGGTATAACTTTATAATTTCGTCGCTACTTAAAATGTTATTTTCTAAGATTAATCTAGACGAGTGTAGTAAAGGGTCATTAAACTCAGTTTCTTCTATTTGTTCAATACTGTTGTATGTCCATTCAGGGTCAGATCCAGCGTGAGCTAAAAGTCGCACTACTTTGGTATGTAAAAATACTGGTTTTTTTCTCGAGCGCACATAATTTTCAGCCTCACAAGTCACTTTGTAAAGGTGAAGTAAATTAAGCCCGTCAGCATAAAAATATTTTATTTC
>MEPT01000023.1:0-8481 GCA_001769925.1 Bdellovibrionales bacterium RBG_16_40_8
TTCAATAATTAATGGTTGAAATCAGTC
This sequence comes from Bdellovibrionales bacterium RBG_16_40_8, assembly GCA_001769925.1. Taxonomy (GTDB): domain Bacteria; phylum Bdellovibrionota; class Bdellovibrionia; order Bdellovibrionales; family UBA1609; genus RBG-16-40-8. The sequence goes on from MEPT01000023.1 coordinate 28, forward strand.
AGGCCTACGACTCATTCTTTCGAATTCTCCTAGGTAAATCTACTAATACTACGGATCTATCCTTAAAAAATAACTATCTATTATAAGATCTATAAAATTCTAATAAAATTAGGATTTTCTCGAAAATGCTTAGAAATTGGACAATTTTACCTCATTTATGCCCTAATATTATGCATAAATTTAAAATTAACTATAGATTTACAGATATTTATATCTAATAATTAGTAGTTATAAATGAGGGATATTTGCATGGATGCGCTAAAAAAATTATTCACAAAAAATCTAAAACCAAAGCAAAAACAGTACGAAGCCCTTCGTTTGATTGCTGTCGAAGGAAAGTCTGTGGTAGAGGCAGCCAGTAAATTCGGTTACTCTCCGCAATCTGTTCGCAATATCAAACAGCTATTTTTGTCAGGCGAAATTGATTTTTTTCCAGATATTCCGCGGGGTCCAGTGGGCGCTCGTACAAAGCCAGAACTCATTGAGAGGGTTCTAGAAATCAGAAAGTCTGGCAAATCCATCTACGATATTTTTGATGAGCTAAAAAAACAGGGAGACAATCTTCCGTTAAGTACCATTGCTGTAATCCTGTCAAAAGCAGGAATGTCAAAACTTGAAAGACGTACTCATCTTGAGCTTGGAATTAGTCTGAAAAAGATTCTGCTATCGGACCGTGCGCAATCCATCGACTTTGATAAACTCGAGCCATTTAAAATTGACTGTCCTATCGCTGGCGCTTTTTTATTTTTACCTTATATTATTGAGTCTGGAATTTTAGATATTGTTAAAAAATGTAGTTTGCCTGCGTCCACAAATATTGGTGCCCAGCAAGCGGCCCTATCGATACTACTTCTTAAGCTTATCGGCTATGAGCGTCTTAGTCATATTAGGTCCTATGATCAGGAGCCTGGATTTGGCGTTTTTGCCGGCCTAACTGGCTTACCAAAACCCTCTTACATGGGTTCGTATTCTTGTCGAACAAGCGAAGTTATGTTGAAAAAACTGCAGGTAGAAGTAATGTCTAATTTTGTAAAAAAATATCCAAAGTTTTACCAGTCGAAATTCATTAACCTAGATTTTCATTCTATTCCTCACTTTGGTGAAGAGTCACAGATGGAAAAAGTTTGGTGTGGCGCTAGGGGAAAAAGTCTAAAGGGCGCTAATACCATTTTGGCGCAAGATGGTCTAAGCGATGTTATTTTGTACACCAAGGCTGATATTTTAAGAAAAGATGAAACCAAAGAAATTAAAAATTTCATTAGTTATTGGCGCGAGGTCAAGGGCGACCTTAACGAAACCCTTGTGTTTGATTGCAAACTTACAGAGTACAAAATCCTAGGAGATCTCGACGTTGATAAAAAGAAAGTCAAATTTATTACGCTTAGAAAACGAAATGCCAAACTAATTGCAGAGGCTTTACAAATCCCAGATGATCAGTGGGAAAAAACCTATCTACCTATTCCAAAACGTAAAAACCAAAGATTTCTAGTCCACGAAAATGAAGTGCTACTCAGTGGCTGTAAAAAACCATTTCGTCAAATCATAATCAAAGATCACGGCAGAGTTAAACCAACTTTCGTCATTACCAATGATAGGGAATTGGAGATCAAGCAGGTTCTTACGGTTTACGCAAAAAGGTGGCACATCGAAAACAAACTCAGCGAACTTGTTTCATTTTTTAATCTAAACGCTCTATCTTCGCCACTGATGATTCGAATTCATTTTGATATTTTCTGGACTACTGTCGCCGACACAATATACCACCGGTTTGCACAAGATTTACCCAGATATGAAAAGGTCAGGGCATCGACTATTTTTAGAAGATTCATTAACTTTCCAGGTCGCGTGGAATATGATGGCGACAGCTTTACTGTGAAAATTCGCAAGCGTGCGCACACGCCGCTGATACTTGGCGTGGAGAAACTAAATCGGCCGATAAAAGTCCCGTGGCTAAAAAATTTACCGCTAAAAATAGAATGGACCGCGTAATTTCAACCATTAATTACTGAATTTAAAGACCCTGTGGGAATCGGTGTTAAATGCCGAAAGTTTAGCAGGGCTTTATTCACAATCTAAATCTGCAAAATCGTTTTGGAATCAAACTTCTAAGCAAACAGAGAGGAAAATTGTACGCTTGAGAAAACGTGAGCCCTTTAAAGGGCCCGATCGCATAAGCTATGACTTAAAAAAGAAATATAAAATTACCTGTGCTGCCAGCACTGTTGCCGCAATTTTAAAACGCAAAGGCTTAGTCACCAAAGAGTATAGATCTCGACTGACGAAAAAACATATGAAGCGGTACAGGCGACCATTGCCCGGCTATTTGCAGATGGATTTTAAATACACGCCCTTTTTAGTTGAGGGCAAAAAGACCTACCAGCTGTCTGTCGTTGATCATCACTCAAGTTGGCGGTTTATAAGATCTTTTCAAGATCGAAAGATCGAGACCGTTATACATTTTTTAAATGAGTTAGAACGGGCGGTGCCCTTTCCGATGGTGCAAATACAAACAGATAATGCTCTAGAGTTTACTGATAAATTTAGTAATCATAATAGAGGCTTAAAGCCAACGGACTGTCATGATTTTGATGTTTGGTGTAAAGATCGGGGCATCGAGCATAAGCTCATTCCTATTGGCGAAAAAGAAATTAACGGTAAAGTTGAAAACACTCATCGTTTTGATGACCGAGAATTTTTTAGTCAAATAAATGTATCTACTTTTAATGAGCTAGAGCTCGCAACCCGTCAGTACAATCAACGCTGGAATGAAGAGAGGCCTACGAAAACACTCGGCTGGCTAACGCCATCTGAAACTGTAGAAGCCGCATATGTTCGAGCCATAGCCTGGTTACTCCACATAATGCCACCATCAGCATGGCGCGAACCAGAAGCCCACGTCACATACCATGTCGGGATGGCCAGCATAAGCGCTACCAAAGAAGAGATTATGAGACTTAAAGAAGAAAATAAGCCTAAACCAAGACCTAAAAAATTAACAGCGATCGACCGATACCTTCAGTACATGGACTGGGATGCCAGAAATAAAATTAAAACCTGGGCGCCCGTGCCGATGATCCTTCAAAATTTTTCATTCGCGCCCCGAAATTTATTAGTGTGTGAGCTTTATATCAGTATTTTGGTGCGAAATTTTGAGAGTCCATTCTGGAAATAATATTGTGCTTTCTTGAGAATTTAAAATTTCATAGGCAATAAGGTTTCGTAAAACAAGCTTTACGTAGTCGCGCGTTTCATCGTACGGTATATCTTCAATAAATTCTAGAGTGTCTCCGCGATAGCGAGTTTTAAGCCAAGAAAGTATTGCTTTTTCGCTTGCATTGTATGAGGCAACAGCCAGTATAATTTCACCGTTGTATTTATCCCATAACTCACGTAGGTGAGCAGAACCTAAAGGTATATTAATATGGGGTTCGTAGAGGTCTTCGGTATTTGTGAACTCAATAGAATTGGCGTTTGCTGATCTGCGCGCTACCTCTGGTAGTAGTTGCATAAGTCCAAAAGCGTCCATCTGACTTCGCGCCTGAGGGTTGAATGAAGATTCTTGGCGCATAATTGAATAAATAAACTCAACACTCACGCCAAAGCGACTAGCGGCTTGTGATACGGTTTCATAGTAAGGATTAGGAAAAATAATATAGGGATTTTCATCTATTATAGTGCGTCGTACAGAGCTATCTAGCTGTCCAAGTTGTGCAAATAGTGCCGGATAATTTTGCGAACGGCCATACAGATTAAAAAGTGAAACCCAACTTTCAACATCGCCTTTAAACTTCTTTCGTACCTCATTAGCAACGCTATCGAGATAATTTTTAGCGACGTCAATCTCTTTAGTAGCGATTAGCCACTCTAAATAGTTTTCGCTTAACACTTCGCGAAGGTGCAAAGTCAATTTCTGCACAGCTGCTTTATTTACCGAATCTTCGCGATAAAGAGATTTACTCGGTAGTGGTATGTCCATCTCGCGATGTGCAGCGAGCCCGTAGTAACTTAAGGGGTCTTCTTTAATTAGTTGTTTAAATTCATCCTCGGCATTATCATTTTTTTCGCGTAGAGATTTTGCCAGCCAAAAAATAATGCGGCTACGCTCAAAATTATTTTCTGTTCGATTTTTTAAATTCTTTAAAAGTCGTACAGCCTCTGGGTAATTTTTTTGTTTATATTCATTCCAAGCTAGATACCAGGAAATCTTGTTACGAAAGCTGTCACTATTTATATTCTCGTCAAGTGCTTTTTTGTGCCACATAATAGCATCAGAGAAGTTTTGCTTTTCTTCTTCCATGCGTCCACGTGTTAAGAATACTTCGGCAAGCGATGTTTTGTTTTGTACGGTTCTTTGAATGCGGTCAAGAGCATGTATTGCTTTTTTGTGCTCGTTTTCGGTCCAGTAGGTTTTAGCCAAAAAAAGATAAGTGTCGGCAAATAGTTTTGCATCGTAAGTATTTTTTTGCGACTTTTTATAAATTTTTTCAACAAATTTGGCTAGATTTTCTGTTGCCTTTACGGCTTCTTCTTTTTGCTGTTGAATTTTATAGGTGGTGCGAATCCCGCGCAATGCTTGAATTTTATCAGGGATCCCTAGTGATTTTGTTTTTACCACTTTGTTGAAAAAAGTTACCGCCTCAACAAATTTTCTACGATAGCGATAATCATATGCCATAGCTAAATATTCTTTTGATGTAGGCTTTTCATTTCTGCTTGGTGACAAATTATAAATGCGATTTTTAAGTTCGCGTATTTTTTCTTTATTTTGTAATTTTTGTGCATATTTGAGGGCTTCATCTGCGTAGGCAACTTTTTCTTCTTTGCGTAGGTTCATTTTTGATTTTCTGAGGTTAAGATCAACCAAGGCCGCGTGATCATTTGTCGCTTTAGCTTTTTTAATGGCCACATCAACAGCGGTATCACTAAGCCACGGCTCAAATTGATCAACGTTAAAATTTTCAAGTCTTGCCAAAATTTGATTGTTTTTCGGACAAACTTCGTGAGCATGTAAATATGCAAGCCTTCTAATCGGAAATTGGATTTCTCCTGCCAAGCGCGAGAAATTTTCACATGCTACATTTTTATCCTTTTTGCTCCAGAGTTGGGCGCGCCTGTAGTCAACCCACCAGGTAACGGTAGTTCCTGGATTTTCTTTCGCAACTCTATTTAAAAAAAGATCAATACTTATAAAATCTTTGTTACCGATAAGTTGATTATTAATCGGCCATGAAGCCATTTCTGGCGGCATAAGTTCTGTGCTTGGCGGTAGATTAACTTTATTTGCCGTGGAGCAACCCAAAACGATGACAAGAACAGTGATACCAAACCCCATGAGTTGTTTCATGAGTATATTCTAGCGCGTGAGAGTTTTATGGTGAAGGCAATAACCGCAATGTAGATGTGCGTTGCATGCCAACTCGACTTTTGGTTGTGTTCTGTTAAAGAGTTGGTGAGCTCACATGTCACTGCGCATTGTTTTTAAATTAAGCGGTTACAGGTTGAGCGAGCCCGATACTACTCGGGCTCATTTATTAATATAGACAACTGTTAACCGCTCATAATAATTTTTTTTACACTTCTAAATTTGACCCCCAGTTTAAATTAAACCGGGGGTAAGGTTACGGCGTACCTTTTTTACCAGAGGGGTGAGGAGAGGCCGTAGGCTAGAGGCTTGGGCTCAATCACACGGTATGGATTGTCGGAGTACTCAAGAAGATATAGGCAAGGCTCTAAATTTTTTTGAAATACTGGGTAAATGTATGATTGCCCCGGGTAAAAACCGCCACCTGGCTTAAACTGTTCACTCATTCCCATCTTCGGATCAAGCTCAAATGTAAATGAAATGATCCCTAGTTGGCCGTAGGCCCAATCGGTAGTGTCACCACTGGCGATATAAAGATCTGAACTTTGCTCGGGGGTGTAACCGTTCCATTGTGCCATGGTTTCGGCCATAGTCTTATGCACTTGAAAGTCTTTTTGATTAGAAATTTTATTGTAAGAGTGACCCCACGGGTACAAAATTAGTTCTGAATATGTGTGAAATGATAGGGTGATGGTAATATTATTGTGTGATTCAAAGAAATTTTTAACAGCAAGTGATTCTGATTCGCTGAATGCCGAAGTGCCGCGGTACGTATCATCGCCGGGGTAAGTGCTTGCCCCGCCCCCACCCCAGCCGTAGCCGTAGTTACGATTTAGATCTACTCCGTATGAGTTGTCGTGGTTTTTGGTGCGATTTTTACGCCACATTCTATATTTATCAGTGGCGACATCGAATTCAGCGCCATCTGGGTTGACTGATGGCAGTATGTAAACGGTACGTTTACTAAGTAGATTAATAATTCGTAAGTCTCTAGAAGTATATGATTTTAAGAGATGTTCAGCAAGAAGAAGCGGAGTCTCAACTGACAAGTGTTCGCGTGCATGATGGCCGCCCATAAAAAAGACCGCCGGGCGAGATAGATCATCACTATCTGTTGATATAGTTAGCATATAAAGCTCACGACCTTCGCGAGTCGTGCCTATTGATGAAAGCTTTGCTAAATTTGGGTACTGCGCGGCTAGCTTTTGCATTTCTTGAACTAGCTCAGCGTAATTATGAAAATTTGAATCTTCTTGAGGAAAATCTAACATTTTATCTGTCAGCTCAAAGTCTAGCTCTAGCATACCGCTTTTTTTTGCTGCAGCCAAATTTCGCGCATTACCTATAGCCGCCACTGAATCTTCGACCACGGTCTCGATAGTGACGCCAAGATCAGCAATTTTAGAACGCGCAAACTTATCTTTCGCTTTGAATTTCATCCAGTAGTAAATAGGTTTAGTATTATTTTCTGATGCGTAACCGTTAGTCACAAGACTTATGGTTGCAATACCAAGCGAAAACACAACAAATAAGAAAAAAAATCGTTTCATAATTATCCCCCCACGCATGATAGCTAAAACGCTAGAACAATAAATTGATACTGTCTAGATTTACCTTTCTTCGATGACGGAGTGCTGAATGTTGAATTCATTATGGAGTATTTGGCGATAGAACTCTAAACCGTGGGTCTTTTGCGAGGTAACCACAAGTTCGCAGCATAGAGTTTTTGGTGCAACTTGCCAAACGTGAAGATCTAATATTTTAGAGCCTTTAGATTCTAACTGTGACTTAAGCTTTACAAAATCTACAGATTTTGCGTGGCCATCAAGTAGTTCCCAGCCGGTATCTTTGATAAGCACAATGGCCCAACGAAAAATAATTATACAGCCAATAAGACCAATAAGTGGGTCAAGAAAATAAAATCCAAAATACTTACCAGAAAGTAATGCGGCTATGGCGCCCACAGATGTTACCGCATCGGCAACCACGTGCAAATAAGCACCACGAATATTGTGATCGTGATAATGACCGTGGCTATGACTGTGGTGGCCATGGTCATCGTGGCTATGACTGTGGTGGTTGCCAGTAGAAGCTCGTAAAATAAATGCGCAAATAACATTTATTGCCAGTCCTAAAATTGCAACAAGTATTGCCTCATCAAAGCTAATATTAAGTGGGTGAAAAAATCTTTCTACGGATTCTAATCCGATCATAAAAACTACGCATAGTAAAAAAATACTGCTAGCAAAACCACCTAAAGCTATTATTTTGCCACCGCCAAAATTAAAGTTTTTCACCATATTTGGATTGGTAGCTAGGCGATAAGTAAGATAAGTAATGCCAAGAGCTGCAGCGTGGGTGGCCATATGCCAACCATCAGCAAGTAGTGCCATTGAATGCGTTGTATAACCAAAATAAATTTCAAACAGCATGGTTAACGTAGTGATCCAAAGCACTAGCCATGCTTTTTTAGCATTGAGCCGTAGGCTCTTATCAAAACTCAGAAAATGGTTATGGCACGAAAGTTCGTTTGTCACCGAATTGATTTAAACCTCTCAGTTATTTCAACAAGATGATGTATAATCCCAGGTTCTTGCGCCGAGTGACCGGCATCGCGCACAATATGAAGTTTGGCGTCAGGCAGAACTTTACTTAACTCCCAAGCATTCTCAACAGGGCAAACTACATCGTAGCGCCCATGTACAATTTCTGTAGGTATTTTATTTATCATATAAGAGTTTTCAATTAACCAATTGTCAGTTTCAAAAAAAGCGTTATGAGTAAAGTAGTGACATTCAATTCGCGCAAAGGCAATAGCGAACTCAGGATTATCAAAATCATGCATTAGATCATTGTCAGGTATTAGTTTTGAAGTTGAGCCCTCCCATACGCTCCAAATGCGCGCAGCCTCGATACGAACTTTTGGGTCGGGGCTTGTTAGGCGTTTGTAATAAGCTCGCACAAAGTCATGGCGCTCATTTTCAGGAATATGGTTTTTATAAGGCTCCCAGAAGTCAGGAAAGATAAAGCTCGCGCCTTTTTGATAAAACCAATCAATTTCTTTTTTGCGGCAAAGAAAAATTCCGCGTAAA
>MEPT01000023.1:8512-14465 GCA_001769925.1 Bdellovibrionales bacterium RBG_16_40_8
ATAGAGTCGATCCCCAACTGCCGCCAAATACATGCCACTTATTAATTTTTAAATGCTCGCGAATTTTTTCGATGTCCGAAACAAGATCCCAGGTAGTATTTTCTTTAATCTCAGCATGAGGAGTGCTCTGCCCCGAACCGCGTTGATCAAATAAAATAATGCGATAGTATGTAGGGTCAAAATAACGTCGATTTTTTGGGCTAATGCCGCCACCGGGGCCACCGTGAAGAAAAACTACTGGCTCACCTTGAGGATTACCGCATTCTTCAAAATAAAGTTCATGAATATTTGAAACCTTAAGTCTGCCTTGTCTGTATGGTTCAATTTCAGAAAATAATTCACGCATTACTTGTGTTCTCCACTTTTTAATTTTTTTCTAAAATAGCTGTGACTCCCATGCCACCGCCTGTACAAATTGAAATTAGACCACGGCCCGAACCTTTTTTGTGCAGTATTTTAGCCAAAGCGCTAACAATGCGCGCACCGGTAGCCGCAAACGGGTGGCCAAGAGCAATGCTGCCGCCACAGACGTTCATTTTTTTTCTGTCGATAGAACCAAGTGCACTATTTAACCCAAGCTTTGTGCGGCAGAATTCTTCAGACTCCCAGGCTTTTAGTGTGCATAAAACCTGCGCAGCAAAGGCCTCATGAATTTCATAAAAATCAAAATCCTGCAGATTTAGATTTGCTTTTTTAAGCATACGAGAAACTGCATATGTCGGTGCCATCAATAAGCCTTCATCTTTAACAAAATCTACCGCAGCAACCTCACAATGAGTCATGTGTGCAAGTACAGGTAGCTCCATTCGCGCAGCCCAGGTGTCTGAAGATAGAAGTATTGCAGCAGAGCCGTCGGTCAAAGTTGAGCTGTTAGCAGCAGTTAGTGTGCCAGATTTTGAGCGATCAAAAACAGGTGAAAGTTTAGCCATTTTCTCAAGAGTTGTTTCACGAACATTATTATCTTTATTAAGGCCGTAAAAAGGTACTAATAGATTATCGTAAAATCCGTCTTTGTAGGCCTTGAGCGCATTCATGTGACTAATGTAAGCTATGGCGTCTTGCTCTTCGCGAGTTATACGCCATTTTTTTGCCGTGAGTTCACAGCTTTCTCCCATAGATAAGCCAGTACGTGGTTCTTGCACGGCGGGTGTTACTGGCAATAAATCTTTAGGGCGCAGTTGAGAAATAATTTGTAATTTCTCAACTATATTTTTAGCACGAGATAATTTTAAAAGCTTGTGCGCAAAAGAGCGGCTAAAAACCACAGGTAAATCTGAGTTGGTGTCAGCTCCACCGGCTATACCCACATCTATTTGGCCAAGGGCGATTTTGTTTCTAATTAAAATTGCAGCTTCAAGACTGGTGCCACAGGCCTGGGTAATCGTGTATGCTGGGGATTCGGCTGAAATCCCACAACCAAGAGCACATTCGCGTGCGAAATTCCAGTCTGCAGAGTGGGCCATAACCGTACCTAGGGCTACTTCCCCCAGAATATGGTTTTGTAAATGGTATTTTTCAACAAGCCCCTTAAGACTTGCCGTCATGAGTTCTTGATTGGATATTCCCGAATAAGCCCCAAATGACCTTGCAAAAGGAATTCTAACGCCTCCAAGTACTGCTATTTTTTGCATATGAACCCCATGTTAACTTTGACACAAAGGTTACTCACTGGCGCGATGCGGCAGCAAGATATTTCTCCTCTGTCTGTGTGCGTATCATTAGAATGCTATAGTTATGGAGTCTGCAGAAGAATTTCTCTCAACAGGTCAAAAATTTCAATTAGGCTTTCTTGAAACAGAAAAGCCACATCCTAAAACTGTCAATTTGTCAGAACTTGCCAACACAGATGTGTCGAAAGCTATAAGAGCCTTGGTCGCAGTCGATTGTGAGGCTCTTCATAAGCTAAAAGAGCATGTAAACGAAATACTTGAATTGCGAGACTCTATTCAGGCTACCTGGAAATCTGGAGGCCGAGTTTTTTTATGTGGTTGCGGTGCTACAGGTAGACTTTCTCTAATGCTTGAGTGTCTTTATCGCGAACAAAATCCGCAATCTGAGAAAGTTATTTCTTTCATGGCAGGCGGAGACGTGGCACTTGTACATTCGCTAGAGGGCTTTGAAGATTTTCCCGAATTTGGAGAGCGACATTTACGACAACTAGGTTTTGCAGAGCAAGATCTTTTGCTAGCAGTTACCGAGGGAGGTGAAACGCCTTACGTGATCGGCGCTGCAGAAGCAGCCGCAAAGGTCTCACGTAGTTCACCATATTTTCTTTATTGCAACCACGATTCAGTACTTAGAGAACATGTTGAACGCTCTAGGCGAGTTATTGATAATAAAAATATAAAAAAAATTAATTTATGTGTGGGGCCTATGGCACTTACTGGCAGTACGCGAATGCAGGCGTCAACTGTTTTACAGTTAGCGATTGGTTTTGCATTACTTACAGATTTTTCTGCCGAAAAAATCAATTATTGGATAGAAAATCTTCGCCAATATTTAATTGAAAATGCAGAAGTTTTTTTGCCACCATTTATTAAGTGTGAGTCAAGCGAGTATCAGGCTGGTCGTTACATTTTTTATCATGTGCACGATTATCCTATAAGTGTTTTTACTGATACTACCGAGCGCGCGCCAACATTTTCTCTCACTCCGTTTAGTCACAAGGGTGCAGAGCGACTTTTAAAAATGCAGCCATCTCTTTGTTACATTTGCTTGCCCGGCACTAAAACTTCTGAAGATGCCTGGCATAATTTACTACGTCGATCCCCTAGGGCGTTGAATTGGCATGATATTGATAGCCGTACGAAATCTTCTTATTTACATGCTTTTGATTTTTCTTTAGAGGCAATAAAATTTAGAAATTGGTTAACAAATAATAAAGAGCACTCCAATTTTGAAATATTACGTGGTAAAGACACTCTTTTGTGGCGACTTCAAGATAAAGAGATGTCGATTTTATGGCCTCAAGACTCATTTTCACTTTTTGAGCACACACTTTTAAAAATGTTTTTAAATATTCACTCAACTTTAATTATGGGCATACTCGGACGCTATGAACGCAATCTTATGACGTGGGTCTACCCCACCAACGGCAAACTAATCGATAGGGCAACACGTTATGTACAAGCCCTTCTAAAAGAAGAGGGTATTATAATACCTTATCAAAAAATTGTTGAAAAGTTATTCGATGTGAAGAAAACAATTAGCGGTAATGAGTCTATTGTACTGGCAACATTTGCAGCATTTATTCGTTAACAATTGTTAGAGTAATCGGCTGTACGATCTCGTTATTTAACAAAAGACCATCAACTTTGAATTTTATTGGTTTACCCTTACACTTTTCGTATTGAGTAGAGTGTTTTTGTAGAGCATGTAGGCGAAAAGTGTAGTGTAGCAGGACGCGCTCTTTTGGATATAGTACGGTGGCCCGTGGAGTTTCAAACTCTTGATTATTGAGACATTCTGGATCGTCAAATTGCAGTAGTTCACGCGTTTGAAAACTTAAAAACTGCCCAGAATTATTTACCAGTTCTGCTGTTACCCACATTGTTGAGGTAAGGCCGCTTACCTTTAGACGTAGCTCCACTTGATTAGCAGCAAGATTATATACGTGTATATCTTTACCTACTAATGGCTTAGGTTCGCTAAGTTTTTTAAAAGTTTCACACCCCATAATGTTAGCAATGAAAAAACTAAATATTAAAAATTTTTTATAATTATTTAGCATATTCGACAGCTTGGGTTTCACGTACTACAGTAACACGAATTTGACCGGGGTACTGCATTTCGTTTTCAATTTTATGAGCTATTTGCCTACTTAGATCAAGGGCGCGTAAATCATCAATTTGTCCTCCGTCAACGTAAACGCGTACTTCTCTTCCTGCGCTTAATACATGGGTATCCACTACACCATTAAAGCCACTCGCAATAGTTTGTAAGTCTTGAATTTTTTGCGTGTAAGTAGCAACTGTTGAGCGGCGAGCACCTGGTCTGGCTCCTGAAATTGCGTCAGCGGCAATTACTAGAAATGCAAGATTAGTATTTGGTTGCTCATCAAAATGGTGCGCGCGAACGGCATGAACAACGCGATCAGATTCGCCATGCTGTTTTATAAAATCTGCACCAATAACAGCGTGACCACCATCGATTGAATGGTCCATAGCTTTACCAATGTCGTGAAGTAGGCCAGCCCTTCTTGCGTCAGTTATAGGCACATCAAGTTCGGCGGCTAAAAGTCCACATAAAAATCCAACTTCTGCGCAATGAAAGTACTGATTTTGTGTGAACGAATATCGGTAACGAAGCGCGCCTAGCATATTTTTAATTTCTGGATTTAAATTTTCAGCTCGAAGTTCTTTGGCTATCTTGTTTCCGTCACTTAATATTTTTTGAAAAAGATCTTTTTTAATATTCGCTGCAATTTGCTCGATTCTACGCGGATTAATATTCATTTCAGACATCATTTTATCAACAGTGGCTCGTCCCAATTCACGCCGAACTGGATCAAAGCCATAGATATTAACGGCATTATTTTGCTCGTCATACGCAAGATCGACACCACATATTTTCTCAACTTGCCGGAGATTTTCTTGATCTTTACCCAGCACACGATTTTTTTGTTCATCATTTTCGAAATTAAGGTAGCCTATGCCGCGTTCAGGGCAATATGCGCGAGCAAAGCGATTAATTATCATTGTAAGAGTTCTTTTTGCCACAATTTCAGCATTGTCCGTTGCCTCTTCTTCTTGAGTTATAATCGCACGCGCAATTTCAATTTCCTTTTCATCTAGCTTTTTTATATATATGTCTTTTAACACCTGTTCTTTTGGCGTTTCGGTTTTAGTTTCAAGTTTTATGACAAATGATTCGTGAATCTTCTTTTTTTGCTGCCGTTTTTGTTCTATGCGACGGGTTGCAGAATTTATCTGATTTTCAAAAATATCTACATCAGACTGATGTTCACTAACATTTTTTTGTAATATTTCTATTTTAGCTTCGAGATCTGCCTCACGATTAGAAATGTGATTTTCAATTTGCTCGATTCTTTGTTCGATTTTGGTGCTTTCTTGCTCGTAGTGATCGTTAAGCTGTTCGCGATATTGTTCTGCCCTGGCCTTCGCCGTATCTTCTATTTCTTTGACTTTTTCTTGTGCCTCTTCAAGGATATGCGCGACCTCGGCCTTAGTTTGGGCTCTACGCAGCTTGGTTATTATTAGCCTTAGAAACATAATAAGTGCAAACCCTAGGGAGAAACAAAAAAGCGCAACATAATATGGCGAAGTCATAGAATAAAAACTCTCCTTTATGCACAATTTATCGCTGACCTGTCCTTTTGGCTATTAAAAATTAATTACCGCAAGCCGACAATTATGTAGGTTGAGGTTTAAATGACAACAGAGCGTCGATTTAAGAAAGGCGAACTAATTTTCGGTGAAGGCGAGCAACTGACTGCGTTCTACGTATTACAGTCAGGAAAAGTTTCTTTGTATGTTGAGCGTAATGAGCAGAAATGCGAAGTAGACCAACCTATTGTTGGTCATGTTATTGGAGAACAGGGAGTTTTTGGCTTTGCACGTCAAGCATTTAATGCCGAGGCTCTATCTGAAGTAAAACTAGTAGAAATACCAATTGACTCTGTAAAAGCTGTGTTTGAAAAGTCGACTCCATCTTACAAAATTTTCGTTAAAGCACTAGGAGATGAATTACGTCGCCTTCGCGGTGTTATCAAAACACATAAAATGGAGCAGGATAATATGCCCTGTCCGCCGCGCTATATTGCTCGCCTAACTGCTATCTTATCGTTAGTAGCGTATCATATTGGAGCTTCGCCTAAAAAAAATGATATTCCAGCCTATAAATTAGAAGAAGAGCGTAAGAAAAACCCAACATTTAAAGACACAGATATATTACTCTCATTTAATGTTTTAAAAATTTATGTCCAGCGGATGTT
>MEPT01000023.1:14496-16005 GCA_001769925.1 Bdellovibrionales bacterium RBG_16_40_8
ATTTAACTTATGAAAAAAATGAAGAGACAGAGCAGATGGAGTTACAAGAGCTAAGAATTCATGATTTGCAGCTTATTGAGTCGTTCGGTGAGTTCTATCAGCATAATTTTTTTAAAGCTGGCAAATCTGAAGTGATAACCCTTGATAAAATAGCAGTGCAAATTGCTGGCGCTATTTGTGGATTAATTAGAGATCTTGAAGTCGACAAAAACGGTATAGTGCGACTTAACTACAAGCAGTTGGTGGATGATTTAAAAGAAAAATTTTCAGTTGATCTTAAAGATATACATGTTGGTTTATTAGAGAAAAAAGGTCTTTACGTGAAAAGACAATCTGCTGACGGCGCCGTTTATATTTCTTTAGATTGGCACGAGTGGGATTCTACATATAAGTACTGGCAAATTATACAAGAAATTGATCGCTGGAACCAGGTTGGCTACGTTAATATGAATGAAGATTTAAATTCTAATAAAAAACAAAGTGAAGCTAAATGCCCTGGGTGTGGAGCTGAACTTAAAAATGTTGGCAAATTTTGTGCAGAATGCGGGCATAAACTAATAGCGGCATAACTAACCCCAACGATGATAAGCTGGGTGACCTGGCTTAACAGCCACGAAAAGCCCTTGGCATGTCGCTGTGATTTTATCTTTCACGATTAGTTCTCCCATTACAATAGCTCTATCTTCTTTTACATATTCGATTACTTTGGCACGTAGGTAAACCTTGGTATTTGATGGTGTTGGTCGTAATAGTTTAATTGTGTATTCGGCAGTTACGGTGCATGGCAAGTCAGGTAAATTAAATTTTTTTTTAAGATTTATGGCTGCAGTCCAATTGCAATGGCAATCAAGTAGTGTGCCGATAATGCCGCCGTTTAGCATGCCAGAAAAAGCCTCATAGTGAGTTTCAGGCGACCACTCACAAATAATTTCGCTGCCACTTTCAAAGCTTCGAATACGTAGGCCCTTAGCGTTGGCTGGCCCACAACCATAGCAAATGCTTTTAGGGGCATAAGTCTCTTGAAGTGATTTGCTACTCATTAGGCTTTATGCTCTTCATTTTTCTTTGCGGCATAAGAATCGCGAATGTATGATCTAGTAAATTTCAAGAAAGAATCAGTAATACCAAAGTAAACAACTGAAACAAGAAACATTCCTTCATCAGAGTCACTCTCTTCTGAGAAATAAACACGAACGCACAAAAATTGGTCTGGAGCATTGCTAAATATTGATTTAAAAAGGTAGAGCATTGAACCTGGCTTCAATGCGCCATTAAATTTAA
Source organism: Bdellovibrionales bacterium RBG_16_40_8 (assembly GCA_001769925.1). Classification (GTDB taxonomy): domain Bacteria; phylum Bdellovibrionota; class Bdellovibrionia; order Bdellovibrionales; family UBA1609; genus RBG-16-40-8. Next base: position 15,778 of record MEPT01000023.1, read on the forward strand.
ATGTAGCGCCAAATTCTGAAATTTCAGTCAGTTGTACGGCGCGCGAAATTTTGGCAGAAACATGGTCAATTTTCCAATTAATATTAGAAAAAGTATAAAGAGAAAATGGTGAATTAATAGCTTGCGTTACCAGATTAAGTAGGCGACGAACCTCTAGGGGCCTGTAAAGAAGCCCGTATACATTTGAATTTAGCAATTTATCAAAGTTAATGTTTTGGGCTTCTGTAG
>MEPT01000024.1:0-3830 GCA_001769925.1 Bdellovibrionales bacterium RBG_16_40_8
TATCAAAAACTTGAAAAGTATTTTCGTAATATGCAAGATATCGAGTTCACTATAGAAAAAGGTGTGCTCTACATATTACAAACCAGAAATGGTAAACGTACGGCAAAAGCTGCTATTAAAATAGCGCGCGATATGGTTATTGAAAAAATAATTACCGAAGAAGAGGCAGTTTTGCGACTTGAGCCGGCCTCTTTAGATCAGCTTCTTCACCCAACCCTTGATGCGAAGGCACAGCGTACGAGATTGACCAAAGGGCTGCCGGCATCACCGGGGGCGGCAGTTGGGCAAATTGTGTTTTCAAGTGAAGAGGCTATCGCCTGGGCAGATAGTGGTAAGAAAGTTGTACTAGTGCGTATTGAAACGTCACCTGAAGATATAGGTGGCATGATAAAAGCTCAGGGCATTCTCACCACTCGTGGTGGCATGACGTCTCATGCCGCAGTTGTTGCGCGCGGCATGGGTAAGTGTTGTGTGGCAGGCGCTGGCGAGATTGATATTGAGTATCGTACAAAAACTCTTCGTGTAAATGATTACGTTTTAAAAGAAGGTGACTATGTCACGCTTGATGGTTCAACTGGTGAAGTATATATGGGCGAAGTAAAAACAGTAGAGCCTAATTTAGATGATAATTTTAATTACATTATGGATCTTGCTGATAAATTTCGCACTCTCGGAGTGCGCGCTAATGCTGACACGCCGATAGATGCAAAAGTAGCTAGACGATTTGGTGCTAAAGGCATAGGGCTTTGCCGAACTGAACATATGTTTTTTAATGCCGATCGCATCGATGTGGTGCGTGAGATGATTATTGCCGATGAGCGTGAAGAGCGCGTTAGGGCTCTTGATAAACTTTTGCCAATGCAGCGAGATGATTTTCAGGGTATTCTTGAAGAAATGGATGGCTTGCCAGTTACCATTCGCTTACTCGACCCTCCACTACATGAATTTTTACCACAATCAGACATAGAGATTCGCGAATTTGCTAAACGAATTGGCAGCGATGAAAATCGTATTCGCGCGAAGGTGCGAAATCTTCATGAGATGAATCCTATGTTAGGGCATCGCGGCTGTCGCTTAGCGATTACTTACCCAGAAATTTATCAAATGCAGGCTAGAGCCATTGCAGAGGCAACGATAAATCTTTTAAAAGCAGGTAAAAACCCACAGCCTGAAATTATGATTCCGTTAGTTGGGATGAAAGAAGAGTTAAAGCGCCTTAGGCGGCTTGTTGAAGTTGAAGTTGAGCGTGTACAAAAAGAAATGGGCCGGGAGTTTTCGATTTCTATAGGTACGATGATTGAGCTTCCGCGTGCGGCGTTGCTAGCAGATCAAATAGCTGAATATGCCGACTTCTTCAGTTTTGGCACCAATGATTTAACACAAACAACATTTGGCCTGTCGCGCGATGATTCTGCAAGATTTTTAGGCACTTATGTTTCTGACGGCGTTTGCCCAGCAGATCCTTTTCAAACAATTGATCGAGAAGGCGTTGGATTTCTAGTTAAAAAAGCGGTTGAGCTTGGCCTTAAGACAAGACCTGATATAAAGATAGGGATATGCGGAGAACATGGCGGCGACCCTGAGAGTATTAATTTTTTTCATGAAGTAGGTCTTCACTATGTTAGTTGTTCGCCGTATCGTGTACCAATTGCTCGTTTGGCTGCGGCGCGCACGTCGCTTTTGCAGAGAAAGGTTGCCCATTGAGAATTAAGAAACTTGAGATATTTGGATTTAAGTCATTTAAAGACCGTACAGTAATTCAATTTGATCATGGTATTACCGGAGTGGTGGGGCCAAACGGTTGCGGTAAATCTAATATTGTTGATGCGTTGGTTTGGGTTATGGGTGAAATGTCAGCTAAGCATCTGCGTGGTTCTTCAATGGAAGACGTGATTTTTGCAGGATCTGAAGACTATGCGCCTATGGGTCTAGCCGAGGTGAGCTTAATACTTGAAAATGATGGCGGGCCATTTCCTGCACAGTATATGAATTATACTGAGCTGATGGTTACCCGTCGTCTTCACCGTTCGGGTGAATCAGAATATCTTATTAATAAAGAACCTGCACGATTACGCGATATTCAAGAAATTTTTATGGATACTGGCGCCGGAGCTAAAGGCTTTTCGATTATCGAGCAGGGCGCAATCGGTAAAATTGTTACGGCAAAACCCGATGATCGTCGCATGCTTATAGAAGAAGCAGCAGGGATTACTAAATTTAAAGCACGTAAGCGCGAATCACAACGTAAACTTGAATCAACTGACCAAAATTTAGTACGCTTGCAAGACATTATTGGCGAGCAGAAACGTCAAATCGAAAGTTTAGAGCGCCAGGCGCAGCGAGCAGAACGCTACAGAAAAATAAAAACTGAGTTACAAGAAAAAGATTTATGGCTTGCCTCACATCAGTACTTGAAAATACATGAAGAATCTTCGCATGCTGAACAAGAATTTAATGCTGCACGCGAAATTGACATTGGTAGCGAAAGTCGCGTAGCAGAGCTAGAAGCAAGGCTGGCAGCCCTGAGAGCTGAAAAATCTGAAAAAGACGCTTTGGTACAAGATAAACAATTGCAACACCGTCAATTAGTGAAGCACGTACAAGAAACTGAATTTCGTATTCGTGAACTTAATATGTCTATTGAGCAAGCCAGGCGATCAAATGATTTAACTGGGTCAATGGTAGCGCAATTTAATCTTAGGCGAGAAAACCTTTTAGCCGAGAAAGAAAAGCTAGATTTACAATTAATAGAAACACGTGAGAATGTTTTGCGGTTAGAATCTGAGTTTAATCAAAAAAACGAAAGTTTTCTCGAATTGCAAAAAGCTATTCAGCAAATGGATCAAGAGCTCACTGACAAGCGTCGTGAAATGCTTGCGGTTTCAGCAAGCGGCTCACATTTTGAAGCTAAGTTTAGTCTGTTAAATTCTAGACTTGAGGATGAATTAAAAAAGCAAGCTGAGACGCAAAAAGAGCAGTATGAATTACAGACAAAAAAAAGCGAGTTTTCAAGTCGTCGTAATAAAGTATTTGCCGATCTTGAGCGTGAACGTCAAATGCAGATGGATCACACTAAAGACGTTGATTTATTAACGCAAAACTTAACAACTTTGCGAACTAATATTAGTGAAAAGCGTAGTGAATTAGAAAATTTTAAAGATGAGCTTAATCAGGTTTCTAGTAGGCTTTATGGTTTAGAAGATTTACAGTCGAATTTTGAGGGTTTTGAAGACGGTGTTAAAAGTGTGCTGATGTGGCAGCGTGCAAAACCAGAAGAAGCAGCAAATAAATTTCAACCACTTTCAGAAATGGTAGAGGTTCCAGAACGTTACGAACTTGCCATGGAGGCCTCACTTGGCACAAGATTACAGCTTCTTCTCAGTGACTCTAGTGATCAGGCGGTCGGTGCGGTAGATTTTTTAAAATCGCAAAAATCTGGTCGCTCAAGTTTTTTAAGTGGTGATATGTCTATAGTTACAGAAACTCCTACTATAGAAATGGCAACTCTTAAAAGTGAGCCAGGTTTTGAGACGTTTCTTAAAGATGTTGTTTCGGTGCCAGAAAATGTAAAGTCGCACATAGCGCAATTTTTCTCTGGTATAGCTATTGTTGACTCTATTCGTACAGCACTTCGCCTTAGAGCACTTCACCCTAAGTGTACATTTGTAACTCTTGAAGGAGATACTTTGAGCGCTGATGGTGTACTAACAGGTGGGGCAGCTGATAGTGCCGATACCGGAGTGTTACGCCGACGTCGCGAAATTAAAAGTTTGTCGTTAAAGCGCGAAGAATTGTCGGGTAAAGTGCAATTGGCGCAGCTTTATATAAAT
>MEPT01000024.1:3843-13428 GCA_001769925.1 Bdellovibrionales bacterium RBG_16_40_8
AAGAAAGTGGTCTTTCAGGGCAACTTGAAATTGCAAAAAAATCTGCTGTAGAAAAAGAAATTCTCATAGCAGAACTACGTAAAGATCTTGAACGTGCTGAGATAGAACTTGGCAATGTAACAAATGCTTACGATTTTGAATTAAAGCAGTCAGAAAAAGTTGAAAAAGAAATTACCTCGCTTCGCGAAGCGCTTACTGAACTGACAAAACAGATCGAATCTTCGCAGATTTACAAAAATGAAATTGAAGCGAAAATTCAAGGGCTGACTACAGATTACGAAAACTCACGCCGAAGAGTTGATGAAAATAGTAACGCCGTCACTGAACTTAAAATTAACGTTGCCGCAAAAAAACAAGAGTTAGAAAGTACCGAGCGCGAACTTATATTACTTCAAGCAACAATATCAGATGTTGAAAGTCAGCTAAAAACAATGAGTGAAGAGACAGAGCGAAACAGTAATACGCTCACCTCTAGTCAAATAACTGTAGAAAATTTGCAAACAGAATTGCAGCGGGTAATTCATCAGGCAAAAGAAGCAGAGCTTTCAGTAGCGCAATTGTGCAATATTTTTGAAATGGTGCAATCTAATGAGCGTAAAGTTGAAGGTGAATTAAGTCAGACAATGCACGATTTGAATCAAATTCGTGCACGTATGAGCGAAACGCAAATACATCTAGAGCAGTTTAAATTAAAAGAGACTTACTTGGTTGAGCATATAAATGACCGTTACATGATAAATCTTCGCGATATAGCTTCGCAATACCGTGAACAATCGGGTGATATTGAGCAATTTTCTAAAGACACTGAAGAGCTCCGCGAGAAGTTAAAACGAATTGGTGAAGTGAATCTTTCTGCAATTCAAGAATATGATGAGGTAAAAACTCGCTACGAGTTTTTATCGCAACAGCACACTGATCTACTTGAAGCAAAAGAGCATTTAAATAAGGTAATCGATCGAATTAATCGTATATGTTCACGACGATTCAAAGAAACTTTTGAGCAGGTAAATGGTCGTTTTCGTCAGGTATTTCCGGTTTTGTTTGGCGGCGGTGAAGCGAGCTTACAAATTATCGAAGATGTTGAAAGTGGTGAACACGGCATAGACATTATAGCGCAGCCGCCAGGTAAAAAAATGCAAAGTGTTACTTTACTTTCTGGGGGAGAAAAGGCACTTACCGCGGTATCGTTAATATTTTCTATATTTTTAGTTAAGCCTTCACCATTTTGCTTGCTAGATGAGGTTGATGCCCCACTAGATGATGCAAACGTTATGCGGTTCAATGATCTTGTTAAAGAAATGGCTCGTCGCTCACAAATTATTGTAGTTACACACAATAAGCACACCATGAAAGTAAATGACAAACTTTATGGCGTAACAATGCAAGAAAAAGGTGTGTCGAAAATGGTTTCGGTTAGTCTCGCTGATGCCGAAAAATTGGCGCAGACTTTAACCTAATATATGGGCAAATAATGAACATAGACTCCACGAGTTTAATTATTGGTCTTAGTATTTTTTTTGTTGTAGTCGGAGCGGTCGGATCTGCCGTTTATTATTTCGCACGTTATTATATAGGCGCTAAAGATACAGCAGATCAACCTAAGATTGATAAGCCGCAAGTAGATCTGCCTCAGGCCAAATCTCCAGAGAAAACTCTTAAAAACGCATTGACTAATACAAGAGAAAGTATTTGGGGTAGAATTGCTAAACTAATAGTTAGTCGTAAGATTAAAGAAGAAATTCGTGAAGAGCTTGAAGAAATTTTATACACTAGCGATTTAGGGCCAAAAACAGCAGAATTTTTACTAGACAAAATTACTACAAGTCTTTCAGGGGCAGATTTAGCTAATCCAGAGGTTCTAAAACAAACGTTACGCGAAGAAATGAACCATATGTTTTTAGGTTCAACTAGACAGAGAAATATTTTTGAGAATATTAAGTTGCAGTCAAAACCATGTGTTTGGATGGTAGTAGGAATAAATGGTGTCGGTAAAACTACTACTATCGGTAAACTTGCAAGCCTAGCTCAAGAACAGGGGTTAAAAGTATTAATCGTTGCCGGAGACACTTTTCGTGCGGCGGCCGATAGCCAATTGAGAGTTTGGGCTGAGCGAGCAGGATGTGAAATTTTTAACCCAGATAACGTTAAAGATCCAAGTGCTGTGAGTTACGCTGGGCTTGAAAAGGCCAAATCCATGAAGGCTGATTTGGTGATTGTCGACACCGCCGGAAGACTTCATACGCAAGAATCATTAATGAAAGAATTAATAAAAATGAAAACTGTGATGGCAAAGGTATTGCCAGAGGCGCCACAAGAAAGGCTTATGGTTATTGACGCAAATGCCGGTCAAAATGCACTAGTTCAAGCCCGAGAATTTAATAAAGATCTAGAACTCACCGGCGTTATTATGACAAAAATGGACGGAACAAGTAAAGCCGGAGTAGCTCTTGGGATGGCCTATGAATTAAAAATTCCTATTATTTATGTGGGGATTGGTGAAGAGGTTACAGACTTAAAACCCTTTGAAGCCAAGGCATTTATTGAGGCCATATTGTGATAGGGCATCACTCCATTTTTATTTTTATTCTTGGCGGAACTGCTTTTTTTCTTTTTGGTATGAGTATCGCGAGTGAAAATCTACAAAATCTTGCAGCCAACCAAATTAGGGCTTCGATTGCCAAGCTTTCTAATCGGCCAATTCTTGGAGTTATGGCCGGTATTATTATTACAGTAATAATGCAAAGTTCTGGGGCTGTTACTTCTATGCTTGTGGGTCTTGGTACTGCAGGTGTTATTACCTTGCCGCAGGTTATGGGTATTATTATTGGTACTGGAGTAGGAACCACAGTTACCACACAACTATTAAGTCTTAATGTGGCAGTATTTGGATTGCCAATATTTGCCGTAGCTTTTTCCATTCATTTTTGGACGACTCGTAAAAGCCTAAGTCGGGTAATGCAGGCAGTTATGGGATTTGGACTTATGTTTTGGGGGTTAGAAGTAATTGGCTGGGGTACAGCTGATTTAAAGCAAACAGAATTTTTTACCGCATCTCTTGAGCATTTACGCTCTAATCCTATGGCAATGCTGGCAATTTCTGCCGTTTTTACCGCATTTGTACATAGTAGTGCTGCGGTAATAGGTATTGCCATGGCCATGGCTTCATCACACTTAATAACTCTCAATGACGCATTTTATTGGGTTTACGGGGCCAATCTTGGCACTACCGCTACAGCAATAATAGCAGCAACTGGCAGCAACACAATTGGTCGCCAAGTGGCCTGGTCACATTGCTTTTATAAAACACTAATGGTGTGTTTATTTTATTATTTAACTCCATACATGGCGCAGCTTATTGCCTCTGATAGCCCTATTCGTGATGTAGCCAATGCTCATCTTCTTTTCAATGCTGCAGGAGCAATTATATTTTTTCCATTTATAAGACCTGGGGCGGCGCTTATTGAAAAGATTTTTCCACCATCTGCTCATGAAAAAGAGTTTACGGTAAAATATTTAGATCGCATTCACTTTGAATCGCCAAGTGTCGTACTTGCGCACGCTGAGCGTGAATGCTTGCGCATGGCAGATATTGTAATTTCAATGATTAAAGATTCGATTAGAATTCTAGATGATGATGATACTGATTTGGCTGATGATTTACGGTCCCGTGATAATAAAGTTGATCTGCTAAATCGCGAGATAAGTCGTTTTATAACAAAATTTATAGATAATAATGATGGGGTCATGCATCGGCAAATGGTTAGACTTTTTAGCTTTGCTTCTGATCTAGAAAGCGCTGCTGATGTAATAGATAACTCGATTCTAGATTTGGCACGCAAAAAACATTCTTTGAAAGTTGAATTTAGTAGCGAGGGCTGGAGTGAGCTCAAAGGCCTTCATACTGCTGTTATGGAGGTAGCTTCGCTTTCGGTAAGTTGCTTTCAGCTGCAAAGTAAAGATCTTGCAGCTAAGGTTGTGTTTAAAAAAAGAGTAATTCGCAAGATGGAAAAAACTATGCGTGAAGCACATATTGAACGTTTAGTACAAGGCAGAGCTGATACGATAAATACTAGTTCAATTCATTTAGATGTTTTAAACGACTATCGTCGCGTAGTAGGGCTTTTGGCTAACCACGTCTATACTTTTTTGCGCGGTACTGAAAATTTCAATGTATCTCGTGGAGAGGATTAGAATCTGCGACCTAGTGCATTATCAGATGCAAAATTGACCCTTAGGCTACTTTCAGATACTTTTAAATCGTACAACAACTTAGACTTTTGGAGGCAAAAAGTGTTAGAGGCTGCAAAACATGTTCATAACGTGCAAGTTGCGGGTCTTTCACTTAAGTTGCGGTCGTCGCACAACGCGCAAACCGTATCAGAATTGATCAAAATAGTAGATGAAAAAGTTAAAGATGTCATGGGTGCCAATAGAACGGTATCATTTCAAAATGCATTGTTACTGGCAGCGCTCAATATTGCTGAAGAGCTTTTTTTGCTGAAAAAAACAGCAACAACAGAATTTGATAAAATTGAAGAGCGCACACGAATTATACTTGATCAAATAGAAGACGTATCTGCGACGACGAATTGACCCCTCTTGAAGTCTTTGCTTTTTAAGAAAGCAAGGATATATGACCGACTCAGAAATAATTGAAAAAAAATCTGCGATTAGGCGTCGTATTCAAGCGTCTCTTGCGCATGAGCTTCCAGATTCAGAAGTTAGTGAGCGCATCATAAGCTTTTTAAAGAAAATACTGCCTACCGGAGTTATTATCGGCGCTTTTAAATCTCGCCCTGATGAACCAGATTTAGAAGCACTTTATGCTGACAAAAATTACCAATTTGCCTTTTCTCGAATTGAGAGTTCAGCGTTAGAATTTTATATTCCGCAAGTTAGTCACGCTTTTGGCCTAAACTCGTTCGGAATACCTGAACCTATACAAGATAGATCAAAAAAAATCATTCTTGAGGCAATGAAGGCAATATTGGTGCCTGGCATAGCATTTGATCGCAATGGAGTTCGATTGGGGCGAGGTGAAGGATTTTATGATCGCACATTAGTTCATTTTACGGGCTTAAAGATCGGTATTGGAATGGTAGGACAAATGACAAACGATGATTTGCCTCGGGCATCTCATGATGTGGTTATGGATATGGTGGTAACCGATAAATTTATTTATAGAAGATTTGACTCTTAGAAGGACAAAAAAATATGGGATATTCAGCAATTCTTATTTTAATCACATTTGTAGGTGGGGCAGTTTGCGGCATCATCGCTTTATATGTTTATAGACAGATGCAAGACAATAAAATTAAAGCAGACGCATCGAAAGAAGCCGATCGTATTGTTGGAAGGGCAAGATCGCAGGCTCATCGAATAGAAAGAGAGGCCACGACTAAGTCGCAAGAGTTTGAAACAAGAGCGCGTCGCAATGCCGAAAACGAGATTCGCAAAGAAAAACAAAAAATGCAGAGTCATGAGAATTCGTTAAAACAAAAAGAACAGCGACTTGATGGAGATTACAAAAGAAAAGAAGATGTCTTGCTGGCAAAAATGCGAAGTCTAGAAGATCGTAATGAAAAGTTAAAAATTCAAGAAAGTAGACTTGAAAATTTAGAAAAAGATACTCAGTATCAAATTGTTGAACTACAGCATAAATTAGAAAGCGTAAGTGCCATGACCACAGAACAGGCTAGAGCTGAATTGCGCGCGGCCTTAGAAGAAGATGCGCGAAAAGAAATTGCCCCTGAACTTACGAAAATTGAGGAGAAAGCACGTCGTGAGGCTGATCAAAACGCCAAAAAGATTTTGGCTGTAGCTATTTCTCGTTATGCTAATGAAGTGGCCACAGAAAGAACAGTTAGCATTGTTCCTCTCACCAGCGATGAAATGAAAGGTAAAATAATTGGTCGTGAGGGTCGAAATATTCGTGCTCTTGAGGCAGCTTGTGGCGTTGATCTTATTATCGACGAAACCCCAGAAGCCGTAGTAATTTCTAGTTTTGATCCTGTCAGACGTCAAATTGCTAAACTAACGCTTGAAAAATTAATGGCTGACGGGCGTGTTCACCCCGGCAGAATCGAAGAGGTTGTTGAAAAGGTTAAAGGCGATTTACTGCAAACCATTAAGCAAGACGGCGAGAAAGCTGCATTTGATTTGGGGTTAGCTAGCGTCAATGTCAGTATATTGAATCTTATTGGTAGCATGAAGTATCGTATGGTTGGCGCACAAAATCTATATGACCATTGCCTTGAAGTTGCAAATATAGCAGGGCTAATGGCAGCAGAAATAGGTGAAGATGTGACTGCTGCCAGGCGGGCTGGTTTGCTTCACGATTTAGGCCAGGCAATAGATCATACAGTTGAGGGTAGCGTTTGGCAGGTAGGTGCTGATTTTGCAAAGCGCTACGGAGAGCGAGATAATATTGTACAGGCCATTCGCTCTCAAGGGATAAAAGACGAGGGGCGAACACTATTAGGTCACATTGTATTTGCCGCAAATGCTTTTTCAGAGGCACGCCCAGGGGCCAATAGTCAGATGATACAAAACTTTACTCGCCGTCTTGAAGATTTAGAATCTGTCGCCAACAGCTTTGATGGGGTTGTGCGCACTTATGCCCTTCAGTCGGGTAAAGAAATTCGTGTGTTAGTTGAAAGTTCGAAAATTACCGATGATCAGGCGAATATGTTGAGTCGAGATATTGCACGAAAAATTGAGCGAGAGCTTAACTATCCAGGGCAAATTAAGGTTTCGGTTGTTCGTGAAACACGAATTGTAGAGCATGCGAGATAATTTAGATGTTTAAAATGTCTCCAGAAGAGCAACTTCATGAGCTTAAAAAAGGTACGGTAGATTTTATCTCTGAGGTAGAACTTCTTAGTAAACTCAAAGATTCTTATAAAAACAAAAAGCCGCTTCGTATTAAAGCAGGGTTTGACCCCTCTCGTCCTGACTTACATTTGGGCCATACAGTACTTATTAATAAGTTACGCCAATTTCAAATATTAGGGCACCAGGTAATTTTTTTGATCGGCGATTTTACGGCAATGATTGGCGACCCAAGCGGGCGCAATCAAACGCGCCCTGCCCTGACGACAGAAGAGTGTGTTGAAAATGCCAAAACCTATGCTCGCCAAGTGTTTAAAATTCTTGATAAAGAAAGAACTGAAGTTGCTTATAATTCAAGTTGGTTTAAAAATTTTTCGGCCGTCGAATTTATTAAGCTATCGTCTCACTATACTGTTGCGCGCATGCTTGAGCGTGATGATTTTTCAAAAAGATACAAAGACCAAACGCCTATTTCAATACACGAACTTTTGTATCCGTTAGTGCAGGGCTATGATTCTGTTGCTTTAAAATCTGATGTTGAACTAGGCGGCACTGATCAGCGATTTAATCTATTAGTAGGCAGAGAGATTCAAAAATCATATGGCCTACCTCAACAGTGCATCATTACAAGTCCTATTCTTGAAGGCCTAGATGGTGTGCAAAAAATGTCTAAAAGCCTCAATAACTATATAGCCGTAGAAGATACGCCAAAAGATATGTTCGGTAAAACTATGCGACTTAGTGATGAGTTGATGATTCGTTATTATGAACTTTTGACTGACATGACAACTAGTGATTTGGCAGCGCTGCAAGTAGACATATCTGCGGGTAAAAAACACCCACGCGATATTAAAGTGGCCCTAGCTAAAACATTCGTTACCAGGTTTTATTCTTCACATGATGCCGAAAAGGCAGAAGATGAATTTAATCGCATTTTTGTTAATAAAGGCATTCCTGATAATGTTCCAGAAATTAAATGTGGGGCTGAAACAGGCGTTGGGGTGGTACAATTTTTAGTTAAAATTGGGCTTGCGACATCTAATGCTGAAGCTAGGCGTGCAATTGAAGGCATGGCGGTAGAGCTAAAAGGGCAAAAAGTATCAGATTGGAAAATGACAATTGATTTAAAAATAGGCGATGAATTTCTTGTTCGCAGTGGCAAAAAAAAATTTATTAAGGTGAAAGTATAATGAAGGTTAAATTTTTACCGCAGAATATTGAGTTTGAGATAAAACCGAATCAGACAGTTAAAGATCTGGCAGACAAAAATAATATTTTTATTAAATCTGTTTGTAATGCCATTCCATCATGTGCCGAGTGTAGAATAAAAATTATCGATGGCGAACATAATGTGTTACCTCCTGGGACAAAAGAGTTAAGTCTAATTGGCACTGGTTACTTTATCGATCAAAGGCGACTGGCCTGTCAGGTTATTTGTTTTGGAGATATTACGGTTGATCTTGCTGAGCAAGTAGAAAAGCAAAAAAACATGAGTCATAAAAGGCCGCAGGGTAGTCGTATGCCTGAGACACAGGTATCTCACGCAGTGACGGGCAATCTCATTGAACAAGATAAAGAAATTCAAGAAATTACTAAACAGCGCAGTAAAAATTAATTTGAATTTTGATTAGAGTGTATTGATGAAAGTTTTCACTTTTGAAGACATTGAAATTCGCTATAAAGTTGAAGGTGAATCAGGGCCAGTTTATTTACTTCTTCACGGATTTGGTGGTAGTCCACATGATTGGTTTGAAATAGCTGGTGCCTTGGGTAAAAACTATCGTGTGGTAATACCGAATATAAAAACATTTTTTACACATCGCGAGCCAATTTCATTTTCGCGTCAGGTGCATTGTTTAAATCAATTTGTGAAATCTATTTATGAAAGAAAAGGTGTGCACGAGCTTTCGCTAATAGGGCAGAGCTATGGGGCGACACTTAGTTTGGGCATCAGACTAACAAGTGAATTTAATGTGTCATCGCATATTGTTCTTAACCCAATGCCATTTCGACCGCTTTTTCATATTCGTGATACTCATGTGAGAATTCTTCTTGCTTTTGGTTATCGAAATAAAGGAGTAAATTTTTATTTAAATACCAGCGAAGGCCGAGAAAGCATTGAGGCTTTGGCTAAGGTTTTTAGACTTGGCGGATTAGGAGTACATGAAATTAAGCATATGAGCGAGAGAAAACTTGCACTTGTTGAAAGGGCCTTTGAAAGATTTTTATGGATATATAAAAACGAAGACTGGAAATTTTGGGAAGAAAAATTACTTAATGTAAAAAATGGATTTATCACAAAATATTTTTATTCTAGTAAAGACAGTCTATTTCACAGTGCAGATTATCAAAAATTTGCTTTATATTGTAAGGCGAAAGACATCATCGAAATACCTCACGATGGGCATTTATTATTGCAAGATAAAGGCAGTGAGCTTTTAAAGTTCATGCACTGATCTACTTTTATGTTGATAATTTGATATTTTTTTTAGCTCTTTATTACTCAGTAAGATTTTCACAAGACTCGGACTTTTTTGCAAAATAACCCATAGAATATAGCTTTGAATTCAACAACATATCATTGGGATCGGTACACTTCTTCAAATAATTTCTAATTATTGCGACTTAACCATAGCGACAATTTTATCAAAGGCTACATTTAGATCTTTTTCAGTTGTGAAGCGACCAATGCCGATACGAATGGTGGAGTGGGCGAGTTCAGTAGGTAGTTCGATGGCGGCTAAAACGTGAGAA
>MEPT01000024.1:13434-13661 GCA_001769925.1 Bdellovibrionales bacterium RBG_16_40_8
CCAGCGGCGCAGGCCGAGCCTGAGCTGAGGGCAAGACCCGAAAGACCAAGGGCAAATATATCTGCGGGCAAATCTTTGAAAGTAAAACTGATGTTAGAATAAAGTCTCTCTGTCGGGTGACCGTTAAGTATTGCGGCTGGTACGGCAGAAAGTACGCGTTTAATAAAATCATCGCGTAATTTAGTAAGATAAGAAATTTCATCGTCCATTTTACTTAAGCAAATTTC
>MEPT01000024.1:13702-16055 GCA_001769925.1 Bdellovibrionales bacterium RBG_16_40_8
TGCCGGGGCGTAGTCCACGTTCTTGACTGCCACCAAATATTATAGGGCTAAGTTCTACACTATTTCTAACATATAAAAAACCTACGCCTTTAGGGGCATAAATTTTATGACCACTGGCAGACAAAAGATCAATACCCATTTCGTCTACCGAAATTGGCACCTTGCCAACTGTTTGTGCGCAATCAACATGAAATAAAATATTTCTAGCTTTTGTAACTTGGCTAATTTCTTTAATTGGATTGATCGTGCCGATTTCATTTTGCCCCATAATAATTGAGATTAATTTGGTATGAGGGCGTAGGGCTTTTTCAACAGACTTGGTGCTAATTTGCCCATATTGATCTGGCTTTATATAAGTGACTTCAGCTCCTGATTTTTCTAAGGCTTTAGCCACATCTAGTACTGATTTATGCTCAACTTGCGAGGTGACAATATGAACTTTTTCATTAGTTGCTAAATAGGGGCGCACAATACCTTGGAGAGCGAGATTATTACTTTCGGTGGCTCCGCCCGTCCAGATGATAGATCGTGGTTCAGCTACGATAATGCTACTCACGTGCTTTCTAGCTCGTTCGACGGCTTGTTTTGCCTCCCAGCCATAAGGGTGTGAGTTAGAGGCAGCATTGCCGTAGGCCTCTTTTAAATAAGGCATAATGGCTTCAAGAACTGTCGGATCAACAGGAGTCGTCGCGTTATAATCTAGATAAATTTGGCGATACATATCTTCAATCTGTAACGAAATCAGGCTATATTGTCGAGCAATGAGCGCTGAATGGCAAAATTTTGACCTTTTTAACCCGACTGAAGAGCATAAAATGCTCCGCCAGACAGTGCATGAATTTGTTTTAAGCGAAGTCGAGCCGCAGACTCTAGAGCATGATCGAAAAGAGCTTTTTAATTTACCTTTGTTTAGAAAATTAGGCGAACTGGGCCTTTTAGGTATTACTGTGCCTGAAAAATTTGGTGGCTCTGGCATGGATGCAATTGCCGTAACTATTGTTAACGAAGAAATTTCTTGGTCTGATCCAGGTTTTTGTTTGGCTTATCTTGCTCACTCAATGCTTTGTGTAAATAATTTCGCGCAAAATTCATCTGAATCGCAAAAAAAGTTAATTTTACCAAAGCTTTGTAGTGGCGAATGGGTCGGGGCTATGGCGATGTCAGAGCCCCATGTAGGCACCGACGTGTTGGGTATGAAAACAACTGCGGTTAAAGATGGCGACAATTATGTGTTAAATGGTCGTAAAATGTGGGTAACAAACGGTACGATTGATGAAGAAAAAACTCCGGCTGACTGTGTATTAGTGTATGCCAGAACTGGTGAAAAAAATGGTCGGCCAAAGCTTTCGACATTTTTGGTTGAAAAAGAACACCCTGGGTATTCAGTGGGGCAAAAAATAAAAGACAAAAATGGTATGCGTGCCTCAAATACTGCAGAGTTAGTATTTAATGATTGCAGGGTGCCACGTTCAGCACTTTTGGGTGACGAAGGGGATTCTACCCTTCATATGATGAAAAACCTGGAGATTGAAAGGGTTGCTATAGCGGCGATGAGTATAGGTATTGCAAAACGTTCACTGCAGGTTATGAATAAATATGCTCGCGAGCGTGAGGCATTTGGTAGGCCGATTGCTGATTTTGGGCAAATTCAGAAATACATTGGCGATAGTTATGCTGAATATATGGCGGCGCGAACTTATGTCTATGATACGGCAAGAAGGCTTGATCTAGATAAAAGCGGGCAACGACTTGATTCAGATGGAGTGAAAATTGTAGCATCTACCATGGCTAAAAATGTTGCTGATCGAGCAATGCAGGTTTTAGGCGGTTATGGCTATGTGGGCGAATATATTGTAGAACGTTTATGGCGAGATTCAAAACTTCTTGAAATCGGCGGTGGAACGCTCGAAGCTCACCAAAAAAATATTACAAACGATTTAGGGCGAATGGGCGAGTTGCTTCAGTAGAAGTTTCCTTGTATACAGCACGTCATGTCAGTTGTTTTCGAAGGATCAGAAAAAAAATTAGAACTAGTGGTGCGCGAAGGCATATCCTTACTTAAATGGCCTGAAGAACGTTTTTTTGAACTGGTTAAGGCAGCGGGCACGCAAATTTTGTCAAAGATAGAAAACGATGAGTGTAGGGCTTATTTGCTTTCTGAGTCTTCACTTTTCGTGAGAGATGATCGATTCACTATGATCACGTGCGGTAAGACGGCACTTGTAAATGCAGCACTTAAGGCCATTGAATATATTAAGCCAAGTAAAGAGGACACCACATTAGAAATTTTGATGTATGGTCTGCAAGGTAAGGCGCGTGAAGTATTTAACGACAATGGGCAAACCGTAGAGAG
>MEPT01000024.1:16062-20276 GCA_001769925.1 Bdellovibrionales bacterium RBG_16_40_8
GAGATCACGGGTGGGCATAAAATTTTTGAGGGTTTTGTGGTAGACGATCATGTGTTTAACCCTGTTGGTTATTGGTCATTTAGCTTTGTTTCTAAAGGGCCTCACCCATTACGAGATTTTAGTGCTGAGCGTGTAAAATTATCAGGATTAACATTTCAATACTACAACGAAAATATTCATATTGGCGCGTATTTAAAAGATTAATAGTGAAAGAAAAAAAATGACTGAACTGCCATATAAATCGCAAATTATCAGAAACGAAAAATTTATTTTTCGTGATCGTGAATTTACGGCAAAAGAAGTTGTGAATATACTTGAGCCAATTCTTACTCCTGCACGTAAAGCAAGAATCATGCAAGTGGTTAATTCGCGCACGTATTCTGTAGCTACTATTGCCGAAAACTTATACGACATTGGTAATATATCAGCAGTTATGCGAACAGCTGAAAGCTTTGGGTTTTTGCCATTTCATATTGTTGAAAGGTCTGACTCACGTTACAAAATGTCAGATCGTATATCACGCGGTTCTGAAAAATGGTTAGATATCAGAAAGTATGCGGGCCCAGAAAATTGTTTAAAAGAAATAAAAGAACAAGGTTTTCAAATTTATGCCACAGACCTATCGGCAACACATTCTTTTAGTGAAATAGATTTTACAAAAAAAGTTGCTATAGTTTTTGGTAACGAAAAAAAAGGCATTTCAGATTACACGCGTGAGCATGTTGATGGCAGATTTATTATACCAATGCGTGGGTTTGCTCAGAGCTTTAATATATCAGTTGCCGCGGCGCTATGTTTTTTTCATATACACTCAGCGCGTGAAAAAAAATGGGGTCAAAGCGGTGACCTGACAGAAGATGATAAATTAAATCTTAAAGCACATTATTATTTGCGAACACTAGATTCGGCAGAAGAGATACTTTCTAACTCTGCAGCAAGTGACTGACTTTCTATAGATTTATTTTTTAAAGTTGTCTCAAGGTCTTGTATGCGAATGTGAATTTTTTTCTGCTCATTTTCAATTTGAGCAGTAGCGGTAGCCGCGCGTATAAGCTTTAGTGAATTCGCTTTGTTATAGTACCGGGCAGACTTCTACTAATTTTGCTCCAGTTCGGCCAAGCTCAAACCCTTTTTTTGTGGTGCAAAATTGCGCAACTCCCGCATCAAATCCGTTATGGTAAAGGGCTTCGCTTAAACTTTGATCGCTATTTTGGCATATGGTTTTAACTTGTCTTCTTGCCAGGGATTCAAGCCCATTTGCGCCGTCTTGGCGCCCTATTTCATACCAGTCTAGTTCTTGGCAGCGATTTGATGTGGTATGTGCGCAAGCAATAAATAAAAGTGAAGTTAACCACACAAATAATACGTTTTTAACCATATACAATTTATAAGAGATGTTACGTATTGTTCGCAAAGGGAGTTTTCTCCTATATTAGAATTATGCAAGGCATTATTGACAAGTATTATGAGTATGACATTAAGGAGTGTGTATGGGGTTAAAAACTACGACAAGAAAGCTAACTGTGACAAAGAAATTATATGGCGAGTTGGCAATTGAGCAGAACAGTTTAGAAAGGTTTTCTAACCGTACTACGGCAAGAAAATATTTGATTGAGTTTACATGCCCTGAGTTTACATGTTTGTGCCCGCGATCTGGCTTTCCGGATTTTGCGACAATTTATATAAAATATGTGCCGCATAAGTGGTGTGTTGAGCTAAAGTCATTAAAGCTCTACATCAACTCCTTTCGTAACGAAAAAGTATTTCACGAAGATGTTACCAACTGGATTCTAGACGATCTGATCAAACTCTTAGAGCCGCATGAGATTGAGGTTAAGGGTGATTTTACGGTACGCGGAAATATTCATACTGTAATCACGTCGCGCCACACCAAAAAACCAAAAAAAAGAGCTAGGTCAATCCTAGCTCTTTGACGAAACGAGTAGTTGCAAGGCCCTGGTCTATAATTACAGAACATTACATAATTACAGACTTTGGGTTTTCTACTAATTTTCAAGCTTCATGTTCTGTAGACATTGACTGGTTTTTCATCAAAGGGCAAAACATAATGCCCAAAGACAACGATAGAAAATATAACGCGCCCGTAGCTCAGCTGGATAGAGTACTTGGCTTCGAACCAAGTGGTCGGAGGTTCGACTCCTTCCGGGCGCGCCAATTTTTTAAACGGTTAGTATAGTTCGATGAGTATAAAAACAATTTGACCTCGGCAATAAATAAAGCGTTCAAAACCAGAACTTGCATCTTTCTTTAGTTCTGTTTAATATAGCTAAGCAGAACTAAACTAATTGGTAAATTATATGTCTCAAATTGGGATTTTTAGGCAACAGCCAACAGGTTATAAAGCGTTCATTCCGCATCCATTTCCCCAGAAAGGTTTGGTCGCGTGGGATTCATTTCTCATTAATCAACTTTCTAAGGGGAATTTGGCCATTGGAAAACTTGCGGCTGTAGACCAGTTGATTCCCGACATGGATTTTTTTATTTACATGTATGTTAAAAAGGAAGCTGCTCATTCGAGCCAAATTGAGGGAACGCAAGCTACCTTGATTGACTATGTGAAGGCTGAAGCCAAATTGGCCGACGCTAACACCCCATCTGATGTGGACGAAATTAAAAATTATATTCAGGCCATGAATTACGGCATGCAGAGAATAAAAACACTTCCTCTCTCGTGGAGATTAATTCAGGAAATTCATGGTAAATTATTAAAAGGCGTGAGGGGGCAACATAAGTCTCCAGGTGAATTCCGTAAAACTCAAAACTGGATTGGCGGTCCAACTATTCAGACGGCCAGATTTGTACCTCCACCCCACCATGAAATGTTGCAAGCGTTATCAGATCTTGAAAAATTCTTTCATGAGTCCTTCACTCAACTGCCAGCATTAATTAAGGCAGGACTTATACACGCCCAATTTGAAACCATTCATCCGTTTCTAGATGGCAATGGACGAATAGGGCGACTTCTTATCACTTTTTATCTATACAAAGAAGGAATACTACCTCGTCCCCTTCTTTATCTCTCTGAGTATTTTAAAATTTACCGAAAAGACTATTACGACAAATTAGACAGGTACCGGCAAGATGGAGGAGTCAATCAATGGCTTCTTTTTTTTCTTGAGGGAATCCGTTCTGTTGCAGAAGAAGCAGTAGATACTGCTCAAAGAATTACTAAGTTAAGGGAGAAACACTTGGAGTCTGTTTCTCATTTTGGTCGAAACGCAGAGACGGCTTTAAAACTATTAAACAAACTCTATAATCAGCCTGTTGTGGATGCCAAAGCTGTTGGAAAAATGACAGGAATAAACTCGAAGGCGAATGTGAACAATCTTATTGAAAAATTCATTGCCGCTGAAATACTTTTTGAAATAACCGGCAAAGAACGCAATCGTCGATTTTTATATAAAGCCTATCTAAATCAATTTAAGGAGCCTTTGTCAGAGTGATGAGATTTATTCGTGATTTGATCTATATTGTTCAAGGGAAATACTACGACTATGAACAGTTTCGAAGGAATTTAGAAAATCTAAGATCATCCCATGATCTTCCGGACAAGCGACTTTTTTCCAAAATGCCTGAAACAGATTTGCTTGTTACCAATAGTAGTGCCGGTTATGAAAACCAGGTGCTTAATTTTTATAATCCTTCGGATACAACCCAAACAATTGAACTTAACAATTACTATCTTAAGCCACTGAGAAAAGATGTCCAGCGCATTGCTTTGGCTTCGGTAGTGGGAGACTCAAGCTATTATATAAATCAGCTCAATCAATTTTTTAAAGAGACCTTAGCTCAATTGGGGGTTCTGTATCCAAATTTGACTGAAGAAGAAAAAGCTTTGATTCGTCGATATCCTTATGAATCTCTTCGAGTTGCTTGGCATCAATTTAGAAGTGAATTTGCAATGGGTCGCTTTTTTGAAAGCGGCAGCATAGATGGAGAAGCTGATGCTTTTCGGCACTTTGTATGGGCCGGTTTAAACCTTGATCAACAAAATCATTTTAGCGCCAAAAATCTTTATCAGGAAGCCTTTAAAAGTCTAAAAAATAAAGATTTGATCGTTCTCAAGCCAACAGGTGAAATCCCCGATGATTCGTCTTATTAAGGTTTTGAAACTATTAGTTGGTGGACTAGCAATCTCTGTTTTAATAGTGATTGCAGCTCTTACCATCTACAGATTTGACAACTACATGTTT
>MEPT01000024.1:20282-21991 GCA_001769925.1 Bdellovibrionales bacterium RBG_16_40_8
GAGGCGGGGCTATACTGGGGACATACTCCGTACGTTGCTCAGCAATTTCGAGAAGCCGTAGCAAATGAAAAAGCGACTATGGTGGCGGATCTTATATCAAAAAAACATTTTACTGGAAAAAGTATTGAGCAGATACGACTTGAATTGGGGCCTCCAACTGGAGGGTATTATAACTCTGATGCCAATTTAACATATACTGTTCGCACTGATGGAGAAGTCATTTGGGACTTAGTGTTTGTTGTGAACCACACAACTGGTACTGTAGAATATATTTTGATTTATAAGAGACGCGGTGGAATCATGCGAAAAATTTTAGGAGCACTTATGAGAATTATTGACGAGTAATTGCAAGGGCTTCCCCGAACTGGGCACACGGGCACAATCTTGGGCACAAGCTTTAAAATGTGCCCAGATACAAATATATACGCGATATGATGAAATTTTACACTGCTGAGGGTAGAGAAGATAGAATTAATGATTTGATTTTGGATGCGTTAGATCAAAATCCAAACGACCGATATGCTAGATTCGCTCTTGTTGGTGGTAATATAAATGAATATTCAACTGCAATGAGTGTAGGTTTTGCAGAATCATTTGAAAAGAGAAATCCAAAAATTAGTCTGGCTGAGCAAAAAACTATATACGCGGTAAAAGAATTAGCTAATAACCCTGACGTAGGACAATTTCTCACAGTCACGCGACCTTTAGCAGAAGCTATTTTTAGTGAATTAGATGGCGATTTACGTAAGTCAGAAGAAAACTTAAAAAAGATAAAAATGCCTGTCAAAAATAAATCCACAACGCAAACTGTAGAAGATTATGAATATATAAGTGATACTTTGAATGAGTTGAAGAAGCGCACTGTATATAAAATATATTTTGCGTACGAAGACAAAAACGACAGAGTTTCGGCCAATAGGATATATCAAGAATTCTTAAAAAAATAATTAATATAATAGGGTTTCTTATTTGCACAATGATATGAATTTCACACAACTAGTTTATTAACTAGGATATCACTTGCAATTTATATTGCGTGAGCGTAGACGCTTTATTGATTAATTTTATAATAAACTAACAAAAGGATTATTATGAAAAAACATATTTTTATGGCTCTTGTGATTTCAATGTCTACAAGTTTTATGACTACTAGCAGCGCATTTTCTGCTGATGCGAAGAAAGAAGAAGCAAAACCACTTATAAAAGAAGCCCGACAAAAGATGGCCGAAATTCATACGAAGATGGCAGGCTGTCTAAATTCAGATAAATCGATGAAAGAGTGTCGAGGCGATATGATGAAAAACTGTCAAGAGACAATGGGCAAAGAAGACTGCCCGATGATGGGCAAGATGGGCCACGGCAATATGATGGGCGAGGGTGAGAAAACAAAGTAGTTCGCTCAACTACATGTCAGAAAATTAGACAACTGTAAGGGTTCAGCATTCCAAAAATTGTCGCTATTGGCATATTAGAGATGAGCACGAAAATAACGCAAAACCACGGGCCCAAGCTTTGCTTTATAGTAATACAAGTGACTTAGCAATACCCCCCCCCAAAAAAATGCTGTGTCACTACCCCTTACAAAACCTCGCTGTCCCCCCAGCGAGGTTTTTTCTTTTTTGCTATTATAAATTAATTATTCATTTAGTGCCCTTGACGGTTTTGCAGGCCTTACTCATCAGTTTGGTCGTTTAAGCGTGAGTGTGAGC
>MEPT01000024.1:22028-22969 GCA_001769925.1 Bdellovibrionales bacterium RBG_16_40_8
GTGATACGGGACTTAAAGCCAATACTCCTTACAAAGATAGTATGGTTACACTGCAATTCACCTACGACATGGGACAAACTTTTTGGCAATTGCTTGCCGGCTTGTTTTGATTTGTTAGGCTAGACTCGTCAACGTTACAAGCCCTTAGCCAAGATTTTCGGCTAATTGACCCATGATTATTAAGTTTTTTTCTCAGACGTCGATAGCTTTCTTGAACGGGAGGCCACTATGGTTTTCCACAACCAACGGGAGAATTATATGAGTTGCAAAATCAAATTAGTAATTGCAGGTCTTGCAGTTATTATGCAAGCGATGGCTTTAACAGCTTTTGCTGCTGATACATCGATCGCTACTCTGCAAATGAGTGGTAACGTACCGACAGTGTTTAGCGTAACCGTCAGAGGTTTACCAGGTGATCTGGATTTAACCCCCGGCGTGATCGTTAACGACCGACTTTTAGGAATTTTTCATTTTGAATATAACTTGGATATCGCCTCACTCGCCATGACTTCTACTTCGGCGACAGGAACACCCATGAACGGCGCGACCGCATATCCTGCGGGCACTGCCTTCTCATATAAGTTTTCAGCCTGTCAGGCAGTCAACGCGACTGGTGAAGCAAACTTCTCAATTGTCGCCAGCACATCACCAGCCCTTGTACCCATTGCCGCTGACCAACCCAGCACGCTTGGATACGGTATCGAAGAAGAGTGTAACTTAACAGCCTCTTGGGGTGGACAAACGTTGGTGACAGGTCAAATTCCTTTGGCTGGCGTTTATGAACAATTACTGACTTTAACGATGGTTTCTATCTAATTTATACATACCGCGAAAAGGTAAACCTAACGGCGACGACAACAGTAGAGTCGCTGTTTTGTTTTTAAACCTTTGACCGGGAAAATTCTGCTTCATTCTTAAGACCAAATTTTGCCTCACCAGCA
>MEPT01000025.1:0-427 GCA_001769925.1 Bdellovibrionales bacterium RBG_16_40_8
GAACCCCAACAAATCGCCCCAAGATGAGTCGTTTCGGTAACAGGGTTTATTTAGGCAACACGTCAACGAATTGTCCGAATCATCGCAAAGCACTGCCGTAACGCGAGAATCATCAGCTATCTTAAGAGCCTCATCCAGAGCGGTCTCTAACATAAACCCGGCTGGCGGCGCGCTCAGAGTGGCTCGATCTCTAAGGCCAAAGTCATTGATCAAAGTGATCGCGTCTTCAATGTTATCTGCCACAAAAAATGTAGGATACGTCTTACCCTCCCTTTGGTGCACATCAAGGAGATGCAAGAGGCTGCCCTTCCTACACATCGCAGAGCTAAATTTATCACGGACATCAGCAAAAACAGTCGAGGCGGTAGCCGCTAGAACCAAAGAAACGGTAAGACACTGTAATATTCGATTCATACCAATTCTCCTA
>MEPT01000025.1:476-2296 GCA_001769925.1 Bdellovibrionales bacterium RBG_16_40_8
CCTTGCTTCACGCCTGACTCAACTTCATTTTTTTTCATATAATTTAATAGAGCCCTGTAAGCCCGACCCCATGCCACAATTCTCGAATACGGCCTGTGTAAAAATATATTCTTAAATCTCACGCCGATTGTCATAGTGAAGTGCCGCACCATAAAGCTTGTTACTTCTCTAATAAATCGTAAATACGAAGCGCGATTTTTAAGCAATAAAACTGCATGCAGATGGCTATGATTAAAAATTAGGCGATAGATTTTAACATCGTATTTTTGGGCGATTTTATAAACTGACGCTTTTAGCTTCACGTCTCTCGGCTCAAATAGTCCTGGCAAATTCTGTCTGAGTCGCAAGACAAGGTGCATACTTTCTTTATTTGAGAGCGGTCTTTTGGATTTTCTTTTATTTGCCAGAAAAGCTCCGCCAAATTCACTTTTCGGTGTCGATTTCCAACTTTTCATGGGACGATTTACCACTTTCTTGCAGCGAATATATCATAATAGTTTTTTTACGAAATCAGTTATTGCAAGTCGCACATTGAAATTTTGCGATAAACGCACGCCAGCCCTTCGCCCTCGACGGCAAAATGATTTTGAATCATTTTTCGACTCAATTTGCAAATGCGCTCATTCTACGTGAAATAAAGAAGATTTTTTTAACCCAGAAAGTTGTCAATAAAATTTTTAAAAAGTTGTGAGTATAGTTAAAAGGGCCTGTTAACCAGAAGGCTACCGGAACCGATGGTTTGGGACCTTTTAAATTTTCTGATAGTGAACCCAAGAACTATTTATCACTCGCAATGCGTGGGGGTTCGACCAGCGTTACATTTGGTGCCTCGGGGGAGAATCGAACTCCCACACCCGTAAAGGTACTGGATTTTGAGTCCAGCGCGTCTACCAGTTCCACCACCGAGGCACTGCCATGCTAAATATAAAAAATCCATGAATTTGGCTTATTATCAGCTAACTCGCTGAAATCCAAGAAGGTTTTACACTTCAAGGTAACTTTAAAATATCCAATGAATATCCAATGAAATTTACATGTTGTAATCTTTTCCTATTACGCAAAGCATTATTATTTGTTAGATTGTCCGATAGTTTACCAGGAGAATGTAATGAAAAAAATAATTATGATTGCAGTAATGACCGTACCGTTTGCGGGTTTCGCCCAGACTGAAGAGGTCGTTGTTACGCAGGAGACGACTCCAACAATTGTGACTACGCAGATTGTGGCTGCTCCAACATTTGAAAAGCAACCAACTACCGTAATTGAATCATCGCCCCTTTCAATTTCAAAGGCTGATCAATTCAGAAAAGAAAGAGAACAAGCTGAAATTGAGACAGAGCAAAAAATTGTTGAAAAACTCGAAGAGTCTAGAATTGAGTCTGAGCGTAAAAGACAGCAAGAAATTTTAGGTTCTATTGCAGGCGCGTCCACTGAGAAAAAAGAAGAGGCTACGGCACCCATAGTACAAGCTCCTGCCACACCGGCAGTAGTGTTAGCTCCGGCGCCAGCAATTGAAGATGTGCGTAACGCCGTACGTGAAGAACTAAAAGTCGCAAAAGCGGCCGCTGAACCAGAAAAGAAAAAATCGCAAAATTATGCTTCTGCAACGGCCGGTATGCTTGATTACGATTCAATTGATATACAAAATATCGGTGCCATCGGTTTGGCGTTCGGTAAAACCTACGACGAACATTGGGCGATCGAGTTTGGGCTTACTGGTGCCAGCGCATACGTCAATGAAACTGCTTTCATGTATCGCGAGCTTTCACAAATATCTGTTGGAGTAGGATCTAAGCTTCTTATACTGTCAGGTCGGGTTC
>MEPT01000025.1:2314-6302 GCA_001769925.1 Bdellovibrionales bacterium RBG_16_40_8
GTGTGTACTACGTAAATCGTCGTTATTCAGAACTTCGTGACTCAATAACCGGCATTCAATATACGGGCACATATACAGATTTAACTTCTCAAGCTTTAGATTATGGAGTGACTGCTGGCATCGAATTTGCTGCGTCAGAGAATCTATCTTTAGGGCTTGAATACCGCTACATGGCAAATTTGACGTATAAATATGATCAAGAAGTATTAAACACTCCAAACTATCGTCAAAGCTATGGTGAATGGCAGCCGATTGAAGAGCGCAATTCAGATTTCTTTGGTTTTTTACTGAAGTATCTGTTTTAATTGTAGGGGATGTTTCTATACTGGTTAAAGATAATTATTGTTTATAAATTAAGTCATGCGGCAATCGTTTCTACAAGCGCTGGCCGCGTTAGTGATATTGTTATAACCAGCCGCGAAGTTGTTATCAATTATATGATTGAAGAAGCCCTAGTCTCACCAGACGCTAAGTCGCAAAAACTCGCACTAAAACCTCAAGATATAAAATCAGCAGCATTTATTCGCGAGACCACAGCAGCGTTATTTGAAACAGCAATATATCTTGAAGCCGAAAGTTTCTCTGAAACAGCTGTTTCTGAGGCAGTAGTTGAGAGTAAAGCTCAAGACGTTATTAGAAAATTAAAAACTAATAAAGATTGGAAAAAACTAGAGGTGGCGAATCGTGAAATTAAAAATATTTTGCGTCGTAAACTTCGGGCTAAAGATTTTATTCGTTTTAAAATTGATTCGGTAGCAATAACGATCACTGATCAAGAAGCCCAAGACTATTTTGATAATAATCGTTTAAAGTTTGAAAATTTAAATTTTTCAAATTTTAAAGAAAATATAAAAAGCTACTTAACTAAACAGCAGGCAGATAAAAGGTTAAAAGACTGGTTTGAGCTGCTACAGTCTAAATATCGTGTACACAATTTTCTAGCCGAGCGTTCTTATTAAGAACATGCCCATTTTTCGCGAACTCAAAATTAATGACTTAGAAGAGTGTTTTAAGATTTGGCAGGATCTTATAAGTCATTACGAACACCCGATTGGCGGTGAGTGGACTTATAGCAAAATGGCCGATGAGTTGAACACTCATCATGGAGTAGGGGCATTTACAGATGATGGCGTCATTGAGGCTTTTTGTTTGTATAGAAAAATTGGTGAAATATTAGAAATAATGCTTCTAGCCACGAAGTTTCGTGAACATCGCACCGGGGCGATGAGTGGTTTGATTCGTAGTCTGATCGCGAACTTAGCCGCAGGTGAGAAAATATGGCTTGAGGTTCATGCAGGAAACCTGCCAGCAGTAGCCATTTATGAGTCACTTGGGTTTATCCTGACAGGGGAGCGCCCCGGATACTACACAGACGGGGCAAAAGCTTTACTTTTTGAATATAAACCCTTGCAATGACTAATGGAATTTGTTATCTCAAGACTCGTTAGAGGGCTTAGTCAGCCCTCTTTTTTTTGCTGAGTATATTTTAAAAAAAGGAATTCATGCTGAGCCCACAGGCCATAGAGAAAATAAAAAACCTCGCTGACGAAGTCAGCCGGCGTGAGGGTTGCCTACTTTATGATATGGAGTTTTCTGGTAGTACTAAACATCGCGTGCTACGAATTTTTATTGAAGCCGAGACTGGCAGTGTATCTATCGAACAATGTTCAAATGTATCTAAGGGACTAAGCCTGTTGCTAGATGTTGAAGATATTGTGGCTGGCGGTGAGTATGAGCTTGAAATTTCAAGTCCTGGTATTGAAAGACCTCTTCGACTGCCTTGGCATTTCAAAAAAGCTGTTGGCGAAGATATTAAATTGATAACTGTAGAGCCTATTGCTGGTCTTAAAGGCGATATGAAAAGTCTTACAGGCAAAATAATTTCTGCTGACGATGGTGGGGCGACCGTTCGTGCAAACGAAAACGAAGTGTATGTACCTATGCAAAACATTAAGCGCGCACAAGTAGTATTTCATTATAAGAAAAATGATAAAAAGAGGTAATTATGGCTGACAACATGTTTTCTGAATTGAGTCGAATAATTGAGCAAGTTGGAAAAGATAAAGGTATTGATAAACAAATTGTGATAGACGCAGTTATTCAAGGAATGCTGGTAGCAGCCCGTAAAAAATGGGGCACTTACCGGGATATTGAAGCACAATACAATGAAGAAAGTGGCGAGGTTGAACTTTACGAATTTAAAGAAGTCGTTAAAGATGAAGATTTTGTAGATGAAGAAGTTGAACTAAAGCTTTCAGATGCTTTAGAATTAGATCCAGATGCGCAAATCGGCGACTCAATGGGGAATAAATTAGATTCTAGCGACCTCGGACGCATCGCTGCACAAACGGCTAAGCAAATTATCACGCAAAAGGTTCGCGATGCAGAGCGAGATATTATTTTTAATGAATTCGAGCAGCGTAAAGGTGAAATAGCCTCGGGGATTGCTCGTCGAGTTGAAAGAGGTGCTATTGTTGTAGACCTTGGGAGAACAGAGGCCTATATACCGCCAAGAGAACAAATCCCTGGTGAACAATATAAACCCGGGGATCGTCTGCAGGGTTATATTGCAGATGTTAGACAGACAACTCGTGGGCCACAGATTATCATGTCTCGAGCAGATGAGCGCTACCTTATGAAGCTTTTTGAAATGGAAGTACCAGAAATTTATGACGGGATTGTACAAATTATGGCGGCCGCTCGTGAGCCAGGTCAGCGAGCAAAAATAGCCGTACAATCTAAAGACCCATCAGTTGACCCTGTAGGAGCATGTGTTGGGATGAAAGGCTCGCGTGTGCAAAATATTGTACAAGAGCTGCGTGGAGAAAAAATAGATATTGTTAACTGGGAAGAAGACTCAACCAAATTTGTGTGCAATGCACTAGCTCCTGCAGAGATTTCTAAAGTATTTGTTGATGAGGCCAATAAAACTATGGAGGTTGTGGTACCTGATCATCAATTAAGCTTGGCGATAGGTCGTAAGGGTCAAAACGTTCGCTTGGCAGCGAAACTATCTGGATGGAAATTAGACATAGTTTCAGAAAGCTCTTCATCTCAACGTACAGCTGAGGCAATATTTAATTTAATGTTGTTACCTGGAATGACCGAAACACTTGCGCAAAGTATTTATCAATCTGGATTTAATTCTATTCAGGCTTTGGCCGAGGCAGATTTTGAAGATATTACGAATATACCGGGTTATGAGACCGAAGAAAAAGCACAAAAACTTATTAGTGATGCTAGCGAATTAATCGAGAAGTACAAAGCTGAAGGCAAAGAGTTGCCAACGATTACTAAAGCTGCTCCAGGTGGTGAAGTCGTAGCATCAGGGCTTAGCGCCAAATCTCAAGCTGAAGAGCGTTTGAAAGAAGAACTTGAGCAATTAAAGACTCAAGAAATGTCTGCAGAAACACAAGAAAAAAAAACTGAAGAAGAAATCGCGACAAAAACAGATTAGGATAAAAATTGGATCAAATGAAAGTATTTGAATTTGCAAAAGAAATAGGCATCGAAACAATATCGCTAATGGATAAAATTCGCGAGTGGAAGCTGCCGATTAAAAACCACATGGCCACCCTTGACGATACAATGATCTCAGCAATTAAAGATCGACTTAGTGAAGAAATGGCAGCGCTGAGTAGTAAGAAAAAAGGTAAAGCTGGGGTAAAAAAAACAACTACAAAAAAAGCTGTAGCCGCTAAAAAATCAGGCGATGCTGAAAAAACAGTTATTGAAAAACCAGTAAGAGCCAAGGCAAAAAAAGTAGTTGATAGTAAAAAAGAAGATAGTAAGAAAAAAGTTGCAACGTCGGCAAAGCGTAAAGCAGCTACTGGAATTATTAGACGAAAAGCCGGAGAAATAGCGGCAGCTCAACAGCAAGCTGCAGCTGATGAAGCGGCAAAAGCGGCAAAACAGTCTACAGAGGGTGCCGAATCTGTCACAGAGGATATAACGTCAGGATCTTCAGCTGAAGGGGTCGTCGTAACCG
>MEPT01000025.1:6321-8774 GCA_001769925.1 Bdellovibrionales bacterium RBG_16_40_8
GATTTAACCCGTGCCCGTTCACCTAGTTCTACGTCTGCTGCCACAGCTACAGACAGACCACGTACCTCGGCCACAGGCCCGCGAAATATTCGAACAGGTTTTTTTGCTACTCCTGGCATCGATGTGCCAACACCTGCAGAAAGCTATGAAGAAGAAAGACGGCGTGAAGAAAAAAAGAAAAAGCCTGCTGCTGCAAAAGAAGAAGAGGTGCAAATTTTTAATGCGGCAGATTTTCGTAAGCGCGAGGTGATTTTTCAACCCAAAAAGAAAAAAGTTGCTTTGCGGGGTGAAACAAAAAAAACACAAATTACGACTCCTAAAGCTTCAAAGAGAATTATAAAAGTTGAAAAGGCAATGAGCGTAAATGAGCTCGCCATGGCAATGGGAGTGAAAGTTTCACTTCTAATTAAAACGCTAATGAATAATGGTGTTACTGCGAATATAAATACAGCTTTAGATTTCGATACAATTTCGCTAATTACTCCTGAGTTTAATTTCGAGGCAGAAAACATTTATTTAACACCAGAGCAGATGATTGATGCAGCAGCTTTCGGAGAACTTAAGGCAGAGTCTATAGTGCGCGCTCCTGTTGTGACGGTTATGGGTCACGTAGATCACGGCAAGACCTCACTTCTTGATACTATTCGCAAGGCAAATGTTGTTGCTAAAGAGGCTGGTGGTATTACTCAGCATATTGGGGCCTACAAGGTTAAATTAGATGATGGTAAAGAGATTACGTTTCTTGATACTCCAGGACACGAAGCTTTTACGCAGATGCGGGCACGTGGGGCAAATGTCACCGATATTGCAATAATTGTGGTTGCTGCTGATGATGGTGTGATGCCACAAACGGCAGAAGCGATTAATCATGCAAAGGCAGCACAAGTACCGATAGTCATTGCAATTAATAAAATTGACAAGCCCGGAGCCAATGTTGATCGCATAAAACAGCAATTAACTGAATACGAAATTGTCTCAGAAGCATGGGGCGGTAGTAATATATTTTGTGAAGTGTCAGCAACCAAAAAAATTGGGATTAAAGAACTTCTAGAGCAAGTTTTGTTGGTAGCAGAGGTTGAAGATTTAAAGGCTAATGCTCAACGATCGGGTACGGGCATTGTGATAGAGGCGAGGCTTGATAAGGGCCGAGGACCTGTAGCTACTCTTCTTGTACAGGATGGAACGATTCGCACTGGCGACAATATAGTAGTTGGGTCTGTAGCGGGACGTGTACGTGCTATGATCAACGATCGTGGGGAACAAACAAACGCTGCTGGTCCAAGTGACCCGGTTGAAATTATTGGTTTATCAGAGTCTGTATTTGCGGGTGATCGCTTCGATGTTGTTAAAGATGAAAGTGCGGCACGTGCAATTGCCGAGGTACGTAAAAAAGATGCAGAAAAGTCAGTACCTACAGGCAAAGATGCTGTTACCCTAGAAGATCTTTTTGCAAAAATTCAAAAAGGGAAGGTTTTAGAACTGAATGTGGTTTTAAAAGCCGATGTTACAGGTAGTCTTGAAGCGCTTCGAGGTATGCTTGAGAAAGCCGGAACAGACGAAGTAAAAGTCAAAACAATACACTCGCATGTCGGCGGGATTAGTGAGTCTGATGTGCTTTTGGCCTCTACATCAGGTGGGGTGGTGCTTGGATTTAACGTACGGCCTGATACAAAAGCTCTGCAAATAGCAAAAGAACGAAATGTTGAAATTAAAACATACACCATTATCTATGAACTTCTCGATGATGTGAAAAAAGCTATGGGTGGGTTGCTAAAACCCACGCTGAAAGAAACGGTTACTGGGCGGGCAGAAGTGCGTGAGGTTTTCACTGTGCCTAAGGTAGGTAACATTGCGGGGTGTTCGGTTGTTGACGGCAAGGTGACTCGTTCTTATCAATGTCGTTTGCTTCGTGATGGTACAATTATATATACGGGTAAACCTAGTAGTCTCAAACGATTCAAAGACGATGTACGCGAAGTGGCCAGTGGGTTTGAGTGTGGCATTGGCATAGAAAATTTTAATGACATTAAAGTAGGCGACATAATCGAAACTTTCACCGTAGAAGAAATCGCTAGAAAGTTGTAACAAAACGTGGTTGATGGTCGTCGTTTGCAACGAGTCGAAAAAGAGTTGCAGCATATAATTGCTAATTATTTAGTACGAGGGTTTAAGGGGTCTTTGCACGGTTTGGTTTCTGTTTCGCGTGTTGAGTCAAATCCCAAGCTTCGCACTGCCAAAGTTTTTGTTAGTATTATGGGTAGTGATGCTGACAAAGAGCGATCAATAGACGCGTTGAATGAAAATATTTACGAAATACAAAAGCATGTAAATAAAGAATTGCGAATGAAATTTGTACCGCGAATTTCAATTGTGCACGACAAGGGGCTAGAGAGAATTCTTAAAGTTGAAACTTTGCTGCGTGATATTGCGCAGAAGTCAGGTCGTAATTCTAA
>MEPT01000026.1:0-5844 GCA_001769925.1 Bdellovibrionales bacterium RBG_16_40_8
GTCTGAACTAGATCAAGAAAAAACTATTTCTGGCTTTGAACTTAATAATATTAAGCTCTCGACAAAAATAGAAATTAATATGCTACCCGGCGAAGGCCATAACACCCTTGGTTTACTACGCGTACCTGGAGCAAAACACACTTTGATTATTGGCGCCCATGGCGATCATCTAGGCGACAGCGCAACCGAAAATTCACTACGCACATCAAACGATAAAGATCCTATTCACTATGGTGCAGACGACAACGCCTCGGGCGTGTCTGCCATACTTGAACTTGCTCACTATTTTAAAAATTTAAGTTCTCTAAAAAATAGTAATCTTAAACAAAATGTTCTTTTTGCTGTTTGGTCAGGAGAAGAGCTCGGCACCCTTGGTAGTCAATATTTTGTGAAATCCCTAAAGAATGTATCTGCCTCTCCTAATATTTCTTCTAATATCTCTCCTAGCGCCTACATAAATATGGATATGATCGGCCGCTGGAAGAACAATCCGCAAACTAATACCCTTGAGCCACTGTTAATTCAAAGTGTTGGTACTAGTGCAAAATGGCGTGAGTATATTGAAGCGCTAAGGCTTAATTTTTCTATATTGCTACAAAATGATCCGTACCTACCTACCGACTCTATGGTTTTTTTGATAGCTAAAATACCGTCAATAAATTTTTTCACAGGTGTTCATACTGATTATCACTCACCTAGAGACACAGAAGATAAAATTAATTTTGCTGGGCTTAAAATAGTAACACAGACTATAGCTGGTCTTGCCAAACTTATTGTTACTTCTGATAAAGCACTACCTTTTAACGAAACTCCGAGAACAACCAAAGATAGCATTAATAACCGTCGCGGCTTTCGAATATTTCTCGGCACTATCCCAGATTATTCGCAAGAAAAAATTAAAGGTGTGCGACTGTCTGGTGTTATTGCCGGGGGGCCTGCTGAAAAAGCTGGTTTACGTAATGGCGACGTCATCATAGAATTTTCTAATAAACAAATAGATACTATCTATGACTACGTTTACACTCTTGAGACTATTCGCCCCAACGAAGTTACCACGATTGTTGTTCTGCGTGATGGCAGGCGTTCAGAACTGAATATTACACCACAAGCAAAAGAATGAAAATTGCATTTTGAGAGAACTTTACGCCAAGAAAAAATTTCGCGACCTCAGTTTGAGTATGCCGCGTTTAATAAATGGTGCTTGGCGCCATGAGCCATGCTATAATCTCGTCTTTCGTCGTATGTAACTAGGCTTAATTGCAACACTGTTGTCACCGATTAGTTAATATGCAACGTATCGCTATTTTCTCACACAATCGCAAAAACCTTGAAAACTGGCTGACATGGTTAGAGCAAGATTATGAAGTTGCAGTTGTCACCAGTGATGAGGCTTTATTACCGCTACTGCAATCATGGCAGCCACATTTATTTATCTACTTCGATATAAAT
The DNA here is from genome assembly GCA_001769925.1 of Bdellovibrionales bacterium RBG_16_40_8. Lineage (GTDB taxonomy): Bacteria > Bdellovibrionota > Bdellovibrionia > Bdellovibrionales > UBA1609 > RBG-16-40-8. The sequence continues at coordinate 1,450 of MEPT01000026.1, forward strand.
ATACGCGAGCCTTTTCTTAAAAGCATTTTACAGAATATTGGGCCTATGCCTTTTGGTTTTTTTGTGGTGGCACACCAATATAATTTACGAGAAGAGCTTTTGGCTTTTCAGCTAGAAGCTGATCATTACATTTTGTCTTCAAGCCCCCCCGAGAGCGTGAGATCACGAATACATAGCCTTATGCAAAAAATTGAAATTCGTGCTCGCTCTAGCAAGACAAGTAATCCAATATCACTGCCACACAAACAAGAAATTATTAAATATAAAGAAATTGTTCTCTACCCAGACCAATCATTATTAAAAGTTAGCGGTGAATTAACTTTTATTACCCCAACTCAGTTTCGAATACTAACTGCATTTCTTACTCATATTGACGAGCTACTAACTCGCGACTGGTTGCAAAAAAACGTATTTAACGATGCCGATATATCACAAAGATCAATTGATGCTCATATCGCAAAAATCAAAAGAGCCATTCCGTCTTTACAAACGGATATTGTAAATATATATGGTCGTGGTTACGTATTAAGAGGCACAAAATCAGAAGTCGCTTAGTATCTTGGGCAATCGTAAGAAAACGTGACTTTTACACCGATAGGTAATTTAGAAAAATAAATTTTATCTTTATAATCTATATAATATTGTATTTGTTTTTCGTATCCAACTGGGCTCGTCACAATATTTATAGTTTTGCTATCTGGTGCGCATGCCAACTGCTTTGGCGCGTCTAGTGTATTATCGCTGATATTAGCTGCTATGTTGCCTAATTGTGCGCCATAATCAGAGGCACAGATACTCCCAACAACACCTGATTGTAAATTGCCTAAGGCCAGTAAATCTGCACTGGGGTTTGATAACATCATGTACTGTGTACCTATATATCCGAGGGTTGGCCAAATACCCGTTTTTGAAGTTTGTGTCTGTTGTTGACGACATGTTTCATCGTTTGTCACCACAGAATGAACGCTCATTGATTTTGTTGGGTATAGGTTTTTTAAATTAAGCACTAATGTTTCTGGCAAATCGTAAGCCTCAAGCGGCGGAAAGCCTGATTTGCCACCGTTACTTCGCTCGTCTTCATCAGATAAAATAACTAGAGCCATATGTGCGCCTGGTCTAAAAAAATTCTTGTCTCCATTTTTGATTGCCAAATTGGCAGCATATATACCGCGCTCATCTTGTGACGGGCAATGATTCGGGTTAAACCCACTTAAGTCGCAAAGCCGTGTTTCATTTCTTTGTATTGTTCCACGAAAAAGTCCACTGACATTTGGTGTATTACGGTCAATAACCGTAAGCCCCGAGCTATTATTTTGCTCGTCAACAAATTCTAAAAATTTACCTTTGGTTGCTACAACATCTGTCGTGGTTATTGCTATTCTGTAAAACAGTGAAGATATTTCGCTTAAAAAATTCGGAAAAGCTTGTGCCATTTTCTGTTGTTCAACAAACATAGATCCTGAATTGTCATTTACAAATAAAATATCTACGTCGCCAACTCCAAAAGTAAAAGACACCGTCACCGAGTTTGGCGAATTAAAGCAGGTAGTATTTTGATCTCTACTGATATCTATATTACTGCAGCTTAATTTCGGAATACTATCAAAACCCACATTTGAACAGCCGACCACAATTACACTTGTGGTAAGTAGTATTAATAAAACACTCCAATGAAATCTCATGAATGTAGCTCTCCTTGAGGCGATAAGGTCCAAAATATGTGCCAATGGGGTGAAATATTTATCTATGCGAAATTACACGGCTTTTTGTGCATAAATGGTTATTTAATGCAGTAAGTAATTTGTCTATAATTGATACAGTGCTATTCAGGTTAGATAAAAAGCTTGTGTTATTACATAGTTACGCGAGGCGCAAAATTAGCAACTGGCGAGATTTGTCACTTTTTAATTATGGTCTTTTCTTCACAAGTGCGGGCCCCCTAGAGCTAAGATTGAACAAGCCTCTCATGAGGTATTGCACATCGACTGGAAACCGATTTCAGTATGGCCGCGTGAAGCCAAACGATTCAGATAATGTTTCAAACTTTAAATTTTTCTATTGGCAGAGCGAGCACTAAGGTGCTCGCTCCCTGTTTCAAAATCTTTGAACAGCCCAATTAAACGTTACGTAACTTAAAAACGTAACTGTGCACGCTGCACTAAGGCTGATCTCAAAACGCCATCCAAGTTTTAAAAAAAGCGGCAGAGTTATAAATAATGCAAGTGACGGAATCACAGCCCATAAAATCCCGTAAGATAAAGACTGAATTTGCTGAATGTCATTTGTGTCTCGATAAAGCCAAATGATCGCAAGAAGTGACGTGAGCGGCAGTGAGGCAATGATCCCGCCTAGTGACGGGGATCTTTTTGCTAATTCAGAAGCGGCAACGATGAGAAGGGCGCTAATAATTACTTTGACGGCGTAAAACATAAAAAAATTCCTTTAAAAATGGGCGGCAAATATGCCGCCCGCAAAACTATTCTAGAATTTCATTTCTTTCTATAATTAAGAAACCAAACGACGATTCCGGCAATAACTAGAATGACAAGAGCGCCAATGACCTGCATGGTATGGTCGACTTCAGGTCCATGACTATGGCCGTGTCCTTCGCCTGCAAGAGCGAAGGAGCCAAAAAGAATCATCTGTACAAAATTAATTACCCGTAAAGTTTGCGCCATTGAGATAACCTTTCGTAGTAATAAAAATGTAAAGGCGCTGTTTCGCAGTATCTTTTTGTTTTGCATCAACCAGCGTTGTTACCCATTCAGGACCTTTTTTAAACTGCTTTGACTCGGTCTTTTCTACTTTCGCCGTTTTCCATTCAGGAGTAACCATTCCTCCCGCAATAAGAGCATCAATAGCCAATGGAATAGCAGTTTCGATTTCGGTCTGGGTGCAGGCTGCAAGGCATTTTACGACGGGTTTTGCGTGATCACCGTGGGCCCAAGCAAAGTTGCAGGCTAGAGCGGTAGCGATTATAATTAGTGTTTTCATTTCTTTCTCCTTTGTTATTAGTGCGAATTCATTTGTTCAGCGCCCATGTCCTGATGGACATGGGAATGGTCATCTTTGTTTAACGGGAACGAATCCGGGTCAGAGCTGTGCCAATAGCCGTGAAACTGCATGTTGAATAAAAAAATTCCTCCTGCAATCAACGCGACGTTTGCGGCATAAGCAAACTTATTCCACGACGGGCGATTTCGCAATCCCTCTAATACCACCAGCATCGCGGCAAGCGCCACGATTTGGCCGACTTCGACTCCCAGATTGAATGAGAGAATCCGAATCAGCATGGCGATTTGATCTTCGCCAAGGGGTAGTTGCTGCAACCTGGTGGATAAACCAAAGCCGTGGATTAGTCCGAAGGCAAAGACCATGGTTAAAAGCGGCGGCGGTTGCCAGTCGAAGTATTTTTTAAAGCCGTCGATATTTTCAAACCCCTTGTACATTACGCTCAATGCAATAACCGCATCGATTAAAAAGTAATTGGCAGTGATTTTGAAAAACGTCGCGAAGACTAACGTAATACAATGACCCAGCGTAAAGACGCTGATGAATTTAACGATGTCTTTAAAATTCGTTAAAAAGAAGATCACCCCGAATATAAACAGCAAATGGTCGTAACCCGTTAGCATGTGGGTCGCACCAAGCCAGATATATCTGAGATAACCTCCATCCAGCATCGCCTGCTTGTCGGCAGCTGAGATGCCATGAGCCCATAAACTTGGGGCGCATAGCAATGAGAACAATAAAGCCAAAAATTTCATTTTTGCTCCTTGAAATTAAAGTTATATTTTAAATTTTTACGGTTGCGATTAAGCGCAAATTGGAGGGCGAAATATATCCGCGTTTACTATTGGCAATTTGGGGTCCGATGGATTCCCAAATTGTTGGTGTTCCACGACGAGGGGATATTCATGCGCCGGAGCTACCTTAAAATATATGGAATAATCATAAAAACTAGTGGCGAGATGGCTGTGAGGATGCTCATGCTCGGGTTCATCTGGAGAATGTCGGTGTTTATGAACATGTGAGGCTTCTGAGTGGGTGTGTTCGTCAGCGTCGTCATGATCGGTATGCTCAGAGACCTTTGAAAATTTACTATGTAAAAGCTGGTCATGAAAGCACAGCAGTTTTGCAAAAGGAGTCTGAATAAGACCAGCCAAGGCCAGGGTTAAAGCAAATAATCTCACACAATAATTATTTGGGAAATCAAGGTATTTGGCAAGTTTTATCGTTTAGTTCGATAGCATCCAGCAGACTCTTTGTAATGGTCACGCACTTTATAATATATCACGTGGCTGCAAAGTACGCAGTTGATCAACCTGGTGTTGTTGCCGATGAATTTCTTGGCGTCAACTCGTGAATTTCCACCAACTTCGGGACGCGGCCCCA
>MEPT01000026.1:5943-6243 GCA_001769925.1 Bdellovibrionales bacterium RBG_16_40_8
AACGTGTAATGAGGCGATAAGATTTACTATTTCAAAGAATACGTCAAGCATAAGTTTGACGCGCATGCGACACATAAAAGCGCCTGGCACCTTTTATTAGGCGGAGCCCTTGCGGGCAATGAGGTTTAGCCAGTTACGCTCAGTGTTTAAATCGAAGCCTACGGCCTCTGCGCCGTTTAGTACAGAATCGAAAACACGGCGTAGCACATCAATTTCTTCAGCCCGATGTCCGTGTGTGTTAACGCTCTCTTCTATAGCTTCGACAACACTCACTAAATCAGGGGTGGTCACAACTTTCGG
>MEPT01000026.1:6300-10052 GCA_001769925.1 Bdellovibrionales bacterium RBG_16_40_8
TTAATATTTTCTTACCGTCCAAGAAATTGACTTGCAGAAAATCTCGCCCATCTGAGTCTTGACGTGATAGTACTTCTTCAACTTTACATACCGAAAAGCTCATACTGCGACTGTCAGCTTTTTGCCGAATAGAAATTTCTCCATTTTCGTGCTTCAATTGAAGCCCTACTGAACGTTCTATAAAGCTTGTTATTACTTGCTCTGCCTCTACTGCTGTTACATCTGATTTATGTGAGTGATCCAAATAGCCTCCATAACGCTGTCTTCTTAGGACTATTCGACAAGACTAATAAATACTTGAGACAACGACGATTTTTTGGGTTATTGTCCTGCATATGAATGAGACGTTTTAGGGAGTTTTATGATTATTCACCGCTGGCAAGCACCTATAGTGCCTGACAAAAAACAAATTCGATCTCTTTTTGAGGCAGAAGGGCTGACCCCTCACGAAGAGGCGTTCCCTCCTGATACAACCATCGACTGGCATCGCCACCCTTTTGATGAAGTACGCACTGTTGCCCAAGGCGAAGTGGTGTTCGACATTGCCGGCAACAAGCTTCTTTTACGAGCCGGAGATCGCATTGTTATCCCTTCAAACACTAAGCACTCTTTTAAAACTCAAGGTAGCACAGAGTGCGTTTGCATCGTAGCCAGCAAAAACCTTTAACTTACTCACCTCTTAACCACGCTAAATAATCAAGAATATTTTTTTCAAACCCGTGATTTGATGGTTCGTAAAATTTTTTATCAAGTGCTTCTTTTGGCAACAGATCTTGCTTAGCAAAACCTCGCTCATAATCATGAGAATATTTATACCCTTTGCCATAACCTAACTCTTTTGCCGTTTTAGTTTGGGCCGAGCGCAAACTTAGCGGTATAGGTAGTGCCCCGGTCTTTCTGACAAATTCAAGCGCTAAATTAATGGCCATATAGGCGCGATTTGATTTAGGGGCAGACGCAAGATAAGTGGTTACTTGAGCAAGACTAATACGCGCTTCTGGCATACCTACAAGCTCAACAGCTTGTAACGCCGCCACGGCAAGGGGCAAGGCCTTTGGATCAGCATTGCCAACGTCTTCAGAAGCCGAAATTACTAGCCTTCTAGCAATAAAAACCGGATCTTCGCCACCTTCGAGCATACGCGCTAAATAGTAAATGGCGGCATCAGGGTCGCTACCTCTCACCGACTTGATAAATGCGGAAATGGTGTCGTGATGTTCATCGCCTTTTTTGTCGTAGCGAATAGTGCTTGAGAAATTAAATTTCGAAAATTCTTCAACACTTAACGGAAATTGATATTCACTAGATTTATTTTTAAACACATAAATAAGTGATTCAAAAATATTAAGTAATTGGCGAGCATCTCCTGAGATAGAGGCGAGAAAGCCTAATGTGGCTTCTGACGACAAAATATCACCAAGATTAACTTCTACAAACCCCGCTGCTCGCTCAAGTAGAATTTGTAGATCTGCAGTCGCTAGTCGCTCAAAAACTAGAACTTGCGAGCGACTCAGAAGAGCTGAGTTTAATTCATAACTAGGATTTTCAGTCGTAGCGCCGATTAAAACTAAATCGCCTTTTTCGGTAAATGGTAAAAGCACATCTTGTTGAGATTTGTTTAATCGATGAATTTCATCAATAAATAAAATAGTTTTTTCTTGAAACTCAACACGACGCCGCTGTGCTGAAGCTCCAATTTCACGAAGATCTTTGGCACCAGTCTCGATCGCGTTACAACTAATAAAATTGGCCTTGGCTTCTGTGCTAATAAGTCTAGCAAAAGTTGTTTTACCGGTACCTGGCGGCCCCCATAATATAAGATTGGGCAGATAATTTTTTTCGCGCAAATTACGTAGAAGAGGTCTAGCGGGGTCAGCAAATTTTTGTTGGCCAATAAACTCGGCTAGCGTCTTGGGGCGTAGTCTTTCAGCCAGTGGCAGATCTAACGACGGTGCGTGAGTGAATAAATCCATGGCTCTTTTTAGTCTCATATTGAAACACTGGGCAATATAAAAATTTGACTAAATATTTTAGAGAATTATGTCGATAAAACATACAGGTTGAAATTAATGTGGGGGTCTGCCTGATGTGCTTCAATAAAAGATTCGCAACCATGATTCTTATGTGTTTATCGATTGCTGGGCTTGCCCAGTGTGGGGGTAAAGATTCGCTTTCAAATGATGTAGAATATAGCCCTATTCCTGATGATCCAATAGTTATTAATGCAGACTTCTCTTATAACGACTCCCTCACTCATGAAAAGGTAATCGTCAAAGGCCCGTGGTTTCTACTAGGTTCAAAAGTGAACAATAAATCAAAGAATGATCTTGTCTTAGTCACAATAATTGCTGAGATAACTGGCACTAATTATGGAGCTCCCGCTAAAACAACTATCACCATTGACCCCAATATAACCTGCGGTAATTCTGCAAGCTCACGCCCTTATTTAGCGGAGATACCGGCAGGAGCAGTATTTACCGGTCTGAATGATAGTTGTGACTTTACAGACATAAGTAGTTCGATACAAGAGAAGTGGTACTATTCCGGCTTACCCGCAACGAGTAATTCTGCATATGAGATAAGTCTTTCTAGCCAAGGTTATTTTGTAGATGCTGATGGCGACCCAATTGAGCGACTGCAAATGACTGGCTACGCAATGGGACGTTAACTTAAGAAATCAGTTCGCTGCTGATTGCTCTTTGGCGTTTAAAATTCTTGGGGTTAAAAATAACAGCAGCTCGTTTTTTTGCCGATCAGAAGACCTTTGCTTAAAAAGCCAACCTAAAACTGGAATATCTTTCAAAACTGGCGTACCAGTCTCAGACTGTGTCTCATCACTTTGATAAATACCGCCAATAACAGCCGTTTGCCCACTTGGCACTAGAACTTTAGTTTTTGCCTGACGCGTGTTAATGGGTCGGGCGCGCGTGGCAGCATCAACCTGAGCACCAGCGAATTGTCTAGTCAAATCAACCTCTAGAACAACGCTACCTTCATTAGTAATCTGTGGAGTCACATCTAATTTTAGTTCTACAGGTGTGCGCTCAGCCTGGTATGTTTTGTTGTTGTTTTGGTCAACGGTAGCTTTAATAGTGATAACTTCGCCTTTTTGCGAAATTAAGGATTTTTCTTTATTCATGGTCACAATTCGCGGCGATGATATGATTCGCACCAAACTATCAGACTGCGCCAGGCTTAACGTTGCATCAAGATTGCCTAAAAAATCTAAAGTACCAACACGCAAATTTAAAAAACCATTTGCCGATTGTAGTTGTGCAGCATCTAAAGGCGCTGAGCCAAACTGCGGTGTCATACGAAGAGGTGTTCCGTTAATTCCGCCTTTTTTAGATATATCGATTTGTGAACCTGAAAGACTCCAGTTAACGCCCACTTGACGCGTAAAATTCTCGCTTGCCTCAACAATTTTGCCTTCTATCATTACTTGCGTCGGCTGAATATCTAGCTCTTTAATAAGGCGCTCAACCCGCATTAAAGCCTCAGCCGTATCAGTAATAATAATAGAGCTCGTACGTTTATCTCCCACAACTTGTCCGCGAGATTCAGTTAGAAATGGCTTAATTTGCGTGGTCAAATCTTCTATCGCCGCATAACTTACCGGCATAATCTTAATTTTTAACGGAGTTAAACGCTTTTGCGCCTCAACGATATCCTTGGCGGCGGTGGCCTCAGACTGCAATGTCGCAAGCTTGGTTATTCGTAGCACATTACCTTGGCGAACATAACCCAGCCCT
>MEPT01000026.1:10102-16361 GCA_001769925.1 Bdellovibrionales bacterium RBG_16_40_8
CAATTTAACAGTTACCTTGCCATCTACATCATCAGAAATAACAAGATTGACGCCGCTTTCTTCGGCTATAAATGAGATAACGTCTCGCACATCAGCATCGTTAGTTTGAATAGAAATTGGTCGTCCATAAAACTTGCCGCTACCGGTAAGAAACTCGTCTAGAGTGCGCGCTGAAAGAACTTTATCATCTTTTCTGGCCTCTTTAACATTATATGAAGCTTCGTCAGATGATGAACCGGCGTAAGTATCATCAGCCTCCTCAATCTCAGGTTTAGCATTTACTGCAACAGTAACCTCTGGCGATTGCCCAGGCGGCATAATAAGTAGAGTGCTGCCTTCTTGGGTGACTACGGGTTCTCCTGATTTTTTTAATTGCAATACGATTCGCGAAACATTACCGCCGGGGTTTTGATAGGCATTAACTGTACCAAAAGCCCCTGTAAAATCTTTCATAATAAATGGCCGGCGTAACGACTCTGAAAGTGTAGCGTTTTTAATTTCAATCACATATTGATTGGTATCTTCGTTTGCGCGTACGTTGTAGACCGCTGGTATTGCTGTTTTAATTTCAATGGTGCCACCATTAGCAGACGATAAATAATTAATCGCAGTTACGCTATTTGGTAGTGCAGTATTTTCAGTTATCAGATCTTCTGAAACCTGTGGCTCTTCGGGAGCTGGAGTTTCTTGTGCTTGAAGCTCTTCTTGAAACGGTTCTTCTCGTAGCTGTTCGTCTTTTATCGGTTCGTCTTTTATCGGTTCGTCTTTTATCTGCCCGTCAGCAAAATCCTCAAGTTCAGTTTCGGTATTATCTTCGTCCATATCGCTCTTTGCCTGCTTTCCAGCAGCATCTTCAGTAGCGTCTTCGGTCAATTCGCTAAAGGATTCGTCATCTGCATTTTTTGTGCTCGCACAGGACACAAGTGTTATCGCCATAAGACCAATACAAATAAAGTTTAAGATAGAACTGCGCTTATTTTTTGTCATTCGTGACACTCCTGTTATTTGCCTATATGCAAAACTCTTGTTGAGTATGTATTTTCGCCATTAAATGTTGTCATTTCAACAACAACTACTTCTCCTTCGCGAATCGCCGCTACGTATCCGTGCTTACGACCAATACGCTCATCTTTACCTAAAATATGCACTTCACCGTTAGGATCAATGATCATTGCCTTGGGTGTCCTTATATCCCACATAATGCCTGCCAATTTGAGCTCATCTAAATCGTAATGTTCAAGGGGCGTTCCTGGCAAAAGCGGATCAAGCTGAGATCCTTCACTGGTTCGCGGTAAACGAAATGGATTTCTTCTACCTTCTCTGGTGTCAAAAACATAGGGCTCGAGAAACGGTAAACTATCAGCATAAGGTGTCGTCGTAATTGGTGATTCTGCAGATGTTGATTGTTCTATAGGCCCCTGTGACTCAGTTGACGTCGATGCAGTTTGATTATCCGCAGGTACTGTTTTTGCCGCATTTTGCACGGCATTTAAAAGAGCGTTGGGAACAGCAATTTTTGCAGCTTCGGGAGATATAATTTCTTTATGCTCTTGGGTATTTTCTAGATCCTGAGCGGATTGCGAATGAGATGGGCGCACTATATGAGATGTAATAAAAATAGCTAATAATAAACTAATAACCCCCACAAACACGTATAATAGCGGCGAAAAAATACGCTCAGTCATTATCACCGTCCTTTTTATTACCCCTCCCTCCGCCAGTTTCATCTTTTGTAATCTCATGTGAGTATCGATAAGCAACCAAGGTGGCTTTTAAATTTATATTGGGCACCACCGAAACTGATTGCGGCTGTCCTCCTTTTGCAGACACTGCAAATGTCATTTTGCTTGCGGTTATAATTTTATCCATCCGGGTCATGTTCGATAAAAAAAGCATTATCTGCCCGTAGGTCCCGGTAAGATCGATATCTATTGGTACTTCTTCATAAAATGATTTTCCACTATCATTCTGTTGAGAGCGCGTGCTTGGCCTAGAAACTAATCCGTTAATTTCGACGCCAACCCCTTTTGCCTCAACAGAAATAGTTCGCATCATATCATTAGCATCAAGTTTTTCAGGTATTGCTTGCAAAACCTTCTGCATTTCGACTTCACGATTACTCATTGTTTTTTCATAACGCTCGGCATCTGCAATAGCTTTTTTAACGCTTTCAATCTCGTTTTTACTTTGTAAAATTTCGTCATTAACCGCGCTAATTTGTTGCTCAAGTTTACTGCCTCCGTCGTAATAGGCAGAATAGTAAGTCGCTCCGATAACAAGACCGATAATAAACGCACGGCCAAAAGCTAATCCTTGAAATATCTTTAACATATCTAGTCCGCACCTGTTAGTGTACTTGAAATTGTAAAAGCCTTCACCGTTCCCTTGTCTAACTTTTCTTCAACCGCCTTGAGTAATATGACGTTTTTAAAATAAGATTTACCCTCTAGCGTTTCAATAAATTTACTTAATTGATCATCAGCAATAGTGCCGCCCTCAATTTTCAACTCTGTTTCATTGAAATCAAGCGATTTTAACCAAACTTTTTCAGGAATAATATTTTGAATGTAATCGACAACTCTAATTTCGCGAAGCCTAGTCATTGATAGATCTTTAATGCCCTTGATACGTGCCTCTAACTCTAAAATCTTTTTTTGCATCTCACGCGCTTTGCCAACTATTGGTTTTTTCTTTTCAAGTTCTTGCGCCCACTTAGTTTTTTCTGCGCCCAATTGATTTAATTTTTCTTGTAGACTACTTACGTTATACCCGTCATAAACCATGAGCATTACTGTGGTTAAAAAAATTAGCACTATTTTTACGATAGCATCTCGACCTAGGCCGCCTGTGTCTTCAAGCGTTGCCTCATCAAACGACACCTCATAATTGATTTCAGTTGCTGCAGTCTTGACAGTAGAGCCGCCACTGCCGCGATTCTTCAATAGATTTACCTTAATCATGCATCGCTCACATCTCTTAACCCAAGACCGATCGACACAGCAGCAAAATCTCGAATTTGATTTAAGTACTCTTGAGAGAACACCTTAGTACTTGCCCTGACTTTAAGAAATGGATCTAATTTTTCGCAAGGTAAAATTTTTGAAACTACATCTAAGAAACCATAAGTTTTCGCCCCACCGCCTGTGACAAAACAGCGCGTAATGTTTTGTGATTTAGTAGAATTAAGAAAAAAATCAAAACTTGATTTAAGCTCCTCACATATCACATCGTTAGTGGCCTTGATCACGCTCTTTGCCTCTTCTGGTACTGTTCTTCCTGATGCAGCTCCCAACTTCATCGCCTCAGCTTCTTCTAGGCTAATATTTAAGCTTTTTTGCAGATCCAATGTATAGTTCAAACCTCCGACTGGAATATCGCGAAGAAAAACCACCTCAGTATTTTCAATACCCACCATAGTCGTAGCAGTAGCTCCGGCATTTAACAAAACCACCGTTTGTCCACTCATATCACCATAATTAGTCTTAAAACAGTTAACCAAAGCAAATCCACTTACATCAAGCACCGCGCAGTTTAATCCCGACAGTGCTAAAGCCTCAGTGTATTTGATAACGTGCGCCTGCACAGCCGCCACAAGCAGAAGATCCATGTTTTCTTTGTTGCTGCTTGCGCCTTTTAATACCTCGTAGCCTAGATTAACTTCGTTTATATCGTAGGGTATGTACTGCTCTGCCTCCCAACGAATTTGATCAGCAATAAGATTTTCGTCCATTCGTGGTATAGTTATACGTTTAACTATAACGCTTGTCCCACCAAGTCCTGTTGCTGCATGTTTTCGTTTTGTTTTTATTTTTAAAAGTAACTCACGTATGGCTGTTGATATAATTTGCGGATCTACTATATCACCATTCACGTAAGACTGCGGCGGCGTCGGAACAATACCAAAGGCGATTAGGGTTGAACTTTTTTTACCCACATCGAGTTCAGCTGCCTTGATGCTGCTTGAGCCAATATCAAGACCAATTATCTTTTTTTTACCAAAAAACGATATCATCCTTGACCAACCGTGGCCTCATGCCATTTTAGCTAACTACTTAATCCCATTAAAGATTAGATCGGACTCGACATCAAATGTCAATTCGTCGTTCCGAGGGAGGGAATGAACAAATATATATATAATTCTGAAAGCTCTTTGCCGCAAAATATATATAGCAAAGCCCCAAGTGCCAGATAGGGTCCAAACGGTATCGCGTGTGACAGACCATCTTTTTTCTTAATCATGCTCACTGAGCCTACAATGCTCCCGATAACACTAGAGCTTAGCACTACAAACGGGACTGAAGTCCAGCCCAAAAGGGCCCCAATCCAGGCAAGAAGCTTTATATCTCCGCCACCCATGCCCTCTTGCTTGCGAAGAGCCGAATAAATAACAGCAACAGCATAAAGCGAGCCGCCGCCTAAAAGCATTCCCCAAAGAGATGAAAGAAAATCTCGTTCTGGATTAATTAACGCCCCGGTTAGCCCCAACACTATTCCTGAAAGCGTAAATACATCAGGTAAAATCATATGATCAAAATCAATAAAACTTACAGTGACCAATCCAAAAGTGAAAACTAAATACTCTAGCAGAAGCCAAGAAAAGCCGAGTTTTAAATATAGACCCAAAAATAAACTAGCCATAATTAACTCAACCAGTGGGTAGCGAAATGAATAACTTGCTCTACATTTACGACAACGGCCACGCAGTAAAAACCAAGATATAATAGGAATATTGTCTGTCCAGGCGATTGATTGCCCACAAGCCATACAGCGACTGCGTGGTGTGATTATGCTTTCACCTTTTGGTAATCGATAAATAACTACGTTGGCAAAACTACCAAAACATGCGCCAAACACAAAAAAATAAAAGCCGATTACGCTACCCAAGATCTCTCTTTCGTAAAATTATCGCAGCAAGAGTAATAAGAAGTGCCATCCAGGCAAACCCATAAAGCGTGCTATACATAACATCGTGATACGGCACAGGATCATTGTAAACAAAAAGTGAGCGCCAATTAAATAATTCGAAATTTGGCAAAGTGGTTTTTACCGCCTGCGAAAGCAGAATAAAGGCTGGCGCCTCACTCTTCGTGGCAAAAAATTTAAGACTGTCTTGCCAATGACCAATTAAAAAAACACCGATTACAAATGAAACCGAAAGCATCGGAGAAGAAAAACAACCAAAAAAAAGTGTGAACGACATAAGAATTCCGGCTTCAAGTAAAATGCCATATAGACCAACAAGAAAAGACTCATTAAAAGTCATTTGCATAGCCCAAAGAATGCACCCCAACACGATAGATAATAAAATACTGGCTACAAAAATAACTGCCATTAGCCCAAAACTTTTGCCCACTATAAATTGCGTGCGTGAAATAGGTCTTGCAAGTAACGTAAGTATAGTTTTTTTCTCAATTTCTCTACCCACTAAGGTACTGCCAACAAAGATTGAAAGTATAACTGCACTTAGGTGAATGGCAGTAAAGCCAAAGTCTATTGTAATTCGCGTTTGCTCAGCAAAACTTAATTGGCCAAGTGCTAGGCTAAGCCCTATTAACATTACCGCAAACACCATGATGCCATATAAAATGCGATCACGAATAATTTCTCTATAGGTATTTTTTGCGATAATCCGAATGATCTTTAATGTCATGTCGTTTAACTTTCATGCAGGCCCATTTTAATAAATGCCTGTTCGAGATTTCTATCTTTATGTATGCTTTCAATTTTAGCGCCATCGCGCATAAGCTCAATAAGAGTTTTTTGTAGCGATTCCTCATCTTCAACGCGCACTCTTGTTTTTTGGCCGTTTTTTATAAAACTAATAACTGCGGCATCGCCCATTTTTTTTAAAAAATCCTCAAGCCTGCCCTCATAAGAAACCTTGCCACCTTTTAAAATAACTAATCGCTCACAGAGTGCTTCAGCATCTGGTAAAAGATGACTCGAAAAAAATACCGAACGACCTTCGCGCGCTGTCTCACGTATTATCTCAGATAGATAATAGCGCCCATCTGGGTCAAGCCCCGACATAGGCTCATCGAGAATCACCAGTTCTGGGTCATGAATGAGTGCTTGCGCTATACCAATTTTTTGCAACATTCCTTTTGAATATTCGCCTAATTTTTTATGTCTTGCCGCTAAAAGATCGACTCTTTTTAGCAGTTTTTCAATCCTCTGGAGCAAGTCTTTGCGCTTAATATTCATTGATATTTCGCCATAAAATAATAAAAATTCTTCGCCTGTTAAATGTTCATAAAAA
>MEPT01000026.1:16382-17181 GCA_001769925.1 Bdellovibrionales bacterium RBG_16_40_8
ACCTTTTCACTAATAGGCTCATGATTAAAATATTCAATGCTGCCTGCTTGTGGGTGCGCTAAGCCCATTAGACACTTAATTGTAGTCGTTTTGCCGGCTCCATTGCCACCCAAAAACCCAGTAATAGCTTTTTCTTGTAAAGAAAATGAGACGCCCTTAAGCACCTCATAGGTTTTCGGAATAAAGCCACGCTTATATGATTTTTTAAGTTCACTAACTTTTAAAACTGACATATCAACTATAAACGTTAAGCGTAAGTGGGCTTACTGTAAAGTCTTTCACTTGGCTTCTCTTCAACGCGATGAGAAATGACTGTGCAGCATCACTTTCTGTAATGCAGGGAATCGAATAATCAATGCAGCTGCGACGAATGCTGGCGCTGGCTTCTATTGATTGCCGGCCAGAGGTCGTATTTATAACAAAAGCCACTTGGCCCGAGCGAATCCTATCTACGCAATTGGGGCGCCCCTCATGAACCTTTTTAATTTCTTCACACATAACTCCGTTTGAATTAAAAAATCGTGCAGTACCGCCTGTGGCTGAAATAGTATAGCCTAATTCAAGTAGTTCTTTTGCCACACCTAAAAGCTCGCCTTTATCTTTTTCACGAAGCGACATAAAAACTTCTCCGGTTTGCGGCAGGGCGTGCTGACTTGTAACAAGCGCCTTTAATAAAGCCTCACTATAGTCTTCGCCGCGACCCATAGACTCACCAGTTGATTTCATCTCTGGCCCTAATATTGTGTCAGATTCAAAAAATTTTTTAAATGGGAACACCACTCCCTTTACCGCCACTTTT
>MEPT01000026.1:17209-17502 GCA_001769925.1 Bdellovibrionales bacterium RBG_16_40_8
TTCGGTCGATCTAACATCCCTAAGACGCCGAGATCTACAAGTGGCACACCTGCCGATTTCACAATAAACGGTACGCTGCGAGAGCTACGCGGATTAGCCTCGAGCATATATATAACATCGTTTTTTACAGCAAGTTGCAAATTTAGAAAGCCCCGAATTTTTAATCGCTTAGCAAGACAAATCGCAAGCTCTTCAATTTTCAGCGAAGTTTCATGCTTTAATCGCTGCGGTGGAATAACCCCCATAGAATCGCCACTGTGAACTCCAGCGGCCTCAATATGTTCAATAATGCC
>MEPT01000026.1:17543-22693 GCA_001769925.1 Bdellovibrionales bacterium RBG_16_40_8
AAGAAATTCATCAATCAAACATGGAGTTTTGCTAGTGAAAAACTCACCATAACGCGAAAAATAACTTTCTATTTCATATTCGTTTTCAATAATCTCCATACGGCGGCCACCTAGCACATAACTTGGGCGGCAAAGTACCGGATAATTTATTCGCTCAATAATTTTTTTTGCTTCGCTGATATTAGTGGCAAGACCTGATTGTGGAATAGCAAAATCAAGCTCCTGACAAATGGCATTGAACCGGCCACGATCCTCGGCGAGATCAATAGTATCAAGTGTTGAACCGATAAGATGAAAGCCGTTATTCACAAGCTCTGCATCAATATGAATTGGAGTTTGCCCGCCCAATTGCGCGACAAATCCTATAGGTTTAACAAAATTTAAAACCTCAGCAACATGTTCTGAAACCAAAGGCTCAAAAAAAAGCTCATTTGAAATATCGTAGTCTGTAGAAACTGTCTCGGGGTTAGAGTTAATCATCACTACTCGTAAGCCTTCAATTTGAAAGCGGCGCACACTGCGCACACAACTATAGTCAAACTCTATTCCCTGGCCAATGCGATTAGGTCCACTACCAAGAAGGGCTACAGTTTTTTTATCAGTAGCTCGCGAAGGCATCGGTTGGCCCCAATAGGTTGAATAAAAATACGGGGTTTGCGAATCAAACTCACCAGCGCAGGTGTCTACTTGAAAAAAAGCCGGGCGAAGATTAATTTTATGTCGTGCCTCTTTTACGCTATCGGCCTTAATATTACGAATTGAGGCAATTGCTTCGTCACTAAAACCTAATCTTTTAGCCTGTAAAAGTATTTCTTTAGTCAAAGACGGGTAATTTTTTAACTTAGTCTCAAATTGTATGATTTCTTCAATTTGTTCTAAAAACCACGGCGTAATTTGCGTAAGTCGTGCAATTTCGCTAACACTAAGACCACTACGAAACGCTTGTGCTATGACAAAAAGTCTCTGACTATTAGGTCGCGCAAGTAGAGATTCATTAAAATTAACAGTTGCCGAAAGCCCCCTAGAGTCGGCCTCAAGTGATAGCACTGCTTTTTGCAAAGACTCTTTAAATGTACGGCCTATGGCCATCACCTCACCAACACTCTTCATCTGCGTCGTAAGCAAATCAGCCGCGCCGGCGAATTTTTCAAACGCAAACCTAGGTATTTTTGTCACGACATAATCTAACGCTGGTTCGTAGCAAGACGGCGTAGTGCCGGTTATATCATTACGAATTTCATCAAGTGCATAGCCAACAGCTAAAAGAGCAGCAATTTTCGCAATAGGAAAACCCGTAGCTTTACTTGCTAGCGCCGACGAGCGACTCACTCGTGGATTCATTTCAATAACGTATCTCTCACCAGTTTCAGGATGCACAGCAAACTGAATATTTGCCCCCCCGGTTTCAACACCGACTGCGTGAATAATTTTTCCTGCCTCATCGCGCATAGCCTGATAGGCACAATCAGAAAGTGTCTGTTGTGGTGCAACAGTTATGCTATCACCCGTATGTACTCCACACGGATCGAAATTTTCTATTGAACAAATAACTACAAAAGTCCCTTTATGATCACGCATCACTTCGAGTTCAAATTCTTTCCAGCCTAAAATACTCTCTTCAATTAATACTTCAGATGTAGGGCTTTCATGAAGAGCCATGGCAACTTTTGTTTTATATTCTTCTAAAGAGTATGCAATGCCCCCACCGCCACCACCCAAGGTAAAATTGGGCCTTAAAACGAGTGGTAGACTCATTTTTTCAGCAAAGGCCATGGCCTCGTCATAAGTTCGTATAAGTTTTGAAATTGGATATTTAGCACCAACTGAATCAAGCACCCGACAAAATCGCTCGCGATCTTCAGCCGCTCGAATAACATCACTTTTTGCACCTAACATTTGAATATTCAGCGACTTCAATATGCCATGCTTTTCAAGCTCAAGTGCTAAATTAAGTGCTGTTTGCCCCCCTAGAGTCGGGATAATTGCATCTGGCCTTTCTATTTCTAATATTTTTTTAACAAATTCAAGTTTAAGTGGTTCTACGTAAACGCGAGTAGCCACTTCAGGATCAGTCATGATTGTAGCTGGGTTAGAGTTGATTAGAATAACCTCAAGCCCCTCTTTCATAAGGGCCTTGCACGCTTGCGTACCAGAATAATCAAACTCACAAGCTTGCCCAATAACAATTGGGCCGCTACCGAAAATTACAACTTTATTTATATTAGGCAACCTACCCATTATTAAACTCGCAGTCGCGATTGGTTTGAGTAAATTTCTTTTATACCTACGTGTTTATACTGATCAAATTTATTTCGCATCCGAAAAAGTCTGAGCAATAGTAGCTCCCGAGCAGGTTTTTGTTCATTTTCAGAAAGTTTACCAACTAGCTTAATTTCAGAACGAATAAATTTTGTCGCCTCAGGTGGGTGAATACAAAAAGCTGATGTAAATAAAAAAGAATCTTCGTGTGGAACAAGTCGCGCCTGAAAGTATTCATCAATATCAAAACCATGGGTGACAAAAGAATCTTTAATAATTAATTTATAATTTGAGAAAAGATCACGCACGTAAAGATCATTGCCCTTTAATTTTAAAAATTCAAAAAGGCTAAAGCGATTATTGGCAAGATTTCGATAGTAAATTTCGTCTTCTTCACTTATAGGCTTGGGCCTTTTATCAACAAAATGCTCAATGGGAGTTTGTTTTAAACTACTTAATTTGCGAAAAAAAATGTACCAATCTGTAAATTGCGCAATTTTCAAATCAAAATTTACTGACTGCTGGTCGAACATACCAGCTAGGTCAAAAAATTCATTTTTGGCCGTTACCGCTTCAGTAGCAAAGTCGTCGCTAGCATAAAACAGCATAAGATCATCTATCAGTTGATTATATTTTATCATAACTCTTTCATAAAATAATCAAACAGCTGTGAAGCATCGTGGGGGCCCGGGTGACTTTCTGGGTGAAACTGAACACTCATGCACCTAAACTTAGAGCAACCAATACCAGCAACTGTTTTGTCGTTTAAATTAATATGTGTCACACGAACACCTTCGGGCAAGCTTTGGCTATCAACATTATAACCATGGTTCTGACTCGTCACGTAAACCTTACCCAATATATCATCGCGTATGGGGTGATTACTGCCCCTGTGACCAAATTTCAGCTTATAAGTTTTAGCTCCCAAGGCGAGGGCTAACACCTGATGGCCCATGCATATGCCAAAAATAAATTTCTTGCCAAGAAGCTGTCGCACTGTATGAGTGCCGACCTCGACTTTAGCCGGATCTCCTGGACCATTAGATAGCATAATGCCATCTGGCTTCCATGCTAAAATTTCTTCGGCCGTCGTATTTGAAGGGAAAATTCGTATCTCTTGAGCACGAAGCTCAAGCTCTCGCAAAATGTTTTCTTTAGCCCCAAAATCCAAAACAGCTATTCGTGGACCTTTTAGAATCTTTCCTTTGCGGTCTTCAATTTTTTGTCGACAAACAATTTGTGTCCAATCTGCTGGCAATTTTTTGGCCTCTTCTATCAGTTTAACTGCCCTATCTTTAGCTATCGCTAGATCATCACAATTTACGATACTTCCCCAAGTCGTACCTTGGCTGCGCAAAACAAGTGTCAACGCTCTAGTGTCAATATCTGTCAATACGGGTATTTCATTTTCAATAAGTCGACTTAGCCACGATGAGTCTCGTGATGACTGCTGAATTTCGAGCGCAACAAAGCCATTTATCCATAGCCTTCGCGACTCCCAAAACGAATTATTAACTCCATAATTGCCCTGCTGAGTAGCCGTAGTTACTAAAATTTGTGAAAAATAAGATGGGTCAGTGGCCATTTCTTCGTACCCAGAGTGAGAGGTGTTAAATACCACCTCCCCTGCTCGCTCTCGCCCACCGCGAAATCGACCTGAGAAAATCTGACCGGTTTCAAGAATAAGATAAGCCAAGCATCTCTCCAATAACCGCCATTCGCATATATACTCCATTAGTCACCTGATCGTGAATGGCGCACCGTGGATCATCTAAAATTTCTTCTGATACATCAAGCTCAGCAATAAATGGCCCTGGGTGCATAACTACAGCGTCTGTAGCTAGCGAACTTAAATTCTTTTTATCTAAGCGATACTCTTCAATGTTGAACGCGTAAGGTTTTTTGCTATGACGTTCTTTTTGCAGACGAAGCCCAATGCACACCGTGCTCCACTTAAGCGCATCACTCAATTTTTCAAAGCGCGTAGCCTGAGCCCAATCGCTAGTAGAAGGCATAAGTTCTTTCGGCGCGCAAACTGCAACGGCCGCACCTAACCGCGAAAATAGCTTATTACCAGAACGCGCAACGCGACTGTGCTCTATATCTCCAACATAAAGAATTCTCTCTCCCTCAATTTTGTCACGCCTTTCAAATACCGTCATCGCATCTAGTAATGCCTGTGTGGGATGTTCTTTTGTACCACTACCAGCATTTATCACTGGCACCTCTGAGATCGCAAGTTGCTCTTCGATCTTGGCATCACCTGAGTGTCTCACTACCAAAAGATCTGGCTTCATAGAAATAAGCGTTACCAAGGTTTCGTGAAGGCTTTCACCCTTTGCTAAACTTGTACTACCAGCAGCAGCAAAGTTCACAGGTTTTAGCCCCAACCTTAGTGCCGCGATTTCAAAGCTCAAGGCTGTGCGCGTAGATGGCTCGAAGAAAGCTAAAATAACAATCTTTGCTGGATTCTTTTCTGATTTTTTTTCTGATGCACCAATCTCGCCACGCTTTAATTTTTGCGCTACCTGAATTAGCTGCTTAGCCTGTGAGGCTGATAAATCTTCTACCGACAGAAGTAAACGCTGTTTCTGTTTTTCGGGCATTAGCGGGCACTCTAGCTCGACTTAAAAAAGGTGCCAAGCACTTTTATGTGTCGCACATGCGTTAAAAGGTTGTGGATGGGCTGGGCTAAGGTTACGGCGTACCTTTTAATCCACAAGAAATCGGAGCCACTGGCGAAAATCTTCAAGTGAAGTATCTTCAAATGACAACCGTGACGCATCAGAACCTATGCCAATTATATGGCTCGAGATTTTAATTGCCCGATGCGAAGCTGGGTGAAAAATAAATACATCACGTTCTTTTTTTCGGTTATTATAAGCTCGTTA
>MEPT01000026.1:22716-25809 GCA_001769925.1 Bdellovibrionales bacterium RBG_16_40_8
AGTACCACTCGTCGATATTATTTTTTTCGTTGCTTTTAATTTTTTCACGAGCTTTTTCGATAGATAAATTGTCAAATCGCCTTTTTGTTTCTTTGTTATATAAGTACCAAAAACTCATGACTTAATCCTTTATATCAGTTGAGATCGCGAAAACCAATAAGGCCAGATGTAATCGTAAACACGCGCGCGCGATCAAACCAGGCCCCGAGATTTACAACACGCGCTATTTCACCCACAGTTTCTTCACCAACAAGCAGCTTCGTGTCGAAAAGCATATGCATATGCCCAGACACCATAATATCGAAGGGATTTTTTCTCCATACTCGCTTGGCATGTTTATGGATGACCTTTTGCGTATTCTCTTCTGAAATAGCCTTCATTTTCGACGTGTATCTTCGACTCACCTTACTCATTCTCTGCCCAAGCCAAACTACACACCATTCTGGCAAACGCGGCGCCAGCCACTCCATAAGATAAGTTCGCAAAAACCATCGCAGAAATCTATAACCATAATCATACGGGTTCATTTGATCACCATGCTCTACGCGAACCCTATAACCCAAAATTAAAAAATTATCGGCCTTTCGGTAAATTTTAAATCCAAGCTCATGACCAAAAAAGTGTTCAAGATAAAGATCATGATTACCTTCAAAATAATGAATCTTAACCCCAATATTACGCAGTCTAATCAGCTCGTTTACAATGGGAGCATATTTTTTTTTAAAATAATCATGATTTGCTATCCATAAATCAAAAATATCACCAAGTAAAAAAAGATGCGTTATTTGATCTAGCCCATGAAATGATCCTAAAAATTTAATAAGCACTAAAGAATTGGGCTCCGTAGAGGAGCCCAAATGCAAGTCTGAAATAAAATATGCCCTATCTGTCATTCGGGCTGGCGGCGCATAAACGACGGTACATCAAGACTGTCAGAATCAAATGGAGATTTTGCAGAATCAAGACGACGGCCAGAAATCTCGCCACTGTCATTTAACGGCATTGAAAGTTGTTCAAGTTCGCTCTTAGCACCTGTGTGTTGTTGTTGTTCGCGAAAAGCCTTCGCTTTGGCCATTAATATGTCTCGTGGCAGAGATTTTGCCTCTACCTGAGGAGGAAGTGGTGAAAGCTTTTCAGCCGGCTGTTGAATAGGCGCTTCAGTAGTCTTCATACTTTGTTGCATAAGATTACGATAAATCTCAGCCTGAGCAAATGAATCTAACTGTGCCTGCGCCATAGACTGCATACGCTGAACTTGATCTGTTACCTGATCATGCGGCCTACTTTGAAAACCAGTAGCAATAACAGTTACGTGAATTTCTTCTTTCATTTCAGAATTTATTACTGCACCAAAAATTACTTCAGCATCTTCATGGGCTGCTTCGGTAATAAGAGTAGATGCCTCATTAACCTCCCATAATGTTAGATCAGGGCCACCAGTGACATTAATTATTATACCAGTAGCACCTTCAATAGAAATATTCTCAAGTAGCGGAGACGAAATTGCCTGTGAAGCAGCCTCAACAGCACGATTATCGCCCTTGGCCACACCTGTACCCATAATTGCCATACCCTTGTTGGCCATGACCGTACGAATATCTGCAAAATCTAAATTAATCAGACCACGAATATTAATAAGGTCAGAAATACCCTTTACTGCCTGTAGCAAAACTTCATCTGCTCTTTTAAATGTTTCAAGAAGCGGAGTTTTTTCGCCTGCTACGGTCAACAGTTTTTGATTAGGAATAACAATGAGCGTATCAACATTCTCGCGCAGCTCGCTTACACCTTGATCTGCGTGTTTTTTACGTTTTTTACCTTCGAAAACAAATGGTCGTGTGACAACACCAATAGTGAGCGCGCCAAGCTCGCGAGCTATTTTTGCAACAATCGGAGCACCACCAGTGCCAGTACCGCCGCCCATACCGCCAGTAACAAACACCATGTCAGCACCTTCAAGAGCCTCAACTACGTCGTTGTAAGACTCAATCGCAGCGCGCTTACCGATTTCAGGATTAGCTCCGGCCCCCAATCCCTTAGTTAGATCTGCTCCCAATTGAATTTTTTTATTTGATTTATTGGCCTCAAGTGCCTGACGATCGGTATTAGCAACAACAAACTCAATACCTGACAAACCACCCTCAATCATTGTCTGAACGGCATTGCCACCACCACCGCCTACACCAATAACCTTAATATTTGCCCCTATACTCGATGTCTCTTCTAGTTCAAACATATCCCCCCCCTTGGGCTTTAAAGCGAATTTGCAAAAAAATCTTTTAGACGCCTACCCCAATCACTTACGCGCACCGACACACCTGGGTGCAGTTCACGCTCAATAATTTGAGATTTGTCCTGTTCATATCCATACATTAATAGACCAACTGCTGTCGCATAGTTTGCTCCACTAACAACATCGGCAAGTCCACCAGGCCGTAGCGGTAAACCCATGCGTACTGGCATATCAAAAACGAAATCTGCCATTTCGACAAGGCCCTTAAGTACGGCCGCGCCGCCAGTAAACACAACACCAGAGCCAAGTTTGCCGACAAATCCTTTTTCTTGAAGCTCTTTTTGAATAAGTTTAAGCGTTTCATCGGCGCGAGCTTCTAGTATTTGGCAAAGACTAGATTGCGCAACAGTTCGTGGAGAGCGCCCTCCAACAGACTCAACTTCGATACTTTCATCAGCCCCTGCCATCTCGCGAACAGCATAACCATTTTTATGTTTGATGGCCTCAGCATTTATTTGAGTTGTACGCAAGCCAAGCGCCACATCATGAGTAAAGTTATTGCCTCCTACCGGGATACAAGCCGTGTGCGTAACACTACTTCGCTGAAAAGTAATGATATCGCATGTTCCTCCACCAATATCGACAACTGAAACACCAAGATTTTTTTCGTCAGCGCTAAGTACTGCCATAGCTGAAGCAAGTTGTGTTAGCACTAGCCCCGCAATTTCAAGGCCTGATTTTTCAACACACTTTACTACATTCTGAATGATCGCTCGATTGCCAGTTATAATGTGCACTGAGGCCTCAAGACGTATACCACTCATACCGCGTGGATCAACGATACCCTCTTGCCCCTCTAG
>MEPT01000026.1:25826-26136 GCA_001769925.1 Bdellovibrionales bacterium RBG_16_40_8
CTAGCTTAAAATCTTTTTGCAATACATGCAGCACTTGACGGTCCGTCGGAATAGCCACTGCTTTTGCCGCTTCAATTACTCGCTCTACATCTTCACTGGTAACTTCGCGATTTTTTACTGCAACCATACCGCTTGAATCAAAAGATTGGATGTGCATACCACCGACAGAAAGCCAAATTTTTTCAGCACTAAGCCCTGACATAAGCTCAGCCTCTTCGCGTGTTTTTTTGATTGCTCCTGTTGTGGCCTCAATGTTTACCACAACGCCATGGCGAACTCCTGTGTGTGGAGCTTGACCAAGACCTAAAAC
>MEPT01000027.1:0-1838 GCA_001769925.1 Bdellovibrionales bacterium RBG_16_40_8
TATCACTTTGAGACGTGTAGAGCTTTTTGTCAGATTTAATAAGTTAAACATATCAAAACTAGAATTTCTCGAAATGATTTAACGTACTGTAACGTAGTGAATAATAGTTTTTTTGATTTTGGCACTTTTTCTGCATCTAAAAAAAACTATGAAAATATTTAATGCATGTTTAATAATGGTACTTACGCTTGCTGTAGTTGCGATGCCAGCTCAGGCACGTACCAAAGTCTCAAAAAAGAATAAGAAAAAAATAGTTTCAGTAACTCTCTCTCCGGTGCCACATAAAAAGAAAAACAAGAATAATAATAATAATAATAATAAAACTGTCGAAAGAAAGGTGGCTTCAGTTGCTTTTGCTAGTCCTGACGACGAATTAATGCTTGAGCCGCTAAGTAAAAAACAGCACGCAAAGTTAGAAAAAGCCGAAAAAAATAAAATTGCTACGCAAAAAGATTCTGTTATTGCTGAAGAAATAGATTTAAACGCACTACAAGGCGAAGAATCTACTGACGAGCACAGTACTGTATGTGTTAAAATACCAGCACACAAACCATCACTTAAAAATCTACTCAAAAAATATGAGAAACAATTCGCAAGAGATGCTATTGAAGAATAGTGCTTATGATGGTGTCAGCCGCTAACCCCTCTTTAGAATAGGGAAAATCAAGATTATAATGTATACCGCGTGACTCTTTTCGTTGTAGCGCGCACCTGACTGTAAGATCAGCGGCAATAGCAATATTACGTAGTTCTATGATATCGGGGTGGGTTTTGAATGAAGAATAGTATTCGTCGAGCTCTTGTAAAATATTTGTTAGTCGGTGTTGTGCTCTTTCAAGTCGTCGATTGGTGCGAACGATGCCGACGTAAGCCCACATAAGGCGACGAATTTCATCCCACATATGAGAGACAAGAATCAATTCGTCTTCGTTTTTCTTATTTTTGCTCTGCCACGGCGGAATTGAATATTCTATTGCATCAAGCTCTGAATAATTGGCTTTATTTTCGCCCAACCATCGAGCAGCATTATGTGAAAAAACCAAACATTCTAGAAGGGAGTTAGAGGCAAGTCGATTAGCACCATGTAGTCCACTGCAAGCGGTTTCGCCTAAGGCAAAAAGTCCATCAATATCGGTGCGCCCATTAATATCAGTCATTACTCCTCCGCATAAATAGTGTGCAGCGGGCACAACAGGTATAGGCTTTTTGGTAATATCTATTCCAAGTTCGAGGCATCGCTTGTAAATATTTGGAAAACGATTTTTTACGAAGCCGGCGGGTCGGTGAGTAATATCTAAAAAAACGCAATCAGCCCCTGATTTTTTCATCTCGTTATCTATCGATCGCGCTGTTATATCACGTGGGGCTAGGCTACCGAGCGGATGATATTTTTTCATAAACGCATCGCCTTTTTCGTTTATTAATTCTCCGCCTTCGCCACGCATCGCCTCAGAAATTAAAAAATTACGTGACTCAGCATGATACAAACAGGTGGGGTGAAACTGCATAAACTCCATATTTGCCACACGTGCGCCTAGACGATAGGCCATAGCGATGCCGTCTCCGGTAGCACCACTCCAATTTGTGGTATAAAGATAGGCTTTGCCAGCTCCGCCAGTTGCCAAAACCGTGAAATTGGCGCATTCGCTGTAAACATCTTGAGTTTTTCGATCGATGATGTAGGCCCCGATGCAACGGTCTGGACCAAAGTGCAGGGGTTTTATTTTCTTAAGCGAAATTAATTCAATGGCGAAGTGATTTTCTCGTAACGTAATATTTGAATTTTCACGAACTTTTTGTATCAGTTTGCGGTGAATTTCTAGGCCGGTCTGATCTTC
>MEPT01000027.1:1860-4025 GCA_001769925.1 Bdellovibrionales bacterium RBG_16_40_8
CCTCTTGTGTAAGTGCGTATTGTTTATTTTCGTCCAAATCGAACTGAATGCCCCATTCTGCCAAATCATGTATGCGACTAGGAGCTTGATCTACACAATGACGTACAACAGGTTCGCTACAAAGACCGCAGCCAGCGGTAAGAGTATCTTGCACATGTTTGTTGGGATCATCGTCACTCGACATAACTGCAGCAATGCCACCTTGGGCCATTTCAGTATTGCTATTTTCAATTTCAGTCTTGCTAATAACGAGCACACGTCCAAGTGGAGCAGCCTTCAATGCAAAAGAAAGCCCGGCTAGACCAGCTCCAATGACTAAAAAATCGAATTGCTCATGTTTCATAGCTTGATCTTATAGCATATTGCCACGCAAAAAAGTAACCTTCGTCGCTTTCTTGACAATATCGACGTGGATCGTAGAATAAATCTGCGCAATCCTTAGTGTTTTACTCATAAGAGTATCTTCATTTTGGTATGGAAGGTTGCTAATGAAAACGCATTTTCAGCTTGTCTCGACAGCTATTCTAGGAGTGTTAGCGACGGCAATAGCGGCAAGTTATTTTCTGACAAGTCTTGTCAGTAGCGATATAAAAAACGACAAGCAGTCGTTCACAATGCAGCTACGTCGAGGGGCTAATTCTTTAATTGAGTATCGTAGTGAAATGCTTGCCGATAAAATGGCACATCTTGTTGAAAAAGAAGCCCAAGATCTAAGTCAGATGGTGGCGCTGCCTACAAGCGAATTTTTAGCAGTCGGTCTAATAAATTCTGACTCATCTGCGTCTAATGGGTGGGTACCTGAGTGGATTAAAAGCGCCAATACACAGATGAACGTAGATTGGATTAAAAATTTGCTGCCGAGCTCACCACTTGAGCGCGTAAAGGGCGATGACTTGACTTGGGTTAGAGTAGCAACTCAGGATGGTCAAATTTATTTTATGATGTTGGCATCTGTACAGGTTAAAAATGAGGTTTTGCAACAAAATAAAATTTCTTTCGGAGTTTTACCAACAAGTATTTTTTCAGACGTGAACTTAATTTCGAAAGGCGAAAAAATATCTTTGTTTGTAGTTGATGGTTTGGGTACGGCGTACAGTTACCCCGATCAACAATATGTTGGCGGTAAAGTTACCAACCATTCTATAGTTGCGGCATTATTAAAAGGGCAAGCTACTGAAGCATCAGGTAAATATAATGGCGTATCTGAAGGTGTTATTGTTGGGGGGTACGATCATATAGAAAAAACAAATTTATTTGTAGTTGCGTCAACTCCGCTCAACTCTAATAAAGAGACTTTTTTCAGATTTATCATA
Source organism: Bdellovibrionales bacterium RBG_16_40_8 (assembly GCA_001769925.1). Lineage (GTDB taxonomy): Bacteria > Bdellovibrionota > Bdellovibrionia > Bdellovibrionales > UBA1609 > RBG-16-40-8. Next base: position 3,174 of record MEPT01000027.1, read on the forward strand.
GAAGTGGCAATCGTTACTTCTGCAATCACGCTGGTACTAACGCTTTTAATATTTTATATAAGTTCAAGAGATCAGCAAAAGATTCGCATTCTTCAACATCAGCTAACGCGCTCGCAAGGGGCGCGTAAAAAAGAACAGCCGCCACTAGTGGTTGATAGCGGTGACAGCAGAATTCGTGAGTTTGCAGGTGGTGTAGCGAGTTTTCTGCGAGAGCCACTTTCAGTACTAGTAGGACTTATGCAAATGGCTGAGAATCAAATCGCAGAAAGTTCATTAAAAGAACTTTTCAGTAAGATAACTGCAGAAGCCAGAAAAATACGTGATTTTACCGAAGCTCTTCACCGCACGTTCGGTAAAACAGAAGCTAAAGCAGAAATTGTCTCATTGAATCCGATTGTAAGCCAAGTTGTAGATATATTTAGAGTTGAAATTAATAAGAACAATATTTTACTAGAAGAAAATTTTAGGTATGACACTTCAGTAAAAGGCAATTATGAGTCATTGAAAGAAAGTTTTAAAACATTAGTGCAGTTTGTTATACAGTTTGTCGCTAAAGGTGCGGGCACAAAAAAAATTATTTTGAATACAAAAAAAGTTGGTGGCCTGGTGCAGGTTTCTTTAGAAGGTAGGGGCGCTGAACTGAAGACCGAAGACCGTAGAAAATTATTTCTACCTTTTGAGACGACACTGCCGGGCTCAAAAATTATGGGCCTTGATCTCGCTTTAGCGCAGAACTACATTCACGCATTAAGTGGTGATATTATTGTTGAGAGTCTGGGTGTTGATGGTTTACGCATTGTTTGTCAAATTCCTATAAATGGAATGCTAAAACCTTTATCTTCTGATCATGAG
>MEPT01000027.1:4144-6075 GCA_001769925.1 Bdellovibrionales bacterium RBG_16_40_8
CATACAGAAACTCATTTAATGTTGTAGTTGCGGGCTCAGATTTAAAGAGCGGATCAGAAATAGCAGCCACATTAACTAATGCTGGTTATTCTTGTGAATTGCGTATTAATATTGCGACTCTAATTCTTGAATTGTTGAAAACCCCACCGCATATTATCGTTTTGTTTTATAACGATTCGTATTTTCTAACTGGCAAAAATTCGCATAAAGAATTTATTAAAAAATTACGAACCTTTTTGCCAGATGTTCAGATTATTTTTCTTGTAGAGCAAAAGGACATGGTCAAGGCCTGCGAATTGTATGAGCTCGGTATTTATGATTGCATAGTGTGGCCAGTAGCGAATCAACTTTTAATACTCAAGGCAGTAGATCGAGCAGCAGAAACTGATTATTATATTTTACTAAATGGGCAAACGCGTACTAAAGATGAAGACCTTGTTACAGTACAAGATTCAAATTTTGCCATATTTAATATTTGGTTAAAAGGTATAGAGCTAGTAGCCAGTAGAGAACAACTTAATCGTTTATGGCTTCAAGAAGCTGTGCGCATACTGCGAGCAAATAAGGCAATTTTTATGCGTTATAATCCGACAAAAAAAACGCTTATTGTTGCCGAGACCATAGGGTTTGACGATGAGTTTGAGATATCAGATATAGGAGTCGATCTTCTTGAAAAAGAGCCTGGGTTTGGTGAGAAGATGCTACATTCTCCTGAAAATTTATATGCGTTAAGAGAATTTGTTGAAAAGGGATTATGTTGTGAATCAGCTTTTTATTTTCCGCATGTTTATAAGGGTAAGGTTTTAGGGGTATTTATAATCCCTTTTGTTGATGCTAAGGTAGTTAGTGGCAAGCAAAATGAGTTTAGTTATTTGGGGGCATGTTTACACTCTTTACATCGCCAATACGAACATCTAGAAATGAAAGCGTATCTTAAAAAATTTGTAGTTTATGACATCGAATCTGAGGTGCTTCATTCTGATTTTGTGTACAAAAAAGTAAAAGAAGAGATATCAAGGGCGCGACGAATTGGTATGCCGGTCTCTTTGCTATCACTTTCGATAGATAATTTTGAAGAAATAGCATTAATTCATTCTAGTGAAGCAATAGTTAAACTTCTTAAGGCATTTGCAGAAATACTTGTAAAGAACAGCAGGTTAAACGATATAGTTGGGCGATCCGATAGGGGGCAATTCATTATTTGCCTGCCGCATACTGATAAGAGGGGCGGGGCAATTAAGGCAGAGAGAATACGACGGCTTATCGAGTCTGCTGATTTTTCTTCAATTTTGGGTGCTGCAGAAAATCTTACGATAAGCGTGGGTGTGAGTGAGTATCCTTCGATTTGCCATGATGTCGGTGAATTAATTAATACTTCAGAGATGGCGATGTATGAGGTCAGAAAAAAAGGTAGCAATAAAATATGCTTAGCGGCAGCACCGTTTAGTTTTGTCCCTGACTTTGTGGTAAAAAATGTCTAATTTTCACAGGCCGACTGTTGCCAGAATTAGTATCGACAATTTACGACATAATGTTCGTCAATTAAAAAAAATGGTAAGAGAAAAAGATTTTTTTTGCCCAATGGTTAAGGCCAATGCGTATGGGCATGGTGATATTAAAGTTACGCAAGTATTACAAAATGAAGGAGTGAGTGCTGTCGGGGTGGCACTGTTTGAAGAGGCTATTCGTTTGCGCGAGGCGGATATTCAAAAAAGTGATATTCTTGTTTTTTACCCAGATGTTGATGAAAATGCGGCGAAAATTATTATGCGCTACGATCTTACGCCAGTGGTGGGGTCTTGGGCTAGCCTGATTGCCCTTGAGAAGTTTGCAAATAAAAGAAGGTGTAATATTCATCTTAAATTTAACACGGGCATGACACGTCTTGGGTTTGAAGTGGGCGAAGCAAAAAAAATAAGTATTTTTTTGAA
>MEPT01000027.1:6117-17590 GCA_001769925.1 Bdellovibrionales bacterium RBG_16_40_8
ACTTGCTGGTGACGACTATGCTGCGCAAAAATCACGAACTCTTGTACAAATAAAGAGATTTCAAAAAATAATAAAATATTTTGATAGCCCCGATGTTTTGCCTCACGTGTGGAATAGTAGCGCACTTATCGCGCGATATTTGACAGATGAAAAAAGTAGATGGACATGGGGCGCAAGACCCGGCATTTCTTTGTATGGTATAAAACCAGAATTGATGAACATGAATACAAAACTGCGCGAAAGTTGGAAGAAAATTGAACTTAATCCTGTGATGCGCGTAGATTCTAAAATTGTATTTATACAAAATATTTCAAAGGGTGAAACGGTATCCTATAGTGGGTGCTTTCGCGCCAAGCGTAATTCAGTAATTGGCATTGTTCCTATCGGCTATGCAGATGGGTTTAGGCGACACTTTTCTTGCGTTGGAAATATGCTTTGCAAAGGTAAAATTGTACCGGTTGCTGGTATAGTATGTATGGATCTCACTATGATTGATTTAACAGAAATCAGTGAGCCTCAATCAGGGTGGATTGGCGAAGAAGTTGTAATTATCGGCAAACAGCGCACACAAAATATTAGCGCTGAGCAGTTGGCTAAAAAAATTAATACAAATGCCTACGAAATTTTAACAAACTTAAGTGATCGAGTCCCGAGGGTGTATGAATGATCAGTGCATGGATGCGCACCAGAGACAAAATCGATAAGGCCATTGATAATTTTTTTCTTTCGATATGGCAAACACTTATTGTTTTATTCTCAGAAACTGGTTCTATTGCTTTTTTCTGTGCAGAGTCTATTAAACAAATTTTTACAAAGCCTTTTCGTTTCGATGAAATAATAAAGCACATGGAATTTGTCGGCAATAAATCACTACTGATAATTATGCTCACCGGAGCATTTACCGGTATGGCAATGTCATATCAAATTTATTTGGGGTTTGAGCTGGTTAATGCTGTAAACTTGGTCGGCCCAACTGTTGCTCTAGGTATAACACGAGAGCTTGGGCCGGTGCTAACCGGGCTTATAGTTGCGGCCAGAGCAGGTGGCGCAATGGCTGCCCGTATCGGCACAATGCGCGTTTCTGAACAAATTGATGCGCTCGAGGTCATGGGTATAGATGCAAAGCAGTATTTGGTTTCACCAAGAATTTTAGCGGCTTTTGTGGCGATGCCGCTACTATGCGGAGTTTTTGATTTTGTAGCAATGACTGGTGCTTATTTTTTGTGTGTAAAAGTATTAGGACTTGATGAAGCAATATTTTGGGACAAAATTCAGCTTTGGCTTAATCCTCGAGATATAAACGAGGGACTTATTAAGTCAGCAGTGTTCGGGGTATTGTTTTCTACCATATGTACCTATCGCGGTTATAATACAAAAGGCGGAGCAAAAGGGGTGGGAGAAGCCACCAACACAGGTGTTGTTTACAGTATGGTGATTATCATAGTAACCAATTTTTTTATGACTAATATCATTCGTTTTTACTATAAAGTTATGGGTATTAAGTAATGAAGAACGCTGTTGAAATTCATAGCCTTAACAAGACCTTCGACGGAATGGATTATGTTTTAAAAAATTTAAATCTAAATATTCCAGAAGGTCATATAACGACAATCATTGGTTTTTCTGGCACAGGCAAATCTGTACTGTTAAAACACATATTGGGTCTGGTTCAGCCATCGTCTGGCCGCATCTGCGTACTAGGCAAAGATCTTGCTGCGATGAGTCCTGAAGAATTAATAGATTTTCGCTGTCATCTTGGTGTTTTATTTCAGCACGCCGCACTTTTTGACGATATGACCGTGTTAGAGAATGTGTGTTTTCCTATAATTGAGCATAGGCGAAATTGGGAGACAGACGCAATAATTGAAACAGCAGCAAGGAAGCTGAAAGATTCTGGCATGGAAGAAAAGCATTTTCATAAGTTACCAAGTGAGTTATCAGGAGGTCAAAGAAAGCGCGTAGGTTTAGCGCGTGCGCTGGCACTAGATCCTGAGATATTACTTTATGATGAGCCAACAACCGGTCTTGACCCGATTCTTACAGAAATGGTCGATGATTTGATACGAACGACTCATGATAAACATCCAGGTTCTACAAGCATTGTCGTAACTCACGACCTTCATGCAGCATTTAACGTAGGTAATTTTATTGTTATGCTTGATAAGGGCGGGGTTTTGTTACAAGGCAACAGAGACACTTTTTTTAAATCTGATATCCCGCTAGTGCAAAGTTTTCTTGAGAAAGGTTTTAAAAAGGAATAATGAATTTAACTCCTGAATTTAAAGTGGGCGCGCTCATAGTGATCGTTTCTGGTCTGATAGGCATTATGTCACTAAAAGTTAACGAAGGCCCAGGTCTTTTTTCAAGATCAAAAAGATATTGGTTTGATTTGCAAGATGCTGGAGGGCTTGTCGAAAATAGTGCGGTAAAATCTGCCGGAATAAAAGTTGGTATAATTGAAAAAATCAAACTAGTAGACGATAAGGCACGCGTTTACGTTTTGGTTGGCAGTGACCTATCAATGAAAAAAACTGGGTACGTAGAACTTCGCTCTGACGGAATTCTTGGCGATCGCCATGTAGAGTTGGTTCCTGGTAGCTCAACTGATCCGGCATTGCCAGATGGCTCGCAAATTTTAACGGCGCATGAACGTGGCTCAATTAACGCAATGTTAAAAGAGATAGGTAAAATTAGTGAATCTATAGGGCAATTATCTGAAACGCTGAGAAAAGCTACAGGGCCTACCGGTGACACATCTACGGCACTTGGTCGGATAATTTATAACGTTGAAAAGCTAACAGGTGATATTTCTGAAATAACCGGCGAAAATAAAAGTAAAGTAAATGAAATTGTGAATAATGTACGATCGCTTACTGCCCAGCTAGATAAATTTGTTGGCGATGATAGTTCTGAGGGATTTGCCGCCGGATGGCAAAAAGCCGTGAGCAGTCTTTCGCGAATTGATACAAGTTTGCGCAATATTGAAGAAATCACGGGCAAAATTAATAGAGGTGAGGGCACGATAGGTCGGCTCGTTAATGATGAAGAAACGGTTGATAAAATTAACGAAGCGGTCGGTAATTTTAAGGATTTTATGGGTGGCGCTAGCCAGTTAGAGACTAGCTTTGATTTTCATTCAGAATATCTCACAGACGCAGAGCTGACTAAATCTATTTTGAATATAAAAATTCAGCCAGGCCTTGATCGTTACTATGAATTGGGAATTGTTGAGGATCCACGTGGTGTTGTTGAAGAAACACGTATTGAAGAATCTGGCACAGCAACAAGTGATATCAACGAAACCAAGACTTTCAGAGGCAAGGTTAAGTTTAACGCATTATTTGCTAAAAACTTTTATGATTTCACAATCAAAGGCGGGTTATTTGAAAATTCAGGCGGTCTTGGTGTCGATTATTATCTTTTAGGTCGTGATTTGCGAATGACGCTAGAAGCTTTTGATTTTGACCAAATGGTTTTGCGGGCGTATTTACGTTACAACGTATTTAAAGGTATTTATCTTATAGGCGGCGGAGATCATCTTGTAGATGACTTGCGTAGTGGATTCGTTGGAGCAGGGTTGTTTATTACAAATGATGATTTAAAATTTTTGGCAAGTAAGGTAAATTTCTAATGTTTAAAAATGCGCTTGTAAGTTGTTCTAATAAAGAAGGAGTCGCAGATTTTTTACGGCCGCTTCAAGAAAAGGGTTTGCGAATAGTTTCTACAGGAGGCACAGCTAAATATCTGCGTGAACAGGGCTTAAACGTTATAGATGTAGAAGAGCAAACTGGTTTTCCTGAAGTAATGAATGGGCGCGTAAAGACATTACATCCAAAAATTCATATGGCGCTTCTTGCGCGTAGTGACAATAAAGAGGATTTAGCAACACTAGAAAAATTTGAGGTTTTGCCCTTTGATTTAGTTATTGGCAATTTATACCCGTTTGAAGAAAAGCCATCAGTTGAAACTATAGATGTGGGCGGGCCATCTTTTCTACGAGCTGCCGCAAAAAATTTTTCATGTATTACTGTAATTTGCAACCCAAAAGATTATTCATGGGTGGCAAAAAAAACTGAACTAAATCTACAAGAGCGACAAAAACTTGCCGGCAAAGTATTTGCTCACGTTTCTGCCTATGATGCGATGATAGCTAAACATTATGGCGGAGAAGAGTATTTAGAAAACTCAGAGTTTTCTTTGGGCGGAGAGTTAGTTAGATCACTTCGTTACGGAGAAAATCCACAACAAAAGGCGGCGTGGTTTAGAACTCGAGGAGAATCGTACGGCATTCATGAGGCAAAAATAATTCAAGGCAAAGAGCTTTCTTATAATAATTTACTTGATATTGAAGCAGCAGTTTCAACTCTACGTGAATTTTCTGGTGGTCCAGCATGTGTTGCCGTTAAACATAATAACCCATGTGGTGTTTCTACTAAAAAAAATCCGGCAGAAGCTCTTAGAGATGCTCTGCAAGCAGACCCACAATCTGTTTTTGGTGGTATTGTTGCATGTAATTCTCCAATTGACGATGAAATGGCTGAGCAACTATCAAACATATTTCTTGAAGCTATTATCTCACCGCACTTTACCGCAGGAGCTTTGCGCCGACTTGAAAAAAAGAAAAATATGCGTATTTTAGAATGGCCTACATTAGAAAAGTACTGTTCTTCTATTATTTGTAAAACTATTTCTGGCGGATTTCTTGTACAGACACCAGATAAAGTAGCAGCAGAATGGCAACCCTCTTGGGAGATTATAGGTAAGGCGCCAGCAGAAAATATAAAAAATGATTTGTTGTTTGCCTGGAAGGTAAGTTCGCACTTAAAGAGTAACGCTATAGCGGTGGCCTCTAATTGTCAGACAATAGGCCTTGGTATGGGTCAGGTTAATCGTGTCGACGCAGTTGAGCAAGCGATAAGTCGCATGCGAAAATTTCATGGCAATGCTAAGACCCCAGTGCTAGCTAGTGACGCATTTTTTCCGTTTAGTGATTCTATTGATTTAATTTCTGATGCGAATATCGGGTATGTAATTCAGCCAGGTGGATCTGTGAAAGATGATGAAGTGAAGGCAAAAGCCAAAGAGATGGGGATCACTTTGGTTTTAACAAAAAAAAGGCATTTTTTGCACTAACTTGAGTATATATGGCTAATAAGGCAAAAGTTTGGTTAATTAAAGGTGGCGGACAGATATTAGGTCCATTTGCTGACAAGCAGGTGATTGATCTATTAAAAAATCGTGTAATAGTACCGCTCGACGAGGCATCAAATCCATGTGGGCGCTGGCAATATATTAGAGATGTGCCTGCTTTTGCCAAGGTGGTTGAGGATATAAGAACAAAGAATTTGCTTGGCACAGATAATACAACTACTCAGGGTACAGATCATTCAAGCTTTACGCCAACGTTTAAAGTGACCAATGTTGATCCAGACGAACTCACGCAAGACATTCCTAAAGTGAATACTATACAAGATGTTCTTTTTCACTCTGTTGATGATTTAATTAAACCCGAACAGGAGCCTCGAGGAGAGGTGTTTACACACGATAAAGATCTATTTATTAAGCAGCAGGCGCAGTATACATCAAAATGGATTTGGGTAGTTACATCGATAATCATCTTATTTACCACTGGGTTTGTTATATATAGACAATTTATAGCAAAGCCAAAACATAATAAAATAATCGCTACAGAAAGTATTGATCAAGCAATGCAGGCCCTTGACTTTGGCGACTATCAGAGAGCATTAGAAAATTTTAGGCGAGCACATTCTTTAGACCCAAATGATGCGTCTATTTATATTTATTTGGGGCTATTAGAAATACAGATCGGCGAACAACCTTTGCGAGGTAGAAAATTACTTGAAAAAATTGATATGCTAGGAAATCGGCAAAAAGTTCTAATTGGTTTAGGACTTTCTTACCTAAGAGAAGATGATATCAATAACGCTGAAAAAAAATTTAATAAGGCGTTAGAAATAGACGGTCTTAATAGGCCGGCGCTAATAGACTTGGGGGCTGCCGCCATGTATGGCGAAGATTATGCAAAAGCTATCAATCAATTCTTGTTAGTTATAAATGAAAATAAAAATGAAAATGATAGTGATTATAACGGAGCAGTAACTCTATTGCTTGTTGAATCATTTATTAAGTTATACGAAAAAGAGCATGAAAAAAAATACCTTACTGATGCGAAGAAATATCTTATTGATTTACTTAAAAAAACACACAACTACGCGCTCGAGGCATCAGTGGGGCTAGCGTATGTAAATTTTCTTCTTGAAGAAAAAGATAATATTTACACGCAAATTGATAAAATTCTTGATATGGACACAGAAGAAACGAGTTTGCACAAACAAAATCTACTAATAGATGGTTCAAAGTTAAATTGGAAATTATTTTCGCAATGGTGTCTAAAATTCACAAGCGAATTAGACCCAAATTCACATGTGATTGCGTTAGAGGCTTTATGCATAGTTAAAAACGGAGGGCTTGGAGTCGCATATAATAAGATTTCTGATGCTATTGGGAAGTCATCTAAAGATCCGCTTGTAAATTCAATTTTTGCGATTATTTTGCGACATATGAATTCTCAAGAAAATATGATTGTGCAAATTGATAAAGCGCAAGAGTATAATGAAGATAAGTATGAGCAACCACTAAGATTGGGTGCAGAGTTATGTAAAGCTAGAGGGGACGCGGATTGTCAAAATAATAAATTACAATTATTATTAAGTAAAAATCCTACATCTTTATATGCATTAGCTGAACTTGCAAAAATCAATTTAAAATTAAATGATGTCGGTAAGGCTAAAGAATACCTATCGCGAGGGCAAAAACTTTCTAGCCACTATCGCCCGTTTCTTGAAATAGAAAAAATGGTATCAAAACAAGAAGATCGAAATGGATCGCGAGGTCTTTAAGTGTATCGCATAGTTGCTTTAATTTATGCTTTAAATCTTGTGCTAATGACGGTAGGTTGTAGAAAAACTAAAGACCTTGATGTTGAATATAGACCAGGTTTTGTTGAAAAAACGAGTAAAGATTTTCTTATACCAAGAAATTTGAAAAGTGATATTGAACAAAAATATTTACAATTTATTCGAATTGAAAATCCAAAAGTCGTATTAACTGACGAAGAACTTTTAGCGCGTATTCCACGAGAATTTTTAGACATACAAGTTTACTTGTATGCTAATTCATCTGGCGTTCTTGTGCATAACACAAAATTTATAATACCTCGTGGCGGTGGCGAAATTGATCTAAAGGATTACGTTAAAGGCAGTAAAGGGTCATTTTACCTAAAGATTGGCGTTAGTCGCTCGAATCAATCTGACATAGCATTAGATAAATTTCATGTTTTTTTTCTTAGCGAAGCAAAAGAAAGAAAGATACAGGGCGAGAAGTTTGGTGCTGGTTGCAAGAAATATATGGATATCTCTAGATTTATATCTAACGCAAACGCAGCCGAAGGGGTATTACTTAACGCCACAGATCAGCGATACTTATCTGTAGTTGGTGGAATCTTTTATTTTGTAAATTTTGATTCTGAGAGAAAAATTTATCTGGGGGCCTTAAGACTTTCAGACTCTAGATATACTAATATTCTCTGTGAACAGCCTAATTTATGACTTGAACCAATATTCTCTAATAACTGTAAGATTTTTTGGTGGCTGGGCGCGACCAGAATGAGTAGTGTCAACCCACACAACTTTAATCTCGGGTAAAGATCTGCGAACTTTATCAATAATAATTGGCTCATTTTCAAAAAACCAAATGTGTTTTGATAAATGCTTTAATTTTAATAGCATATGTGATTTGAAATCATCGTCTTTAATGCTGCCTTTGGTAGGCTTCATTAATAAAATGCTTTCGAGATTATTTGTAGGAAACTTCCAGTGCGTCAAGCTTTTCACGGTACCTGAGCGCATATTTTTTTCGTCACGACCTGTTAGATAAAAAATTTTAACGCCATTATTATAAAGCTCATTAACATATTCGACAGCGCCCTTATAGGGTAAATCTGCATAAAGGTATCGTGAACTAAAGAAATATTTTCTCCAATAATTATAGAGATCCTTAAAAAAATTTTTAGTTGGGTTAAAATTAGCTTTTATTAGAGATTCACTTAGACCCCAATCTTCAGAGGCCACTCTTACGGATAATAGTCTAGTTGTCTCGTCTGTATATAGTTTTTTAAATTTACTTTCATTTGCAAAGGCCTCAATGATAAGCTGTGTTCGGTGACTGACATCAAAAAGTGTTGAGTCTAGGTCAAAAATGACCAGCGGAGTATCATTTCTGGCTTGCAATATGGTATTTAGCACTCGTTTGGCGTCAGGCACACCTCATTGCTATATGTTTCATTTTAATACGTCAATAGCGCTACTTGGTCTTGAGTGTCATATTTATCGACACAAAAACACAACTTTAAGTTTCACCGACTTATGTCCGATCGGCATGTTTGAGTGCATAGGACTAAAGTAAGAAAGTAAGGGAGCAATTTTATGGAAATGGTGATGAAATTCTTCATTGATTACAAAATAGTTGATTTTTGCATAATCTCTGTAGGTATATTTGCCTTCGGCCTAATATTCGATAGAGTTAAGGCGCTCTACTTTGATTTATCTTTACCTACCGAGCAGTTTATGAAGCAGGTAATGGGTATGGTATATCAAGATAAAATAGAAGATGCGGTAACCTTCTGTTCGGCAAACGAAAAAAAGCCATTGGCATATGTAATTAAAAAAATTCTAGAAAAATCTGATCGAGAAAACGAGTCTATAGACCAGGCGTTAGATATAGCTGCTAGCGAGGTGGCGCCTAAATTAATTAAAAATCTTGGACATTTATCGATGGTCGCTAATGTGGTTACTTTAGTGGGTCTGCTAGGCACGGTGTGCGGATTAATAGTGGCATTTAAAGCCGTTAGCTTTGCCGATGTTTCGCAAAAGCAAACACTTTTAGCTGAAGGTATATCGATAGCAATGTCAGCTACAGCTTTGGCTTTAAGTGTTGCAATACCGACGATGTTTGCTTATTCTTTTTTGCAATCAAAGCAAAATCGCTTATTCGGAGAAATAGATTTATATTCGCAAAAAATTATTGAGGTTTTAAAGTCGCGCGGTTATACGCAATTTTCAGCCGCTACAGTTTACCACAGTCCAATTAATTCGCATGAGTTAACTAATAAAACAAATACGCCACCGCCCGCAAAGATTGCGTAATCAGACAAGTAGTAGAGGAGCTAGTTGTGAGAATACATAGAACACGATCAAATGATTCTACGTTCGAGCTTAATTTGGCTCCTTTTTTGGATATTATTATATCAGTAATTCCGCTATTACTATTAAGTGTTGCATTTATTCATGTTAAAATGATCGCAGCGCCAACTCCTCAAGTCGTAAGCGAAGATAATCTTAAGAAGCCGCCAGTGCCAGAGGCATCGATAGTCTTACGCATTTCGAAAGTAAATGGATTTGAGTTTGCCGTAACTGATGTTAAGGGTAAACTTATGACCACAAATATTGCGCTTTCAAACGGGATACTTAATTTTGATGCTTTGTTAACGACAGCTATAAAAATTAAAGAAACTTACCCGAATATTTCTAGTGTTCAGCTTTCACCTAATGCCGATGTGTCTTTTGACGAGATAATAAAAGTTATGGATAGAGTTCGCCATAAAGACAAAGTTAGTGAGTTGCTGTTCCCAGATGTAACTTTTGCCACTATTGGGGGATGATGTGGGCAGGCGAGGACTAAAAAAATATATTGAAAAAAGAGCGCCATCAGCTTTTAAAATACAGATTACCTCAATGGTAGATATGTTTATTATTATTCTTGTATTTTTGCTAAAAAGTTTTTCTACTAGTCCGGTAAACATAGTGCCAAATGAGCATTTGCGTCTGCCGCAATCGACCGCCTCAGTAGATCCAGTAGATGTTTTAAAAATTATAGTTTCAAAGTCTTCGGTATTTGTTGAAGACTCTAAAGTAGCTGATATCGCAAATAATGAATTTGATAAAAGCCAATTAGACGTAGCAGATAAAGAATTCATAAGACCATTATACGAAGAGCTTGATAAAAAAGCGCAAAAGGCCAAAGACATTTCGAAAGTTAATGACACAGTAGAGTTCGAGGGCAAAGTGCTTATGCAAGTTGACAGAGAGATGCCTTATTCTTTATTAAGAAAGGTAATGTATACGTCAATGCTTGCCGGCTACTATGACGTAAAATTTGCAGTCGTAAGTAAAGATTAATGTTAGATTTATTGATTAAATTTTTTACAGTATCAAGTCCCATTTAGAGAATAATACAATTTTGATAACATAAGTCTTAAGTCTAGATATTTTTTAGCCGATTGTATTAACAAGATGAATTGATTTTTTATATGGAGAAGTGTGTATGCAACTCAAGTACTACGTTTCACATGAAACCAAGCAAATGGGCCCGTATACAATAGATGAAATAGTAAGCTTCGTAAGTCAGGGTACGCTCTCACCACTTGATTATATTTATGATGAAAAAAAATCTGATTGGATAATTTTTCTTGATTATGAAGAGTTGTCTGAAAAGGTTAAATCATTAAAGCCAAAAGCGCCCCCGCGCTTTGAAGAGCCAAATGTTCAAGAGCAAATAGTGAAAAAACCCTCGTATCAAGATAATGTGCCGTCTGTCGCAAAGGGCCCAGCGCAGCAGGAGTGGTTTGTTTTAAAGGGTGATAATAAATTTGGGCCATTTACGTACACAGATGTTGTAAAAATGCTGCAACAGGGTGTTGTCTTCGAATTTGATTTTGCTTGGCATGCAGGTATTGACGGCTGGCGGCGATTAGCAGAAATAGAAGAGTTCGACAAAGATCATATGAAAAAACTCAAAGACACAGCTTCGCTTGGTATTAGTGAAGTTTTTTTTCGTCGCCGGTATAAACGTGTAAAATACGGCGGAACCATATTGATTCATGATAATAAAAAAGTATGGAAAGGTAAGGGCGTTGAAATTAGTGAAGGCGGGGCAGGAGTTGTCATGGAAAACTCGATGGTGTTACCCGGTCAAGAGCTTTATTTACATTTTAAGCCTGGTGACGGCGTGCCGCCATTTAATGCCATATGTGAGGTGGTAAGTAAGCAATTTGTTAACAAGGTCGAAGGCCCAAATGCATCAATGAAATATGGTTTAAAATTTAAAACGGTCAGTACAGAAACACAGAAATTAATTAAAGATTATATGAAAAAAGCTGCATAGTATTTTGTTAGCAATTTTTAAAAAAAGCTCGCGTTTTGGCATGTACCCTCGTAGCGACAAATAAGTACTAAGGTATGTGCATGAAGTTAAATAAATATTATAAATTGATTTTAATAAGTATATTTTCTATTGTGGCGCAGTCGCTATCATGGCCTACCTTTGCGAAAAGTCATAAAGATGCTGATCCTGAATTGTCTGGCTTGCAATACAAGGCTAATGATGAAAAAGGTAA
>MEPT01000027.1:17643-22547 GCA_001769925.1 Bdellovibrionales bacterium RBG_16_40_8
CAATTTTGCAAATAAAAAAACTACTTAAAAAATATAAAGGCACAGAGCTAGAGGCAGATCTACTTATGCGTTTAGCTGAAATGTATTTACGTCGCGCAAAAACTGATCGATTTTTAGAGCTGCACCGAAATTCAGAAGAATTTGTTAGTGTGCTCCCTAAAATAGTCAAAAGTGTAGCGTCGAGAAGACATGTTTTAACAGCAATAGATCTATTTGATCAAATTGAGCGTCGTTTTCAAAAGTTTGATAAATTAGATGTGGTAATTTTTAACAACGCATTCGCAAATCAACAAATAGGCAATGTAATAAAAGCAGAAAAAAAATTTCTTAGAATTACCCGTGACTTTGTAAATTCGCAGTTGCTGCCCGATAGTCATCTTGCTCTCGGAGAAATTGAGTTCGGCCGACACGACTTTAAAAAAGCACTTGCGCATTTTGCGGCAGTTAGAAAATACCCAGATTCTTTGGCATATCCCTATGGTATTTATAAGTCTGGATGGACTCAGTATAATTTGCAAAACGCAAAAGCTGGCATTAAAGACCTTGAAGATGTTATTCAGTACGGTCGTTTTGTCAAACAGCAAGGTATTGACGCAAGGTTAGATCTTCGCAAAGAGGCACTGTTTGATATGGCGCTATTTTATGAAGATACTTTTTTAGCCAAAGATGCCTACAAATATTTCGAAAGCCAGGCAGGTGAGCTTGATGCCTCGCCAGTGATTATACGTCTTTCAGAATTATATAAACGTCACGCTCGCAATCAAGATACAAAAATTATTTTAACTGATCTTATAAACCGCATGCCAACTTCGAATTTTGTGCCAATCGCATACGTAGAGCTTATGGATGCTTCAGAAAAACTAAAAAAGCGTAATGATGTAGTTCAATTATTAGAAAACTTTGATAATGTTTGTGCCACAAACGGCGTGTGGGTGCGAGCGCAAGTGCCAGACGTTGCCGCCAGTAAAGATAGCCCACTTTCTCAATTCAATGAAAACTCAGACAAGCAAGTTTCGCCGGCACAAATTTGTCGAAAAATATTTGATAAGATGTCTCTTGGTTACGCAAATAAGTGGCTTAAATTATGGCAACAAGATAATTCACAAGTAGTACTGGCGCAGTCTGCAGAAAATGCTTTTGCGATATATTTAAAATCTGATGGGGTATCTGCTGAATCAAGTAAAGCTCGTTTTGTATATGCTGAATTGCTGTTTAAAAGAAATAAATTTCGTGAAGCTAGTGAGCAATATGCCATTACCGGGCAGCAGACAAAAGATATAAAAATAGGACATGATTCAAGATATTATGCGTTAATTTCTCTCGAAAAAGCTGTTAATGATAAATGGAGCGACAAAGACGAGAGCCTATTTCGTTCGTTGGCAAAAGAATATTTAACTAAAAATAAAGATGGTAAGTACCGGCTTGATATTGAGTTTAAAGTTGCATTTATTGCCTATGAAAAAGGGCGATTTGATGAAGCTGAGCCACAATTTTTATATTTAGGCCAGAAGTATCCTGGAGAAGATAGAGGTATAAAAGCTCAAGATCTTTATCTAGATATTTTAAATATCAAGAAAGAATACACTAAGCTTCGTGACTATTCTTTAAAATTAAAGGGCTTGGCTTCTGGTGGCAGAATTGAAAAACTCACAAAGTTATACGAAGAGTCCTACTTTTCAGTTGTAGAAAATTTGATTCAAAAAGAAGATTTGCAGGGAGCAATTAATCAATATACGTCTTTTGCTAATAATAATTCAAAATCAAAACTAGCACAAAAAGCACTATGGAACGTTATGCAGCTTCGCTTCAAGGCAAACGAATTAATGAGTGGGGCAGCGAGTGCGGTTGCATACTACTTAAGATATCCTGATGGCAAAGATGGGTTAGATGCGCTGATGAAGGCTGCGCAAACATATGAGTCTATGGCTCAGCTATATGACGCGGCAAACACATTAACTAAATTAGCGAAGGCTGATAAAGAAAATAAAATAAAGTGGTTGCAACTTGCGGCTGATTTCTATGTTCTCAGTAATGCCTACAAAGCGGCTCGCCCGCTGTATGATGAGCTTTCACGTGATGCCGATACAAATATAGCGTTTCATGCGCTAGAGCAGCAAACTATGATCGCTAAAAATGAAAATGATAAAAAATTATACGAACTTTTATTAATGAAAATAGCTGAATCTGGTCACCAGCCTCAAGCGAGTTTAGCGGCAATCCATTTTATTGATAGCGCTTATGAAAATAAAAAATATGATGAAGCTTTCTCTTTAGCAAAAAAACTTTTAGGACAAGAAAAACACGGGGCTGCAAAAACAGCGCTAGCTAAGGCTCGCTTGATTCAGGCAAGAATTCTTCTAAATGAACTTAAATCACAAAGCGTAAAAGCTAAACTTGAGCGTATTCAAACGGTTCTTACATTAAAAACAGAAAAACTTAGTAAGGCGCAAATGGCTTATCAAAGTGCGGCAGAATTTGGTGATCCATTAGTTACTGTTCAGGCATATCGCGAATTGGCAGACTGCTACCTTCATTATAGTGAGGCGCTTAGATTAATTCCGGTGCCAATGGGTCTACCTCAAGAAGAAATTCAAATATTTCAAGATGAGATGTCTAAGTTAAGTATACCGATGGAAGAAAAGGGTATTGAAACAAAATTACGCGCATTTAATTTAGCGCAAGATTTTGGTTTAGGCGAGAACATTGTCTCTGAGCTACAAAATGAAATTAAAAAACTTAATCAGCCAGTAACAATAAATAATAAAAATATAAAATTGCAGCCGGCAACTCTTGTGCTGCCTCGTTCTGAGGGGGTGGGGGCATGAGATTTATTAAATTTTTAATTTTATTAAGTTGTGGGCTTTCTACCATTGTTGGCTGCGCGGTTGGGCCACGAACTATTGATAGCAAAAAAAATGACGTGTTATTAGCTCCTGTTGACTACTTTAGTGTAAGAAATTTGCCGCAGCCAAAATCTGCCGAATGTCCAGCTAACGACAAAAGCTGGCAACTAGAAAACATAAAAAGCGTAATTAAATATGCAAATGCGTGCGCTCGGCTTAGTAATTTTATAAAGCTTGAATCATTGGGTAATTATATAGCGCAAAAATATCCAAATTTACCTTGGGGGCCGTTTTATTTAAGTTTGGCAGCAGAGGGTCGCAAAGAATACTCGCGAGCACTTTGGATGATTGATCTAGCCATAAAAAAATCTTCGCATATGGCGATTTTTAATTACCAAAAAGGTAGAATTTATTGGCAGATAGGTGAATACACTAATGCGGTTAAAGAATATAATATCGCAATCAAAGAGAATCCGAATTTTATTGAACCCATCTTATTTCTTGCGCAATTAAGCTATAAAAATAAAGATTTTAAATCAGCCAAAAAATATTTTATGACAGCACTGCAAGTAGATGCAGACAATTTATCTGCTACCTTAGGTCTTGCAGAAGTTAATGAGACACTCGGAGATTCAAAAAGTGCCGTAGAGTTTTACGCAAAAGCGGTTAACATGAGCCCCAGAACTTTGAGCTATAGATTTAAATTGGCGTCGCTTTACGAAAACTCACAAAAAGACTACGTACAAGCACTGTCTGTTTATAAGCGCATACAAACGGTAATTAATGAATCGCGTTCTTTGGCAGAAGAAATACCAGTAAACGTTAAAGAAAAAATCAATCATTTAGAAGGGCTTTTAAATCAGAAGAAGGTGGTAAAATGAAATTTCTAGCCGTCATATGTATAGTGTTACTACCTTTTTCATCATTTGCTGCTGGTAAAAAAACAGTTTATAAAAAAACCCAAGAAGTTACATTTGAATCTACTGATGTAGACGGATTAGTGCGTTCTCCTGATGGAGCGTATTTAAATCAAAAAAAAGGCGTAAAGTTTTTGCCGCTTTATAAGGTAGAAAAAAATTTCGATCGAGACATTAAAAACTCTGTAGATTATTTGAGGTAGGCTATGAAGCACTGTGAACTTGAGTTAGAACATTATTATAAAAACAAGTTTGTTGGGCGTCATCGATTTCGCGCTAAGCAGGGGCTAATTGTTTTAGGCAAAGATAAGAAATCTAATGTGCGACTTTTTGGTGACGAAGTTAGTCCAATTCACGCTTATATTGAATTTCAAAATGAAAACTGGTGTTTAATAGATGCGGGCAGTCAGCAGGGGACATGGGTACAAAAAAATCCAATTACAACAGAGATAATAGGTTCAGACATGGCGGTATCAATTGGCAGTCACCAATTAAAATTGAATCCGCGTTATTTCGAAAGAGAAGTTTTTTCAAAAGAATCATTGCAAAACTATGGTCAAGAGGGCACAGAATTTTATCATCAAATTGTAATTAAAAAAAATGGCATGGTTATGTGTACAGAGCTTTTGCCTAAAGAAATAATTTATAATTTTTCTTATGAAGAAAAAAGTCAGCCGCTTGCTCCACCTAAAGAGTCTGAACTAAAAGAGTCTAAATTTGGCATTTTTCTAGTTCAGCAGCGCTTAGTGAAATCTAATAAACTAAATTTAACATCTAGTGATTTTTTAGCAAACTCAAAGAATCCTGAAGTACGAGTACCATTTCTTGCAGCTTTTGCTCTTTTTTTGCTTGTCGGTATTTTGATATTAGCCATTCCCAAAAAACCTAAAGATGAACTTGCCGAAATACAGCCTGACAATAAGTATACGCGCATGATTTTTGATGCTGAATTAATGAAGAAAAAACGAGCTGAGGCTAAAGAAATGCGTAAAACTTTAATGGCTGTTATGCCTAAATCTGTTCAATCAAGAAATACACCTACAACCCCAGTAAAGAGTCAAGGTGCAACCCCGAAGGTGATTAGCAAACTGAAAATGGAAGGCTTAAGCGCATTACTTGGTAAAATTGCTAAACGTGCAAATAG
>MEPT01000027.1:22572-22883 GCA_001769925.1 Bdellovibrionales bacterium RBG_16_40_8
TAAACACAGGTCATTCAACTACTTTGGCGTCGGTGGGCAGCTTGCAAGGTGTTGCTGCAGGTAAAATTGGTAATGGCGGTGAAACTTTTAAGGTAGGCGGCGTTGGTACGGTTGGTAAAGGCGGCAGAAATTCTCATGGCCTAGCTGGTCTGGGTGGGCTTGCAACCGGGGGAGCTGGTTCAGGTACGGTTGGGATATTAGACGAAGAAACAGAGATTGATGGTGGACTTGATAAAGAAGTAATCGCTAAAGTTATTGCTAATTATCTTGGTGAAATACGCTACTGCTATGAAAGACAATTAAGTGCTGAG
>MEPT01000027.1:22892-24843 GCA_001769925.1 Bdellovibrionales bacterium RBG_16_40_8
TACGGTAAAGTACAAATGCGGTTCACCATTGATGCAGACGGTAGCGTATCTGAAAATAGAATTGGTACATCAACATTAAAAAGCGCGATGGTCGAGGGATGTATTTTGCGGCGCATGGCAAGATGGAAGTTTCCGAAACCTAAAGGCGGAACACATGTTCTTGTCTCATATCCATTCATGTTTAAAGCAACTAACTGAGGGAGATTAGAATGCGCGAAAAAAATAAAATTTATTTCATATTTGCCTTTAATTTTACGTTTATTTTGGTGACGTGCTTATGCATTAGTATATCTGCCTACGCACAAAGCGGAGCGTACAAGCAAAAGAAAAAAGAAAAAGTTATAACTTCAAGCGAAAAGCCAGCCGCAAAAGTTGAAGAAAAAAAAGAATCTGAAAAATTAGATATTCAAGACCTTGAGCAAAAATATTGGGCGCCTAAAGATACAGATTTTAGCGTCGTGCAAAACCGAACATACACGAAAGCAAAGCGCGTGGCTGTTTCGCTTTTAGCGGGGCCAGTTATAAATGATCCATTTAACGACGGTATTACGACTGCGCTTGAAGTAAATTACTATTTAGATGAACGTTACGGTATCGAGCTAATGTTTCAACAGTCGAGCTTTTCTGATAGCGATGCAACAGATAATTTTAAAGAATTGTCTGGTGGCGGTACGCGCCCAGATTTTAATCGTGACAAGAAATTTTATGGGGCCGGGTTTAACTGGGTGCCGTTTTACGCCAAAATGAGCTTTCTAGGAAAAAAGATAATATATTTTGATATGCAAGTGACTCCATTTATAGGCATCACTACATACCAGCAACTTAGCACGGTAAAATCTCCTGAGCAGACAGCTTTTGCTTACGGTCTAGATATTACACAATATTTTTTCTTTTCAGAACACTGGGCTTTTCGTGCTAATTTACATAACCGATTTTTTAAAGCCGATGTGTTAGCCTACACCGGAGCTAACGAAGGTAAGGTTATACGAAGCGGTGAGAGCACGAAATCAACTGATTTCTTATTGGGCTTTACATATTTCTTCTAAATAGAGGAGAGTTTTTGTGAAAATTTATAGAATAATAATTTTGTTTTTTTATTTGAGCTTAATAAGCGTATCAGCTCAAGCAAGGCTTGTTGATTCTGCTGATAAAGTAGACAATGTGTATCAAGGGCCACAAGTAACACAAACTTCATTTTTTGTAAAAGTTCAAATAGCAGCTAAAAAGAAAGCTTCTGCGTGGGGCGCATACTTTGATAAAAAATTAACAGAGTGGAGTGGTAAAAAAGAAGACGATACAATAGCTTCGTCGGCGGCAACAGCACCTGTAGCGGTACCAGCAACAGCGCCTGTGCCTGCACCTGCAACAGCGCCAATAGCGACGCCAAATAAAGAAAGAAAATTAACAATAGGTGAGCCTATTATGGTAGTTAAAGACGGCCGTGCGGGCAGTTCAAATATACCGAAAACAAAAGCTGGCGTGTCTGTACTTAATGTACATGTTAAGAAAATACCACGTCTAGATATTGGTGCTGAAAGATCGATTTCTAAAAATGATCTTGTCTTGCCAAATATGCTGCATGCGCAAAAAACAAAATTAAAACCTGTAGAGCAAGAAAGTCCTCCAAATATTAAACAAAAAGAAATTGCAAAATGGGATATTAAAAAAATACCGATTGTAGAAAAGGCGCGCGCTCCTAAGCGTGATGATTTTGAATTAGGGCAAATAGTAACGCAAAAAAAGATTGATATGGTACCGCTTGAAATGAAATCTGCGCAGCAAATGACAGAGCTTAAGCCTTACGTTGAAATTACTCAAGATGATTTAACCATGCTTGCAGCGGTCATTATATATAATCAGAAAAACAAATGCCACCTGGCATCGGGTCTTTTGGTTAATTTGGCTGAAAAAAAGCAATATGCAGAAGAGGCTAATTTTTATTTAGGAATTT
>MEPT01000028.1:0-3335 GCA_001769925.1 Bdellovibrionales bacterium RBG_16_40_8
CAATCACTGGGCGTGGGGGCGATCTAATCATTGTTGACGATCCCGTTAAGAATCACGAGGAAGCCTTCAGCTCGACATACAGAAATCGAACGATAGATTGGTTTAACTCCACACTTTACACTCGTGCAGAGCCACGGGCGACGATTGTTGTACTCATGACTCGGTGGCACCAACGTGATTTGGCAGGCTACCTGGAGCATGAGCATGGTGATGATTGGGAAGTCTTAAGATTCCCGGCTGTGGCCGAGGAAAGCGATATTTTAGGTCGCGCTGAAGGTGAAGCTCTTTGCCCAGAAAGGTACAGCGTAGATGATCTTGAAAGAATTAGAGATGCTGTTGGCAGTAGAGTTTGGCAAGCCCTATATCAACAACGACCAACTGCTGAAACTGGCAATCTCATTCATCGAAATTGGTTTAGGCACTACAGAGAATTGCCAAAAAAATTCGATGCAGTCATTCAGACGTGGGATATGGCCTTTAAGGGGACTGACACTTCAGATTATGTTGTCGGTCAAGTTTGGGGTAAAAAAGGCGCGGACAGATATTTAATAGATCAAATTCGGCGACGCATGGATTTTCCAACTACTATCCAGGCCGTAAGAGCTATGACAGAAAAATATCCCGAGGCACGGAAAAAAATTGTTGAGGATAAAGCAAACGGCTCAGCCGTAATATCGACACTTCAAAGAGAAATTGCGGGGTTAGTACCGTACAACCCGAAGGGCTCCAAAGAATCTCGTGTAAATGCCATTGCCCCCGAAATAGAATCTGGAAATGTATTTTTACCAGAGCCGATACTTCGGCCATGGGTGGATGATTTTATTGAAGAATGCATCAGTTTTCCATCTGCTCCACACGATGATATGGTTGACTGTTTTTCAATGGCACTAATTGAACTGCAAAATGAAAAATATGACTACATTCGAAGGCTAGAAATTATACTCAATTCGTAACTTAGGCAGGAAAGTATTCTAAAATTCGTATGCCTCGCATTCCTTGAAATTAAACTCTTTTTTCGTCAAAGATTTATGAGTCTTTTTGCTCTCATCTAGGCTTTTCTGACGAGTGAATATTTCATCGCCCCATTCTTTAAGTTTTAACTTATTCACGAATCCAGAAATTTTAGACTTTTCTTTTTCTTCCTGCATTTTCGCCTTAAGACCTTTAATTTCATATGTCTCATAGCACACATCACGCTCAGCCTGTGCTATGCGTCCCCCCTTGCTGTTTGCCCTCTCTTCGGCGTCCGTTTTATCCTGAAACTCTTTTACGTCTGCCTGCATTTTTTCAAAGGCTTTGCAATAAATTCCGCTAGCGGCTTCGTCACATTTTTTCTTATTAAAGTCGATTAAGTCTGTTATCATTGCGAAAAAGGCTTCTGGGTTTTCATCTTTCAATACATGGCCATCAATTAGATACATGCCAAAATTCATACTAGCCGCTGCTATATGTTCCGGCTTCATTTTTGGCATCAGTAGTTTCCCCGACTCGCCACAGATAGATGTAATTGCACCGGTTAAATGCCCCGCGCCCATATTTCCGGTCGGAAATTTGCTTATTGTTTGTAATGGTGGAGGCGGCGGGAGTTGAACCCGCGTCCGCAAGTGTTCCACTGTCAGGCAAAGCTACATGCTTAGTTCATAATTTAGTTGGTTGCTCAAGCGTTTATGAACAAACTCTTAAGAACCCTTCCCCCAGAATTTTTTAAATTGCAGGCCTGAAGAAAACACCAGCAATCGAGGTGACTAAATGTCGCCTTCTCGAAACCGCCACCACATCTCGAGTCGGCGTGCGCTGTCAATTAAGCAGCAGCAAGTTGATAATCGTTGCCGATTATATGGTTGCCTTTTTTTATCGAGGACAGACTCCCCGGCATGCTCCTGAAGCTTCACGACCCACGTCGAAGCCGTTTCGCCCCCATATCTTTAAATTAACTATTACACAACAGACATCATATCACATTTAGTGATTTCTTGCGAAGTATCTACTCGAGTAGGCTGCGTAGCATCCATGCGGTTTTTTCATGGTATTGCATTCGTTGTGTCAGCAGATCAATTGTAGCCTGATCTGACGCTTCTTCGGCAGTCTTAAAAACAGTGCGCGAGGTACGAACTACGGTTTCGTGCGCTAGCACTAGATTTTTAATCATATCGGTAGCATTCGGTACCTTAGTCTCTTCAGTTACTGAGCTGAGTTCTTTAAACTGAACATAAGTGCCGGGTGAAAAGTGGCCAAGTGCACGTATGCGCTCTGCGATTATATCAACAGCTAAGGCTAGTTCATTATATTGAGTTTCAAACATTAGATGAAGAGTTTGAAACATGGGGCCAGTAACATTCCAGTGGTAATAATGAGATTTAAGGTAAAGTGTATAGGAGTCAGCTAGCACGCGTCCGAGTCCGCCTGAGATTTCTTCGCGATATTTAGCGCTTATGCCTGTGTTAATTTCCATAACAAACCCCCATAGTCATTAGAGACTATTAGCTGTCAAAAAATTTGACAACAGTTGAATTGTGCAGTTTTGTGCGCAATTTTCGTATACGCAAACAGCCATTGTGACGGTCAAGGGCAGTCTTGGCATGTCAGCTCTAAACTATGAACTATAGAGAATATAAGAATTGGCGTCTCATTTGCTTTATAGATGGTTGTTGGACGTTATTTGAAGCTGCACGTTAGTTGACTTCTTAGGCTCTAGTGATGGGCACTTTCCCCTCCCCCCCTTGCGAAAGTTCAGTTGGAACAGCGTTCCTTCCCGTCTATCACTAGGGCTTATGAAGATATTGACTTTATTTTCTACCAGCCTTTAATGCTCTTAATGTCTGAATTAAGTGTTGCCCAAGGGGCCCCTAAGTTACCAACGCACCCGTTTAAATTTTCTCTACATTTTGTAAAATACTTTTGGCCCGGAGTTAGTCTGCTTTTTATAATGGAGGCCGGGCAAGGTATTTGCCAAATATTAATCCCCAAAGCGGTTAAAGACATTATTGATTTGGGCATGAATTTTCATGGCACCTTTGCCGAAGGAGTAGAGCATCTAAAGCCAGCGCTGATAGCATTTGTTGGTTACAGCGTTGGTATTTTGTTGTTTAGTCGCGCTAGTGGTACACTTCTTGTGCTAGTGGCGCCATCGCTGCGGCGTAAGGTGCGTTATACAATATACAATTTTTTGCAATATCATTCGCAGCGCTTTTTTATCAGCAATTTTGCTGGCTCTCTTGCCAATCGAATTTCAGAAGTCGCTATGGGAGTTACAAACTGTCTTTGGATAATTCTATTTGATTTTTGGCCAACGCTTATCACCTTTGGCGTTTCTTTTTATCTGATGTTTGGGGCAA
>MEPT01000028.1:3357-7405 GCA_001769925.1 Bdellovibrionales bacterium RBG_16_40_8
TTTACATTACGATTTCATTTTTGCTTGCTACCCGCTGTCAAGTTTATGCTAAAAAATATGCAGCAACTCGAAGTACCGTAAGCGGTAAAATTGTTGACGGTGTTACTAATATGATGAATACCAAATTTTTTTCACGCCTTGAGTTCGAAAGAATGTACCTTGCAAATTATTTAGATCAAGAAGTTAAAATAGCCCGTAAAACTTTTTGGTTTATGGAGTTTATGCGTTGGTTTCAGTTTATCGCCACAACAATTTTGCAGATTGGCATTATTATTTTTGCAATGAAATATTGGCTTGCAGGGCAAATCACTGTTGGCTCATTTGCCATGGTAACAAGTCTAGCACTTTTGATTATAAATGATGCTCGCGGTTTAAGTAGGCGTTTTCTCGAATATTTTGAATATATGGGCAATATATCTGATGGGGTGGGCATTATTGTTCGCCCGCATGAAGTAGTAGATAAACCTGAGGCACAACCAATTAAAATTACACAAGGAGAGATTGAATTTAAGGACGTTAATTTTAAATATAGTGAGGGAATTCAAGTTTTTCAAAATCTAAACCTAACCATTCACCCAGGTGAGCGCGTAGGCTTAGTGGGTTTTTCTGGATCTGGTAAAACTACTTTTGTGAATTTGATTCTTCGTATGTATGACCTGAGTTCTGGTAAAATAACTATTGATGGGCAAGACATAAAAGAGTGTACCCAAGATAGTTTACGCGCGCAGATTAGTGTCATACCGCAAGAGCCAATGCTTTTTCACCGCTCGTTAATTGAGAATATTCGTTATGGTCGTACTGAGGCAACAGATGAAGAAGTAATAGCAGCGGCTAAGGCTGCACGCGCTCACGAATTTATTTCGAAATTGCCTGAGGGCTACCAAGCATTAGTGGGTGAGCGTGGCGTAAAACTTTCAGGCGGCCAACGTCAGCGAATTGCCATCGCGAGAACAATTCTTAGGAGCTCTACAATTCTTCTGCTAGACGAAGCGACGTCAAGCCTCGATTCAGTGACTGAAAAAGCCATTCAGGCATCTTTTGAAACGCTAATGAAAAATCGCACCGTCATAGTAATTGCTCATCGTCTTTCAACGATTTCTCATCTTAATCGTATTATTGTTTTTGATAAAGGCCTTATTATTGAAGACGGGACACACGAAGAGCTTTTGCGCAAAAAAGGTCACTACTCACTTCTTTGGTCAATGCAGGCTGGGGGATTTTTACCAGAAACTGAAGATAACGGTATTTTGGTTTCTCCATAGTTTTTAGTATCTTCAGATGTAATAAACATTTTTTGCAGTACGCGTTTTCGATAATTAAAAATATTTTTTATATCCTTTTTGATAAGCGGTAGTCCCAGTCGACCAAATACTCTAAGTGGTAGTCGGTAGTGTAGTTTATCTTTAATTAGAGTGCCACGTCCTTGAGTTATAAATTCGTGTGTATGATGCCAGTATTTAAAGGGCCCTATATCTTGAGTATCAGAAAAAAGATGTGGGGGCTCCCAGCGCATAATTCTGCTGCGCCACTTTAGCGAAACCCCGTGAGTCTTTAATTTATAATCAACTAGTGTACCCTTTGCCATTTGTGTTGTTGATTTACTAACAACACGAAAATTCATTTGTGGTGGCGACATACGTTCAAGATTTTCTACAGCTGCGAAAAAAGTAAAAACCTTATCGATTATTTCAGGCACCCAAACGCTGGCAGAATAAAATTCATGAACGCGATATTTTTGCTCGGCATAATCATAAATGTCTTCAAGTGCTTCGCGTAAATACGGAAAATTAAATTTAAATCCGTGCTGGTGTAATTTCTCAGGTCGAACATTTTGACTGTCAAGAGCAAGTGCCGCCATTTCGCCTAGAGCAAGTTTAATTGCAAATTTTGGCGTGGTAATTTGCAGTGGTTGCCTAAAAAGTTTTGCGTATAGAGAACTGAAAGACCTGTTTGTCACGGGTTCAGTAGCAACAAGATTTACTGGCCCTACAATATTTTTATTATCTAAGCAAAAAATAACAGCGCGTACCCAATCGTTTATATGAATCCAGCTCATAAATTGATCGCCTGCACCTATGGGACCCCCTGCCCACATTTTATAAATAGGTTCAATTTTTTCTAAAAACCCACCTCCTCGGCCCAGCACAATTCCGGTACGTAGTAAAATTGTGCGTAAATTTTCACGCTTGAGGCTAAGGGCGGCGGATTCCCAATCGCGGCAGACATTGGCGAGAAACCCGTAACCAGCATGTGATGATTCTGTAAGCAATTCTGACTTTCGATGGCCGTAAAAGCCGATAGCTGAAGCTGATATAAAAGTGTGCAGTTTTGTTGAGCTCCGCATAATGTCTACTATTTCATTGGTAAGTTGTATTCGAGAACGACGAATGCCTAATTTGCGGGCACTAGACCAACGGCCATTTGCAATAGATTCTCCGGCAAGGTTGATTACAACTTCGCAGTCTTTGAGAACTTCTTCTTCAAGTTTACTTTGTAGCGGCCATCTGATTGCGCGGCATGGGCTGGGCCCAAGCTGGGCTGGGCTTTGCCGGGTAATGAGTACAACATTATGATTGTTTTTTAGAAGTGCCTCGATTAAACGCGACCCAAGAAAACCGGTGCCACCTGTAACAATAATTTTCATATGAATCGATTGTCACGGATTGTCGAGAGAAAAGCAAATGTGCTTACATAAACAATATTCTAATTGAAACGTAGACCTAAGTCGGTACCATATTTTTTATAGCAATGTTTGAATTAAAGTAACGAGAACCAGAGGTTTTTTTCTGATTAATGGAGGGGATTAATGAGAAGGATATGGGTTTGTTTATTTTTCATCACATTTTTAATTTCATCTTTTGGTATTTCTGCAAATATAATTACTCCTGAACGTCCAGATGTTTACGCCACCCCAGGAGATTTATGCGATGAAACTGACCCAGATTTTATAGAGTATAGATACCAAGAACATGTTGCTTATTGTGAACGTAATGTTTCAGTAAATTTAAAAGCCAAAATTTATAAGTATTATAATATTCCTGCAAATCGCCGGCGTAGTTATACGATTGATCATTATATCCCTTTATCTATTGGCGGTAGCAATCATGAGCAAAATCTTTGGCCAGAGCATAAAGAAATTAAGAAATTACGACCGAATTTAGAAGTTGAAGTATATGAGGCAGTTAGAGAAGGGCGTATCACTCGACAACAAGCTATCGATGAAATAATAAAGGCGAAAATGAATCCGCCTTTATTATTTTAATCAAATTTTTAATTTAATTTTAGTAACGTCCACCGCGTCCGCCACCACCGCCGCCGCCGCCGAAGCCACGGTTTTGTCGGGGCTCTTGTGGTTTAGCTTCAGAAACGCGAATTTTGCGACCGTCAACTTCTTGACCGTCGAATGATGATATTGCTTTTGCAGCATCTTCATCAGAAGACATCTCAACAAAGCCGAAGCCTTTTGAGCGACCTGTTGCTCGGTCAATAATTACGCGAGCTGATTCGACGTTACCAGCACCAGCAAAAACCTGCTGTAAACTAGCATCGTCTGTGTTGTAAGATAAATTACCTACATATAGTTTTTTACCCACGAAAACCTCCTCTAGGGTATGCCGCGAACAAGAGAAGGGTCCGAACTAGACACACTTACAAACTCTCGAGCGGGAACATAATTCTTCTGAAATCATCTAACACAGGCCGGCTTAAAATCAAGAGCTTTTATTAAGTCCAAGACGCGCAAGAAGTCCTAAGCAACCATCTTGAACAATATCAAGAACTTGTTCAAAACCCTCAGCTCCGCCGGAGTAAGGGTCAGGCACCTCGGTAATATTGATTTCTTGGCATAGGTTAGCCATAGGAATGATTTTATGCTTATAGAGGCCACCTGGGTCTAAATTAAGTACATTCTTATAGTTAGATCGATCCATAGTTATAATGTAATCGAATGTGTCAAAATGTTTTGGTGCGAATTGCTGGGCGAGGCTATCTAGCGCAAGCCCGCGCTTTTTTGCATGTAGGCGCATACGTTCATCAGGGGGTTCGCTTA
>MEPT01000028.1:7423-13507 GCA_001769925.1 Bdellovibrionales bacterium RBG_16_40_8
CAATATAGCTCATCATGTAGATTATGCTGTTTAATTAGAAATTTTAAAGCTCCCTCGGCTGCAGGTGAGCGACAAATGTTACCCAAGCATACGAATAATACTTTTACCATGAAAAATTATCTCTAACGACTATTGAACCGCCTACTACTACTTTAATTTGGTAGGTACCATGAATTTTTGGCGCATAAAACGTTTCGGTATCTGCAGTAATTATTTCGTTAGTAGGTAAAATAACACTCCATTCATGAGTCGGCACACCTTCGTCTTCGTCAGGCAAAGGGACATAAACTGAGAAAATTAAATTTTTATCTGTTTGTCTGAAATTAATTTTGCTTTGGTTTTGCAGAAATGTAGCAAAATTAATTTTTTCAACATTATCAGCACGCAATTGTGTTTGAGTGTAAAATGCCGGGTCAAGGGGAGACTCGCGCCAGTCACAGTGAATATGTTGTAAATAGGTTAAAGTAAATGAGGCCCCATATTTTTTACAAAGCGCTGGCAGTTCTTTAACAGCCATGTCTTTGATATAAAAATCGGCAGCGTCGCCGTACATATGGCGCGACCAGGTTGCAGAACCAGCAATGTCACGATTGTATGCTGGATTTCTGTAGCCGCTATTAATATATATTGGTTTTTTTGTTTCATTACGCATAAGTTGTAACTTCAATATAACGTTAGCCGAGTATAAAGCGTAACGCCCTTTAAATTCTGACATAAAATCTTCAAGTACAAAATTTGGTGCTACTTTTGTGGCAGGGTTAATTTCAAGTAAATCTATCAAATGTAATGGCCTAACATATTGATTACGTAAATTTTCGTTCGGAAAATTATTGGGATCATTATAAATATAATCGCCGCTAGGGTCTTCAATTTGATCAACTGAGATAGTATCAAAACAACTGTTTAAATAACAGGCTATAGTTTTTTTAACTTCACCTTGATCTTGTTTAGGAGGGGCCTTTGGTATGGTTAGCTTTGGTGGGCCTACCTTTGAATCTGGTGGCTCACAAGCATTTAGAAAAAATGTTGCAAATAAAAGGCTTAAAATAGCGGTTATTTTAGCAGGCATACTTACATTCTGATCTAGGTTGTTGTAACTGAAAAGACTAGAAAAGTTAGGTATTAATAAAAATTAATAGACATTAGTCTAGAATAATTTTTAGTAGCCGCTAAAATTCGTCAATTTTAAATTCGCGCACAAGGTTAACTACTGGGTCAAGTGACACCTGAAAATTTAAGCGGCCAATTTCTTGTCCGCTAAGTGTTTCTATTTGAACGCGCCATTTACCAGGTTCAAAATTTGCTTTAAAAGCATAGCTGCGAAACCCTTGACTGCGCCCGCCAGATATTTCGTTAATAATTTTATCCATAGTTTGCCAGCCAGTTTGATATTTTTTACGCCAATGAAAAACAATTTTATCTTTGAAATTGGCCGGAGCAAATATACGCACAAAACAGTAAATTTTATCCCCTGGTTCGGCAACAAAGTCTTGTGCCCCGCTTTGCCAAAAATTCCACCACTTAGCGCGTTCGTATTTTAATTTAAATTTTGTTTCGCCAGTTACAGAAGGGACTTTTTCTATTTGGTGATAAATGCCTATATACTGAGCTGAAAGCGGTATGGGTGGGAGAAGCTTAGCGAAATAAAGAACAAGAAGAAAAATGCTAACCGCTATTGGCGGCAACAAGATATTTTTTTTTAAATATAGACTTTGCATATTTTTGGTAAGAAAACTTTTATACAAAGTGATAAATGGTAAAAGCCCTAGTGCTAGTGATAGTAAAAAGGGGACTATGCCAATAAAGCCTAGGCTAAGCGGAATGACTACAAACATGTAAGAAAAAACACAAACTGCAAAAAGTGCGTATTTTAGTATAAGGCCTTGTTTCTTAACCTGCTGTAATTCGTTGGTAATAAGTAACGCAAAAAGAACGAGCATAAATAAAAATGAAGTAGCTAGTGAACTGCTAATAAAATAAAAAAGTGAATATACGCTCAAGAGACTGCCCAGCATAAAATGCAGGACTTCAGTACTATAATTCCAATACTTGGCGAATTTTGCGGATGGCCGCCAAATGCCCCCGGCCTCGTAGGTTTTGTATTTTAAAATTTGAATAATAATAATTAAATACACGGTTTGTTGTACTAGAGCGAACCAGTCGTCAATTCGTGATAAAGTAAAGACATCAAAAAGAAACCCAGCAAGAAAAGACCATGTCGAGACGTATTTTTCATTACGACTATGCCAATCGTTTAAGCGTGAAAATAATGTTATTTGAGAATCAGGTTGCTTTTCCATGTATCTATTATGTAGAAGATCTTAATTATGCGCAAAGCTGTTCACAAAAAAATTGGAGCTCTTGAAACACTAACCATTGAGGGTAAAGCTGGCGGGCCTTGCGTTATTTTATTTCACGGTTATGGCGCTGATTCATCAGACCTGACGCCGCTTTCAGCAATGATGGGACTTTCGGATAGTGTGACTTGGGTTTTTCCGAACGGGCCATTAGATGTTATTATTGCTCCCGGTATTTATGGTAATGCGTGGTTTCAGATTGATATGCGACGTCTTGAAAGCGCGATGGTTAAAGGCGAGCCAGTAGATATGTCTAGTACAACTCCCCCCGGTCTAGAAAATGCTCGTCAGACAGCAGCACTACTTTATGAAGATTTATTAGCAACACACTCTTCTGTTGTACTTGGCGGATTTAGCCAAGGGGCAATGTTGGCAATTGAGCTTACGCTCTCACACAAAAAAAAACCTGCCGGTCTTGTACTGATGTCAGCAACACTTATTTGCAAAGAACGTTGGAAAAAAATGGCGTCAACCTGTCGAGATCTTACATTTATACAAAGTCATGGCAAAAACGATGTGCTACTAGGGTTTAATTATGCCGAAGACTTATATAACCTGTTAACGGCGAATGATCTATTCGGTGAATTTATTGGTTTTAACGGTGGGCATGAAATCCCACCAAAAGTTATCGAAAAAATTGGTCAGTACTTAGCGAGTGTTTTTAAGAACTCTCGTCACGGGCATTTGTAGGCAAGACCAGTAACGGCGGTGCCAACTCCTGAATATTCTTTAACTACCAGATAGTTTGCGCCCTTATTCGCCGCCTCTTGTCGTAAATCTTTTAAGGCGTCTTCTTGTTTGGCAGTTCTTGTCAAAGAGCGACCTTCGAGTTTATCTAAAAATTCACAATCTTTGCTCGGTTCGTCTCTTGAAACTTTCACATTATCTTCTTCTGCTAGATTTGACATTGTTGAGCATGCCGTGAAAAAACCCGAAAAAATCATCAATGATGCTATAAATAAAATTTGCTGTTTCATTATTATTTCTCCCTGTTAACGAGTGTGCGATACATAACAACTCCTGTAAACATTTTTGTCACCATTTGAGTTGCGCTTGCATTATGAAATTTATATCAGGAGCGTTATTTGAGTAGATATTATCCATACCGTCATATGGTCCTATACCCCAATCTTCGGCGATAACAAATTGCCAGAGGTTTCCTCCTGGCCCACGATAGCGCATTCCAATACTTTGTGTTCCGCGCCAGTGCACCAAACCATGCCAACCGCTAGCCGCACGATTTGACGAAATAACTTTTTCTGACGTAGCCGTATCAAAATATTCAAGACGACTAATGTCAAGAAATGGTGATTCTGCCCGAGCACTTAGTATGAGACCCCAGGTTTGTGTAAGTGCAAAATCAAAATTACCTTCATACAAAATTATTTTTTTAAATCGTGGCCAATCTTTCATGCTTGGGTTGTCACCAAGGTAAGTAATGCCACCTGTGAACCACATACTGCTTGCTGAAAAAAGTGGAACGCCCATATGAAGCAATACGCTTTGATCAATATCGCCTGTAGTGCCCGCATATTTTTTATCTCGTACCGGAAATTTTGTTTGCGAAGAAATGGCAACCCCGCAAGGGCAAGAATTTTTTTCTTTACCTAACCAGCGTATAAACCATAATTTAATTTTAAGGCGAAGATTTGCAACGCCATCACCTAAGTGATCTTCAGAATAATACTCAACATCATCGGTTTTTACTGAATAGATGTTTTTAAATTTCGGGTACCAATTGCGCAGATAGCGCCTATTACCTATTAGAACATGAAAGCTGTCAATCGTGCTGTCCATTAAGCCACCACTTCGGTAGGCGTAAGGGATTTCAAGAGAAATTCCTAGTAGCTGACCGATTGATCTGCCTAACTCTATGATTGCGTGCGCTTGTTCGAAGTCAGCGGTATATTTGTACTGCTTGCCGGTTTTTTTGTCGTTCATGATTAGTGGGGCGTTCCAAATATTGCCATTACTAATTTCAAAATTGAACCACCATGGCTTACTCCAGCCGGGCTGTTCGCCTGTAGGTAGGCCGTGCATCCACGCAAGCGGATGCTGCTGACGGTAAGAGGGTGGTGCATCGGCAAACGTAGGATATGCCGATACAATCAACAAAATAGCCATAGAAAATGAAATCCATTTCATCGCGTATCTTTTCGGTATATTATCTTAGTAAATTAAGTGGGTAAATTAAGTGGGTGGGTCGCGGCTTCTGGTCTTTAGTCTTTGGCCTTTTAAAAAATTTCGTAGGTAACTTTCACTTTTTTTGAAGCAGGGCGGGCTTGGCAAGTGAGGCATTCATTAGCGTCTAGGTTATCTTCGGTTAAGATGCCCATGTCATCTTGATATACCAAGCCAGACTCAATTTTAGCTATGCAGGCCATGCAGGCCCCATCAAGACAAGAGTAGGGTGGGTTAAGGCCGGCATTCATTAAACACTCAAGCACAGTTTTATCTTTCTTGTAGGGAACGATGTGAGTTTTACCTTCTATGGTAGCTTCGATAGTTTCAGGGGACGAAAGTTTACTGCGATCGCCGATTATAACTGCGTCTTCATCTAATGTAAGATCTTTAGTAGAGGCGTCGCCACCGGCAAGATGTGAGGCAGAAGCTATACTTGGTCTAACGGTAAAGCTTTCTTTCTTAATATTAGATTTTTCTACGTTCATATCGATAAGACCAGTTTCTATTGCTTGCATAAATCCCTCTGGCCCACAAAGAAAATGTATAGCGCTAACACCAGCTTCATTACGCTGTAAAAAACCTTTAAGAAGGGCTTTATCAGTTCGACCTTTTAACCCCGGCCAATTTATATCTGGGCGTGATATGGTATGCTCAACTTTTAGTCGTGGTGCGAATTCTTTTATGAGATTATCAAGTTCAGCTTTATAAATAATCTGATTTTCGTCACGGCTTTGATATAGTAGAACGCATTCGCAAGTTCTCGACGTTTTTAATGCTGACTTTATCATAGAAATAATAGGCGCAATACCGCTGCCGCCAGCATAGAAAACTAATTTATGCTTTTCGATATTTAGGGGCAAACAAAACGCACCAGCCGGCGGAGTAGCCCACAATTTATCACCAACTGAAGTTTTGCTAATAAGATAAGCCGAGCCTTTACCTTCAGGCATAAGCTTTATGGCAACTTTAAATTCAGTTTCGTAATCTGGCGAAGAGGCGAGTGAATACGATCTATGTAATTCGTGCCCATCAATATTAAGAAAAAAAGTAATAAACTGTCCGGCTTTGTACAGAAATTTACCACCAGTTGTGCGTGGCACCTCAAGCACCAGCGAATATGTATCATTTGTTTCTTGAATCTTTTTTAGAATTTTTAGTTCATGGCAAACTGTTGTTTTATCTAGACTCATAGCAAATTAATCTCCGCAATTATTTTAGTCGGTCCGGTAAGAATTGGGCGCAAGTGGCGCAGGTCAACCTTCAATTTGCCGCCCGGCACATTAACTTTTATTAACTTACGAAATCCCTGTGCGCAACTTATAGCTGCAGCAACAGCGCCTGTGCCACAGGCCTGTGTATATCCAGCAACCCCACGTTCGAAAGTCAGAGAGCTGATTGTTGATGCATTTATTATTTTATAAAAAGTTACATTGACCCCAGTTTTTCTAAAATTTGATAGTTTTCTAATTTTTCTAGCAATATTGCCAAAAGCTGATTTATTAAACTTTATATTATTATCAAGTGTTTCAGATTTTAATTGTGA
>MEPT01000028.1:13599-14408 GCA_001769925.1 Bdellovibrionales bacterium RBG_16_40_8
AAGTGGTTGGCATTTCAACACTAATTTGCGTTTCGCCATGTGGTGAAATTTTATTGGGCAAATAAACGTGAACTACCCCGGCTTTAGTTTCTAGGGTTAATTCTTTTTTTTTATTTTTACTATACATCATAAAAAGGCCAACGCAGCGGGCAGCATTGCCGCACATCTCAGCCTTAGACCCATCGGCATTATAGAAATCCCATTTTAAATCAGCTATTTTTGAGTTTTCAAGAATTACCAATCCGTCTGCACCTAATGAGTGAAATGGGTCACAGAGCTCTTTTGCGGCCAACTCTCGTTTGCGCCCAAAACGCCTAGTAAAAAATTGCCGAATGTTTTTATGGCGTATATCAGCCAATAAAAAAGAATTACCCGCTCCTGAAAGTTTAAAAATCTTAGCCATAACGCCATTTGTATCAAAATTTTCGCAAAAGTCCTACGACGATCCCACGAATTTCAACCTGTTCTGGAGAATACCAAAGAGAATCCATATCAGAGTTAGCTGGTCGTAACTCAATTTGTGGTTTTGCAAGGCGCACGCCTTGGTGTAAATAAAATCTTTTAACAGTGGCCTCATTATTAACTATGCATACGGCAATAGCTCCGTTATTAGCTGTTTTCTGCTCTTGAATTACAAGAGTGTCGCCGTCGAAAATACCGTCTTCGACCATTGAATTGCCGATAACATTAAGGGTAAAGCTACGCGTTGGGTATTTGACCATGCTGGGTGGCACTTCAGTAAACTCGTCGTTGACCACAGCCTCTAATGGGCGACCAGCAGCGACTTTGCCAAGTAGAGGAATTAACAA
>MEPT01000028.1:14443-21341 GCA_001769925.1 Bdellovibrionales bacterium RBG_16_40_8
TTATTAGAGTTGAAGCAGCAAAAGTTAATTGTTTTTGCTCATAAATAAGGGCGAGCGACTTTTTTAGCGCCGACGATGGCTGCAGCAGAGTAATTGCTCGCTTGTGATTTTTACCAGAGAGATTTAGGTAGTTCTTTGCCTGCAGCTGCTTTAGGTAGCGCTGCACTGAATTGAAAGAGGCAAAGCCAAAGTGCTCTTTAATCTCTTGGTAGGTGGGCGCCACGCCACGTTCGTGCATAAAGCTTTCGATATACTCGAGAACCTTTTTTTCATTTAAGGTAAGAGAAATAATTTCAGATAGATTGCCGTCTTGCTTCTTTGTTTGCTCCTGATTCTCTTTAATGTCCACTTTCATGTCTACCCTCATGCTTACCTTCATGCCTACTTTCATGCTTACTTTCATGTACTTTAGATAGCGCTATAAACTTACAGGTAGAAGTTATGTGTAAATAACGTGTAAGTCAAGTGTAACTAGAATTTAATCTAAATGTATATTTAGTTAGGTCTTGGAGTTGGCGCTCATGGCTCATAACCCTTACTCCGTAGTAGTCGCCAAAAATAACGCACGTGCGACACATAAAAGCGCCTGGCACCTTTGTCTAGATTTGCAGAACTGCACTTTTCAAAGCCCTAACTAGGCAGAACAATATCTCCTCGTCATAAAAATTAAAATTATAAGTGACATAAGATTTACTTATACAAAAGGAGGAAGAAATGGAAGTTATCGATCAATCTGTTGAGCGGCTCGAAAAGTTGTACGAGCGCATGACAGGGCACACTCTTGAGAAGGGGCAGATTCGTCACCCGATCTCACAAAACTACAACAATGTTAACCCATATATGCTTATCGACCAACGGTTGCAGCTTTTGCTTGCGCATTTGAGTGATCCGACAGTTGCGAGAGCATTGCAACCATGGACACCCGCTACCTGCGTTTGGGAGAATGAGGACAAAGTATTTGTACGTCTTGATCTGGCTGGCGTTCGTAAAGAAGATCTTGATCTACATGTAGAGGGCAATATTTTGGTTGTGTCAGGAACACGAAAAAATATTTTACGCGAAACTGATTTACAACCATATATGCTTGAAATGCCTACAGGCCCATTTGTGAGATTTGTGTCAATGCCTGCGGCGATCAGCATTCAAGAGATCAGCTCAAATCTTGAAAACGGAATTTTAGATATAGTAATCCCAAAAGTTGCTGGAGCCACAGTCAGCGCGCGACCTACGGGCAAAAAAGGTAAAGGCGATTCTGTACAATAATGATTAATTAATTAAATCTGGCCCATGGGGGGTCAGATTATTTTACTAGGAGGAAATATAATATGGAAAGAACAACAACTGCTCGTATCGACATGCAAAAACTACAATTATTAAATGATCGCATCACTATGTGTTTAGATGCAATTAACCAACTTCGTGCAACTGCACACAACGTAGGTTTTGGTTATGCGCCTAATACACAAATTGGTATGGGCTACGCTCCCGCTCATCAGTTTGGCGGACCAGTGCAAAATTTTGGTTTCCCTGTACAACAGTTTGGTTATGGCGTTCCCCAATACGGTTACAGTATGCCACAATACGGCTATGGCATGGGCATTGGTTTTGGCGGCGGTTATCCTGTTACGCCTTGGGCAGCTCCAATCAATGAAATTGAGCGCGCTCGTGGTTGCTATTCTAACTGCGCACCTTATGCACAAGCTCCAATCAATACAGCTCCACAAGCTTGGTAATTTACGTCTTATTTTTTGCCCTCTCTCAGTCCGAGAGAGGGTTTTTATAAAAGCGCCGATATCCCACGCAGCACCTTGTGGGCGTGCGATGCCGTCTTTGTCTAAATTGCTGACTGGACTAGAAAGAGTAGCACCATTATTTTTAGCAACAGTATCACTCGGTGCGAGATGAAAATTATTTGTGCTAACTGCAAACTCCTGAGGCTTGGGGTTGCCAGTCTATCACTTTAGTAACACCGCTTATTTGTTGGCCAGAGCGCATAATTACGTTGTTGTAAAATAACATTCCGGTAATATTCGCTACAGACGTGTAGGGATCACTAAACCATTAGATTCTCCGACATCTTCGAACGTAAGTGTCTAGCGTCTTTACAGTTACCTGAAATTCAACTTTGTGGTAGAGGTCTTAAAGTCTATGATGAAAATCAATTCTAGCTGGAAAAAAGCACTCTTGCCCGAATTTGAGAAACCCTACATGCAGGGTTTGCGTGATTTTTTGCAACAAGAAATAAGCGCTAAAAAAATTATTTATCCAAAGACACGAGAATATTTTGCAGCATTTGATTTTACGGCAATTGATCGGGTGAAAGTAGTGATTTTAGGGCAAGACCCTTATCATGGCCCTGGTCAAGCACACGGGTTTTGCTTTTCGGTAAGACCTGGGGTTAATTTGCCGCCGTCTTTGGTAAATATTTTTAAAGAATTAAAAACAGATCTTGAAGTACCGCGCCCTGATCATGGGTGTTTGATTTCTTGGGCAATACAAGGGGTGCTGCTTCTTAACGCCACCTTATCGGTGCAAGCCAGTATGGCAGGATCTCACCAAAACAAAGGGTGGGAGAATTTTACCGATGCGGTGATTGATTATTTAAATCGCGAAAAAGAGGGTATAGTGTTTTTACTGTGGGGGAGCTTTGCGCAGAAAAAAGGAGCGTTCATCGATAAGAAAAAACATTTGGTGCTAACGGCGCCGCACCCTTCACCACTTTCGGCGCATCGTGGGTTTCTAGGATGTAAACACTTTTCACAAACTAATAATTATCTAAAAAAGCGTGGCGTAACACCAATCGACTGGGCGTTGCCGCCTAAAGAAAAAATTTCGGAGCTTCAGTGAAATATTTTTTACTTATTTTATTTGCAGCTTCTAATGTTTGGGCGACATCTAATGTCGGGGCTACGCCCAAGCCTAAAAAAAAGATTTTTACCTACTGCGCTGAAGCGGCGCCAATAGCATTTAATGCACAACTTGCTTCAGATGGGGCAACTTTTAACGCCAGTTCGCGTACAATGTACAATCGACTTTTAGGTTTTGAAAATAACTCAACCCACTTGATACCTAGTTTGGCTGAGTCATGGTCAGTTTCAGCTGACGGACGAAAATTTACCTTCAATCTTAGAAAAAATGTAAAATTTCACACTACTAATTATTTTAAGCCTACGCGCTTGTTCAATGCGGATGATGTGCTTTTCACGTTTGCGCGTATGCGTGACAAGAATAATCCCTACCACTTGATAGGTGGTGGGCAATATCCTTCGTTTCAAGCTCAGCAGATGGGCGAGATTATAGAAAAAATTGAAAAAATTGATGAATACACAGTTAAGTTTACGCTGCGGCGACCTGAAGCTCCGTTTTTGGCAAATTTGGCTATGGATTTTGCTAGTATCTTGTCTGCAGAATACGGCGCGAAGTTACTAGTAGAAAAAAAACCTGAAGATATTGATAAGTTGGCAGTTGGTACTGGGCCATTTATATTCGAGCGATATGTTAAAGATAAATCTATACATTATAAATCAAATTCAGATTATTTTGCGGGCAAAAGTTTAATTGATCATTTGGTGTTTATTATAGTAACCGACCCAACCCAGAGATTAAAAAAAGTAATTAATAATGAGTGCCAGATGATGCCAGACCCTGACCCTAGAGATTTTGCTGAAATTAAGAAAAATACTGATTTAAAATTATTGCAAGAGCCTGGGCTAAATATTGCCTATCTTTCAATGGTAGTTGAAAAGCCGCCATTTGCAAATGTATTCATTCGTAAAGCAATCCACCACGCGCTAGATCGAGAAAATTATATTAAAGAAGTTTATCGCGGCAATGCTCAAGTTGCAAAAAATCCAATTCCGCCGATCATGTGGTCATATAACAGACAAACTCAAGATTACGAATACAATGTAGTTAAGGCTAAAGAATATTTGCAAAAAGCAGGGGCAGTCGATGGCTTTACAACAGATCTTTGGTATGCTGATGCCTCTAGGCCGTACAATCCCAACGCAAAACTTATGGCGCAGCTAATTCAAAAAGATTTGGCGGCAGTAGGTATACGGGTAAATCTCAAGCAACTTGAGTGGCAGGAGTTTTTGCGTCGCTCTCGTCAGGGTGAGCTTGCGCTGAGTATTCAAGGCTGGACTGGTGATAATGGTGACCCCGATAATTTTTTAAATAATTTACTTTCTTGTCAGGCTATCGCAGGGGGTAATAATCGCGCTCGTTGGTGTAATCATAAATTTTCTTTTCTTGTTGATAGAGCGCGTGTTACCACAAACATACAAATTCGCACAAAGTACTACGACGAGGCCCAGCGTATTTTTAAAGAAGAGGCACCCTGGGTAACAATTGCTCATGCAAAAGTATTTAAGGTGGCACAAAAAAATGTCGAGGGTTATCATCTAAGCCCCTTTGGCGTGATTGAATTTCAACGGGTGAGCGTGCCATGAAAAAAAGTTTTGCAAGTAGGGTCAAATACCTAAAGTTATTGCCATCCATGAATGAGTTGGTGCGCGCCACAGGTGGACAAAATTTTATTTTAATTTATGATGAAAAAATTAGTTCAATAGCTAATTTTGCAAAATGGATTAAAAACTTTACTCACGTTCATTCTGTTATCTCGGGTGAAGAATTAAAAAATATCGATAATTTTTCACAACACGTTAAGCAAATATTGCCATATTTTGCAGGGTTTTCGGCACAAGAAAGTGTAATCGTCGCAGTTGGAGGCGGAACGGTGGGAGATTTTGCAGGATTTCTTGCCAGCGTTATTAAACGCGGTGTAGTTTATGTAAATATACCGTCTACATGGCTTGCCGCAGTTGATTCTGCCCACGGTGGTAAAACAGGCCTTAATGTTAATGAATTAAAAAACCAGGTTGGTACATTTTATCAGGCAAGTGTAGTTTACTGCGTGAAAGAATTATTAAACACTCAGTCTGTTGAAAACGTA
Source organism: Bdellovibrionales bacterium RBG_16_40_8 (assembly GCA_001769925.1). Taxonomy (GTDB): domain Bacteria; phylum Bdellovibrionota; class Bdellovibrionia; order Bdellovibrionales; family UBA1609; genus RBG-16-40-8. The sequence goes on from MEPT01000028.1 coordinate 19,398, forward strand.
CGTTCAGCCTACGGAGAAGTGCTAAAAACTGCATTAATTAGTGGCGCAAGGCTTTTTTCAATAGTGAATAAACTAAAAAAACTTGACGCCCCAAATCTCTGGCGAATTTTACCGCAAGTTGTGCAGGCCAAATACGATGTAGTGAAAAAAGATCCGCGCGAAGAAAAGGGCGTACGTCAGTTATTAAATTTTGGGCACACGGTTGGGCATGCTTTTGAAATGGAGAGGCTTTTGCCTCACGGCTTGGCTGTACAAATTGGTTTAGAATTTGCGACAGAATGGAGTCATCGACGAAAAATTTTAAGCACAAAAGAATATAAAAGGTTAAAAACTTTACTTGCTAAAAATCAAACCTTACCAATAAAGCCATTGCAAAGTTCACGATTTCGTTTGCATTTAAGACAAGACAAAAAAGCGCAGGCAGGCGATAAAATGCGTTTTGTATTTATAAGAAAACCAGGGCAAACGCTTATTCAAGCAGTTGAAATTGATGAAATTGTGAATGCGGCTGGTGAAATGGGTTGGGCAACATGAGCATCTTTTCATTTCAGGGTGAGCTTTCGGCATCAAAATCTCTACTTAATCGGGCGTTAGTAGCAAAAAGTTACCAACCAGATTTGAAAATAATTGGCGATTCAGAGTGCGACGATGTTCAGCTAATGCGCGTGGGACTAGCTGATCTTATTGCTGGGCGCAAAGTTGAGTGTGGCCATGCGGGTACGGTGCTACGTTTTCTTGCGCTGCGTGCCTCGCGTATACCAGGAGTTCATATACTAACCGGCAGTGAACGACTTTTCTCGCGCCCTCAGACAGAGCTTCTACCTATATTGGGTCAGCTTGGAGCAGAGGCTAAGCTTGAGCGAAATATTTTACGAATTAATTCTCAAGGTTGGCGACTAATTGTCGATGGCTTACAAATAAATGCTCAGCGTTCTAGTCAATTTGCATCGGCAGTTATTCTTAATGCGTGGAAATTAAAATTCCCTTTACATTTTCATATGTCACGCAAAATGGTTTCGCAAGGATATTTACGTATGTCATTAGAGCTTGTCCGTAAACTTGGCATGCATATCGAAGATAATGGCAGCGAATTTTTTATTCCAGCTAATCAACAGATAATGTTGCGAAAATACGTTATTGAGCCTGATTTAAGTTCAGCTTTTGCAGTTGCTGCTATGGCTGTTGTTGCGGGTTCGGCGCGAATACATAATTTTTTACCACACAGTTTACAGCCAGATTTCTTATTTATTCGAATTTTGCAAGACATGGGGGCTGATATAAAAATTTCTGATAATGAGTTACAGGTTATGAAAACTGAAAAACTAAATGGAATTAATATAAATCTTGAGAAATGCCCTGATCTTCTACCCATTTTAGGAGTTTTATGTGCATTAGCAAAAACACCTAGTCTAATTGAGGGTGTAGGTCATGCCCAATTTAAAGAATCTGCACGAGTAGACAAAACTAAAGAACTTTTGCAAATTATGGGTGCAACCGTTGAGTCTCAAGAAAACTCATTGTACATAAAGCCAGGTAATAGTCGCTTGAACGCTGTCAATACCGTTTTTTTTGATGTTGATCAGGATCATCGTATGGTTATGGCAGCAACGGTGGCGAAATGGGCAGGTTATTTAATTCAGGTTGGTGACGTAAAAGCTGTAAGTAAAAGTTTTCCAGAATTTTTAAAAATTACCGGGGACATGCAATGATTTATGTGGTGGTTGGTCATAGGGGTGTGGGTAAAACTAGTTTTTTAAAGCGAGTAAAACACTATTTCTCGATTAATATGCAAACCTGTAGCGTTTTTGATTTAGACAGCGAAATTGAAAAGCGTGAAGAAAATTCTATTGCAAATATTTTTGCCCTACTCGGCGAAGAGTATTTTCGTAGAAAAGAAAAAAATATTTTTTATCAGCTGATAAATGAGCAAGCCGAACATACAGG
>MEPT01000028.1:21433-22904 GCA_001769925.1 Bdellovibrionales bacterium RBG_16_40_8
TCTTGATCGCCCAAGACTTGAACCTGATTTGACTCCTTTAGATGAATTTATGAAGAGATTCGATGATCGCGAGAAAAAATTTCGTAGGCTTTATCACCGCGAGCTTATGGTAAGTGAGGGCTTCGATGAACCTAATTCAATCGAGCCGGTTCTATTAGGGCTAAAGCCTGCTAATGAAGGTGCTTGTGTTACGGTGTTACCAGTTCATATTGAAAATCATGTGCGTCTAGAGGATTTTTTACAGGCGTCACTTCTGATAGGAGCAAAATATATTGAACTTCGCGATGATCTCTTACCAGAGTCGGTCATTAGACAAATTGCCAGTGAAATGCCAAAAGAAAAAGTATTGATTAGTTTTCGAAAAACACAAACCTCACCGACGTTGATTGAATTTTCAGGGCCATATGCGACTGACTGGGCGCATGAGCTTGGGCCATCGCCGCTGCCACACAATACTATTATTTCTCTACATACTCGTTATAATAATGAGTCTGTTGGCGAGGCCTGCGCGCGTCTACTACATACAAAATCTGAACACTATAAGATTGCAATACCCATTTATGATTTTGTAGAGTTATGGTCTGGTCATCAATTTTTTCTTGAAGACACAGCAAACCGCTCGTTTTTGCCGCAATCTCCGCCAGATTGCCAGAACGGTCGCTGGCAATGGTATCGTCTTATTCAAAAAAAGAAAATGCATCTTAATTTTGCCCGCACTGGTGAAGGTACAAATCTAGATCAGCCAATTTTATTTGATTTTATTCGCTATCCGAGTCGAACAAAAAACTTCGCAGCTATTTTGGGTGATCCTGTTATTCATAGTCGCACTCCTGCCGAGCAGAGCGATTTTTTTCTTAAGCATGATATGGGCGTTGTTGCTATTCAGATGAACGAAAAAGAGTGTAATTCGCTAGGGTTAAGTATTCTTGAGAGAATGGGTCTACGTGCGGCAGCAGTAACTTCACCACTCAAGAAAAAAATTATTGAATTGTGTACTTATGTAGACAAGGGCGCCACAGAACTTAATGCGGTTAATACAATTACGTATTCTCCTTCAGGGTGGAATGGCACCAACACTGACATTAGTGGCGTGCAAGGTATGTTCTCGTCTCTTGATTTGCCTAGCGATGTGGTGGTGTGGGGTGGTGGCGGTACACGCTCAGTTTTGAAATCAGTTTTACCGCAGGCGCATTTTTTTTCTGCCCGTCGCGGAGAAGAAATTTGGGTAGAAAAACCAACAGAACCAATTTCTCCTGAGGTGGTGGTGTGGGCATTAGGTCGAGCCCGTTTCGCAGATACAAAAAAACCACCAGCGGCTTGGCAACCTAATTATGTAATTGACTTGAATTACAGCGAAGATTCTCCGGGGCTTGAGTATGCACAGCAGGTCGGCGCAAAATATATTTCAGGTAAGAGTGCTTTTAAGGCACAAGCCCTGCGCCAGCGAGAGTACTGGTCAAAAATGAATTTT
>MEPT01000028.1:22928-23654 GCA_001769925.1 Bdellovibrionales bacterium RBG_16_40_8
GCTAATCAATTTGGTCGGCATTTTCAAATTACTACCTTCGGCGAAAGCCATGGCCCGGCATTTGGGGTTGTGATTGAAGGTTGCCCTGCTGGAGTTGACTATAATGAAAAACTGCTCTTAGAGTTTCTTGAACGGCGTCGCCCGGCAAATTCTAAGATTACATCGCAACGTCAAGAATCTGATCGGCCAGAAATTTTGAGTGGCATTTTTTCAGGTAAAACTTTAGGAACGCCCATTTGTGCTATAGTTCGCAATGAAGACACAAGATCGCAAGACTACGAGAGCATTTCTTTAAATCCTCGCGTTGGTCATGCCGATGATGTTTGGCACGAAAAATTTGGCTTGGCAGATTATCGTGGTGGGGGACGTGCATCAGGCCGCGAAACTGTATCTCGCGTAATTGGCGCTGCCTTTGCGCAAATGTTTTTGCAGCAGATAACTCATGAAATTATGGTGGCAAGTTCAGCAGTTTCTATAGGTGGTAATAAAGTTGCAGATATAGATGTCGAGAAAATGCTGTTGGGGCTAAAAGCTGAGGGTGACAGTGTCGGCGGTATTGCCGAAATCGTGGTAAAAAATCCTCCGGCAAGTTTAGGTCAGCCGGTTTTTCATAAATTAAAAGCCGATTTAACTTCTGCATTTATGGGTATAGGCGGGGTTGCCGGGGTTGAGTTAGGAAGAGGGTTTTCGCTAGCAGAAAAAAAGGGCACCGAGGTGCATACCTCA
>MEPT01000029.1:0-1890 GCA_001769925.1 Bdellovibrionales bacterium RBG_16_40_8
CGCTAATTACCCAGGGAAAATGTCACCTAATGTGATCTAGTAACCCCTTAAAACCATTACGGTTGGGGGAATTATGGATCAAGAAGGGATTCTTGTGGGTAAGCGAATGGAGTTTGAACACCAGGTGGTTTCTGACTTTTTGTCTAGAAAGATGAGTCGAGCCCAGGCCAGTGAGATGTTGGGGGTACGAGAGCGAACGATTAGCCGAAAGGCCAGGAGACTTGAGAAAAAGGGTTTAACTGCTCTGGTTCACGGTAATAAAAAAAGATCCCCGAAAAATAAAATATTAGAGTCTAAAAAGCGTGAAGTTATGAAGCTTGTTGAGTGTCGTTATTTTGATTTTAATATGACCCACTGTTTAGAGATTTTAGAAAGAGATCATGATTTAAAAATTAGTTATGAAACCTTTCGTCGTTGGGCCCATGAGAAGCACTTGGTGAAACGTAAAAAGCGAAGACGCTCGAAGCCCCGCAAATACAGAGACAGAATGGAGTGCGAGGGCATGCTGCTGCAATTTGACGGCAGCCCTCACCGGTGGAATGGCAAGGAAGAATGGTGCCTTATCGGGGCCATTGACGACGCCACAAGCAAGATGTCTTACGCAGAATTTTTTCTTTCAGAGGGTACTTTGAACTGCATGACGGTGATGCAAAAAATTATTGAAAAAAATGGGATACCATACGCTCTTTATGTCGATCGCGCCGGATGGTTCGGTGGCCAAAAACGTCAGAATTTTGCACAATTTAAAAGAGCGTGCGAAGAGCTTGATATTAACGTTATTTTTGCAAATTCTCCTCAGGCGAAAGGCAGAATAGAGAGAGCCTGGGACACAATACAAGATCGCCTGATCCCTGAAATGCGAATAAGAAAGATCAAGCGTATGCCGGCCGCGAATGATTATTTGCAAAATCAGTTCTTGGCAAATTATTGGAATATTAAAAATACCGTAGTACCCGCATCACAGGATAGTAAATATAAAAAGCTAGATCCGCGAATCAACTTAAATGAAATATTTTGCACAAAAGAATATCGGGTTGTGAAACATGATCACACGATAAGTTGGGACGGCGAACTTTATCAACTTTACTCGCCAATAAAGTATTCAATCCAAAATCAAGAGATTGAGCTGCGCACTTACCAAGACTTGACTTGGAAGGCCTACTTCGCAGGCAAAGAGATCGAGGTTAAAAAAATAATCCCGCCAGAAAGAGCTCAAGTGGCTGCCTAAAACCGTCGAACATCATGGGTGACATTTTCCCTGCGCAATTAAGGTGACACTATCCCTGAAAAATCACAGACAAATTAAAACAGACTAAAGGTGCGCATATATCGCTACGAGTCATAAAGGAAAATAGTGACACATTGAAGGCTTAAGACGAAAAGAAGGCCTTATGAAATTTATAGCTTTTGAGGGTTTAGATGGCGCAGGTAAGTCGACTTTAATTGAAGGTCTTCGGCTTAATATTATAGCCCAGGGTGGGCAAGCTATAGTGACTTGCGAGCCCGGTGGTACCCATTTGGGCGAAGATATCCGTAAATTACTTTTGCGAAAAGATGGCGAGGCGCCTACGCCGCGAGCAGAACTACTTTTGTATGAGGCTGATCGTGTCCAGCATGTTGAAACTTTGATTCGCCCAGCGCTTAAGCGTGGTGAGTGGGTTATTACTGATCGTTTTTATGCCTCGTCAGTAGCTTTTCAGGCCGGAGGGCGAGAACTCAAACGATCAGAAATAGATTGGCTTAATTCTTTTGCAATAAACGGGTGTGAACCAGATTTGTGGGTGCTTCTTGATCTGACGACCGAGGAGGCTAGTAAACGCATGGCAGGCCGTGTACTTGACCGATTTGAAAGCGAAGGGCGTCAGTTTCATGAGCGAGTGCGAGAATCAT
>MEPT01000029.1:1912-2723 GCA_001769925.1 Bdellovibrionales bacterium RBG_16_40_8
ATGGCTAATTTTAGATGCCGCTATGCCAAAAGAAAAATTACTCTCAGAACTTCTGTCAGATTTACAAAGGAGAAAGTGGCTTTGATTGAAAAACGCATATTTTCTTCTGTAGTTGGTCATTCAGCAGTAATCAAAAAACTTCTTAAATTTGTTGAAATGGGGCGAGTGCCAAATAGCTTTCTTTTTGTAGGGCCTTCTGGTCAGGGTAAAAAACTGGTTGCACTTGGTCTTGTGCAAGCGCTGCTATGTGAAAAATCAAAATCTGCCTGTGGAGTTTGTCCTTCTTGTCTGCGAGTTTATAACCGCCAAAGCGAGGGGCTAATTATTCTCGAGCCAGAGAAAGAGCAAATAAAAATAGAGGCAGCAAGGCAAGTAGTGAATCAGCTCTCACTTGCAACTTTGGGTAAGGCGCGGGTAGTAATTATTGACGAGGCCCACTTGCTAAACCAACAAGCGGCGAATGCGCTTCTTAAATCTATTGAAGAACCGCCAGAGCGTACCCACTTTGTGCTAACCAGTCATAGCCAAGAAAGTGTGCTAAAAACCTTGCGTTCTAGGTCGCAAGTTGTGCGTTTTTCTGGTCTTTTGCGTGCAGATCTTTTAGCTCTAGAAAAAGTCGAGACCAACCCTGAAGTTAGTTTGGCGGCGTGGTCTATTTGGCGAGAGTTTTTATCGGGCGCTACCGGATTGAGTATTGAGATGACACGAGAAAAAATCGATTCTCGTGAAACCGCGCAGACTGTAGCGAGTCTATGGCTTGAATTTATTCGTGATATGTGGCTATCGCGTAACAATATACAACCACTTCTGC
>MEPT01000029.1:2735-9011 GCA_001769925.1 Bdellovibrionales bacterium RBG_16_40_8
GAGATGATTTTACGTCTTTAAAGTCAATAAGCGAGTTACAGCTTTCTCATTTGAGTGAAAAGGTACTTGCTGCGCGTCGCGATCTCTCGGCTAATTGTGACATTCAACTCACGTTTGAAAATTTATTGCGACAGCCCATCTTATGAAATTTATAGACGTTCACGCTCATCTTAATATGCTAGAAGCTAACCCTGAGGCCGTGATTCAAGCAGCTGAGCAATGTGGGGTGGCGAGATTTATAACTATTGGCACTGGTCTTGATGACCACTCTAAAATAATTGAGTACGTCAAAAAGTATCAGCCGGTAGTGTTTGGTACACTTGGTTTTCACCCGCATGACGCCAAAGATTTTTCACCAATGTCTGAAAAATTTATGCGCGAGCATTTAAATAACTCACGCATTGTGGCAGTTGGCGAGATCGGGCTTGATTATTACTACAATCACTCGCCGCAAGATACACAACGAGAAGTTTTTCGTCGGCAAATGAGTATCGCAAATGAATTTCAACTACCGGTCGAGATTCACACCCGTGATGCTGAGGCCGATACCATAGATATTCTTAAAGAGTTTACCGGTAAGGTAAAGGGGCTTCTGCACTGCTTTACCGGCACGCAGTGGTTAGCCGATCAGGCGCTAGCAATCGGCTACAATATTTCAATTAGTGGGGTGGTGACGTTTAAAAATTCTGTTTCGCTAAGAGATGTAGTTAAATCAATCCCCTTAGATAGACTGCATATTGAAACTGACGCGCCCTTTTTGACTCCGGCGCCCTTTCGTGGCAAAAAGAACGAGCCTGCGTTTGTGGTGCATACTGCAAAAGTTGTGGCCGAGCTGAAAGGTATTTCAGTAGAAGAACTTGCTCAAGTCACTTCTGAGAACGCAAAAAGGTTGTTTAAACGCTTGGATCAAAATTGGTAAAACAAATTGGCAAAAAATTTAGTAAAAAAATTGGCAAAAAAACTGCTAATTTAAAAAAGGAGTAATTTTCATGGCAAAATTAAAGGTCGCAATAAACGGGTTCGGTCGCATTGGGCGCATATTTTTACGAGCTGGTTTTGAAAAAATAGATATTGTTGCTATAAACGATCTTTGTGATTCTAAGATTTCAGCACATCTTTTGAAATATGACAGTATCCATCGGACTTTTGATAAAAGCGTTTCTTGCGACGAAACGCATTTAATTGTTGGAGATAAAAAAATTCGCTATTCTAAAATAAAAGACCCAACGCAATTACCCTGGAAAGAATTAGGCGTCGACGTTGTGCTTGAGTGCACCGGGGTTTTCACGGATAAAGAAGGGGCAGCAAAACATTTACTGGCTGGTGCTAAGCGTGTGATAGTATCTGCTCCGGCAAAAAATGCTGATCTAACAGTTGTGTTTGGTATAAATCACGAACAGTACGACCCAAAAAACCACACAGTTCTAAGCAATGCATCTTGTACTACTAACTGTTTAGCTCCTGTTGCAAAAGTTATTCATGATACTTTTGGTATTGAGCAAGGTCTAATGACCACAATTCATTCTTACACTAATGACCAACCGATTCTCGATGCCCCACATAAAGATTTGCGTCGTGCGCGAGCCGGTGCGATTTCGATGATCCCTACGACAACTGGTGCGGCTAAGGCTGTTGGATTAGTTATACCTGAACTTAATGGCAAGTTAAATGGTATTGCTGTTCGAGTACCAACTCCTAATGTAAGTCTGGTTGATCTTGTGGTAACAACAAAAAAAGAAGTTACTGCTGAGTCAGTTAATCAAGCGCTTCGTGAAGCTAGTGCCGGTAGGTTAAACGGAATTCTTCATTGCGAAGATAATCCGCTTGTCAGTAGCGATTTTATTGGTAACGCCTACAGCTCTAATGTAGACACTGCAAGTACCATGGTAATGGGTTCACATATGGTAAAAGTATATTCATGGTACGATAATGAGTATGCTTTTTCTCTACGCATGGTTGATCTTGCTCTTTACATGCAGTCACGAGGTATTTGATGAAGAGCACATTTACGGGCATCAAATCTATCGAAGATTTTGATCTTAAAGATCAGCGGGTTTTTTTGCGCCTTGATCTCAATGTGCCTATTAAAAACGGCAACATTACTGATACAACGCGAATTGATGCGGCACTGCCCACAATTAAATATGCCCTTGAGCACGGAGCCAAATTGGTGGTTGCTTCGCATTTAGGGCGCCCAGTGAGCGAAGCAGATCGCGCCAAGTACTCAATGGAGCCCGTGGCAGACAAACTCGGTAAACTTCTTAATTGTGAAGTGATATTAGTTGAAGAGCCTGAAAGCGAGGCCCCCAAGGCGCTTTTGCGAGGGTTAAAACCAAAACAGTTTATTTTGCTAGAAAATTTGCGGTTTAATAAAGATGAAACTGAAAATGGTGATAGCCTAACGGATGCTATTTGCGAATATACTGACATCTATATAAATGATGCCTTTGGGGCAAGCCATCGCGCTCATTCGAGCATTGTTGGAGTGCCGACAAAAGTTCCTCGCCATGGCATTGGGTTTTTGATGAAAAAAGAAATCGAGATGCTAGATAAGGTAATGCAAAACCCTGAGTCGCCATTTGCAATTATTCTAGGCGGCGCTAAAGTAAGTGACAAAATGGGGGTCATTGAAAATATTATCGACCGTGTAGACACAATACTTGTGGGTGGAGCAATGGCTTACACCTTCTTAGCTGCGCAAGAGGTGCCAGTCGGAAATTCACGTGTTGAAAAAGATAGAATAAAATACGCCCATGATCTTTTAGAGAGAATGAAAATGCGTGGCAAGCGCATGTTTTTGCCAGTTGATCATTGCGTGGTGGCAAAGCTTGAAAATACCAGTGAGGTAACGGTTACTTCTGACGCCGCAATTGGCGCAGGGCTACTCGGCGTTGATATCGGGCCTAAAACTATTGAGCTTTTTCGTAAAGAAATTATGAGTGCGAAAACCGTTTTTTGGAATGGGCCAATGGGTATTTTTGAAACTCCAGCCTATGCTAAAGGTACCTTTGCTATAGCTAAAATGTTGTCTGAACTTAAAGATGCCACCACAATTGTTGGCGGAGGCGACTCAGCAGCGGCCATTAAAGCCTCTGGATTTGCTGACAAAGTGACGCATATTTCTACCGGTGGTGGTGCCAGTCTTGAGTTTTTGCAAGGAGATAAATTGCCCGGAGTTGAAGCGCTTAGAGATCGAAAGGCTTAAATTATGGTGCAAGAGAAAAAATCTATAGTTAGAGAAAAAATTTGTGCCGGTAATTGGAAGATGTATAAAACTCCAGACGAGACGACGGCATATTTTCAAGAATTTTCGAAAATTAAGAGAGCTAATCTAGAAAATGCTAATTCAAAAAATGTGAAAATTATATTTTTTCCGCCAGCGTATAATTTATTGGTGGTGAAGTCGTTTGCCGAAGAGCTTTCTTTCTCGTTTGGCCCACAAAATATTCATTTTGAAAAAGAAGGCGCTTTCACTGGTGAAAATTCTGCTACAGCTGCTAAACTTTTGGGGGCGTCTTATGCGCTTATTGGGCACAGTGAGCGGCGTACACTTTTTCAAGAAACAGATATGATTGTAGCTAAAAAAATGCAGTGTGCTGCAGAGTGTGGTCTTTTACCAATGTTATGTGTTGGCGAGACACTGCCAGAGCGTGAGAGTGATCGCACTAGTGAAGTTGTGCTTAAGCAGCTTAAAATTGGACTTTCACAAGTATTAAATGAAATATCTTCGGGCAAAACTTTACCAGTTGTCGCGTATGAACCGGTGTGGGCCATTGGCACTGGTAAGGTGGCGACACCTGAACAAGCAGAACAGGTGCATAGTTTTATTAGACAGTCGTTGGGGGAGCTTGTGGGGAGTGAGCGGGCACAATCTATTTCGATTCTTTATGGCGGTAGCGTGAAACCCGACAATGCTGCAGGCCTTGCTATTCAGCCCAACATTGACGGCTTTCTCGTCGGTGGCGCTAGCCTCAAGCCAAAAGATTTCGCCGCTATTTCTGCTGCACTTTGAGAAATTTCAAAATCAAATTCTAAAATTCATTAGTAACGAAATATACTCTCTAGTGGACAAATTACTCACCACAATATAATCGCAATAGTATTGACATTATTTTACAAATGCTGCGGTAAGCCCTGTTTTCATGGGGTTAACGTGTCAAATCATTATACATATTTCATAATGATATTAAATAGTTATGCAATACATCAACCTAGACAAAAGGCTAGAGTGAAGATATCCTGTATTCACGGGTTCAAGAGAAGAGGGGGTTGTCGCCATTCTTAGAAAATGCGGCTCTTGTGGGTAAAGAGCTGAAGGTGATTTGTAGGAACGGATAGTAAGAACAATTAGCATGTAAGACGCGTACTATTTAGGTCGTGTTGTTCATGCCTAAAGCTATAGAGAGGACCTAAATGGAGAAACCCAACTATTTTAGGCGCTGCCATGTATGTGGTGCTGTTTGTTGTGTAGAAAATGAATGTCATATAAATGAATGTCAAAATTGCGGCAAGCCGCTAGCGCAGTTTCGCTACTTTGATGATCGGTTAACTCCAATCCAAAGTGATAAGGCGCTACGTGCTTTGCCAGATGATGGGGTATGGATACCTATAAATGGCTTAACCGTTTACTGGGAGAGTTTCTAGGTGGATGGGCGATGTTATAGCAGCTCATGAGCATTCGAGGCGGCAGAGGTCTGAGAACGAAATATTCGCTTTCGGCAAAATCAGGAAGTCAGTGTATTTTGGATATTATTTTGTATGGTTTGCAAGTGGTTTATGACTGACGTAACCCATTTTTTCTCAAATAGTCCGTAGCTACAACAGCAGCTATTACCGCGAAAATTGCTCAGCGCGTAGATATTTGGGGGCGAATTGGGGACAATTTATGGAAACACTTTGAACCACAAGATAAAAAACTCATTGCACTGTAAAAGCGCCTCTTTATGGGGTCTTAAATGTTCAGAAAAAAGTCTTGTGTGATATTAGCGTATATGCTAATATGGCCTTAGCTTATGAAGTTGTCCAAATTGGCCTATGACGGCGAGATATTCAGCATCTAGTTTTATATAGGTAGAGATGGCTCTATACCAGCAGAAGAGTGGCTTGAATCTCAATCGCCCAAGATGCAGCAAAAATTGGCTGCGCTTTTTGCGATGTTAGGTGACATTGGCAAAATATTTAATGAGCAGAAGTTCAAGCACTTATCCGACACGAGTCAGCTCTTTGAATTTAAGGCCGATCAGGGCCGCGTACTGTGCTTCTTTTTTATCGGCAAGCGCGTGATTTTGACTCATGGCTTTTTAAAGAAAAGCGACAAAATACCGAAGGGTGAAATTGATCGAGCAGAAAATATAAAGGCTGATTTTACAGCCAGGAGTAAACGATGAAAAACATTGCTAAAACAAAAAGCTGGCTTGAGGAAAAGTTGAAAGACCCCAAGTTTCGCAAAGGCTTTGAAGAAGAGTTTGAAAAACTCGCCATTGGCGAACAACTTGTACGTCTTCGATTGCAAGCTGGATTGACCCAGGCGCAAGTTGCCGAACGTGTCGGCACAACGGCGTCGGCTATTAGTCGTTATGAAAATGCTGATTATGACCGCTATGAGGTTCAAACCCTGCGAAAAATTGTTGAAGCTTGTGGTGGGCAATTAAAACTTGTGATGGAAGGGCCCGGCGATAAGGGGCGCGTGGCTTAATTGGTGACCACAGCAAGGATCGAACTTGCGGCCCACGGCTGGCCTTTAATTACACCCGCATCGAAGTTCATATGCCGCAAGTCACTTATTCTCATGAACTCGGCGATGCAGCTTAGAAACGAATCGGGTTTTTAGGTAAAGTAAAAGTTGCTAGGGCGCAACGTCTTCTTTAAAATTCAGTCGTTGTCAGGGCATTTGGATTTTTCAAAAATATCAAACCGTGAACGTGCGGTAAGTGTGGACACTGAAGATGCGCGATTAACAAGAGTGCGGCGTGGGAATCTTGGAACCTGTCGTGACTTAAGAGGTGGTGTTTGGGAGTTGAAAATTGATTTGGAACCAGGTTACCGCATTTATTTTGGATTGTATGGTGAGACCGTGGTTGTGCTTCTTCATGGCGGCGATAAGGGTTCGCAAACACGCGATATTGAATTGGCGCATGAGTTTTGGGCTGAGTATTTAAATGATCTTAAATCCACTTAAGGAGTTTTGTATGGCTAGAAAAATGAAAAGATATGAAGACAATCTTTTGGGGCGATTAAAAGATCAAGATTATGCCGTTGAATATTTAAACGCTGTTC
>MEPT01000029.1:9038-9391 GCA_001769925.1 Bdellovibrionales bacterium RBG_16_40_8
AGCGGTTTTTGATGGCCTTAAAAGATATTGCTGTCAAAGCATTTTAGTTTTAGTGTTTTTGAAGCTTTGCGCTGGTCACGTGAAAGGATTTGCCACTAAGAAAATAATATTTTGAAATCATGTGCTCAATTTAAAATTCGAGCGGTTAAACACAACTTTTATCCCGGCTGCTTCAGCCCGGTACACGCGGCTGGCAAACTAAGACAGTGAGCAAATAAATGACACAAAACTTTGCTAAAATATGTGTTGTATTCACCATATCCGCAATTACTGATGAGGTAAAAGTCTAATGAGTGCCGCAGAGAAGTACGTACCCTCAAAGGTTTGGACATGGGAGAGCACAAGCGGCTTGG
>MEPT01000029.1:9457-13236 GCA_001769925.1 Bdellovibrionales bacterium RBG_16_40_8
ATGTTCCTGCCAATATTAAGCTCGGTTGCACTTTCTTTGTTTTGGCCTTATGTAAACCATACGCAAATAAACCCCATACCCCAGGAGGATTTTATGAAAACACGCGCCCCCTACATCATCGCCCTTCTAGGAATGATATTAGGTGTGTTTATTTCGATTCTGTTCGGGTTCAACGAAAACATTTTTAAAGATAAAATCGCCAGAGATTTAAACCAAAATGAAAGCATTATGAAAATAACAGATTCTCAGGCGCAGCAGACTAAAATTGAAGAAGAAAAAGACAAAAACTGGCGTTACTACCAACGCTACCATTTTCATGCGACAGGGATTAGTGGTATTTCTTTGGCCACGCTGATCCTTCTAGGGTTCTCAACGGCTCCAGCGCTTATCACCATGCTCTCGTCTTTTATGGTATCAATTGGGGGTTTTCTATATCCGTTTGTGTGGCTCTTCTCCGCAATGTATGGGCCCATTATGGGGAGATCTCAAGCTAAAGAAACCTTCGCCATTTTTGGTTACATGGGTGGTGTTTTTCTTGTTGGCCTAGTGTTAGCTATGTTTCTATTTATTAAATATCCGTTTAACAAACATTTTGAGTTAAAATAGATCAAGCATAATTTTTTGCACAAAATTAGTGTTGGCGAAGACGGGGAATTAAATCCGCGCGACCCTCGCCTTGGCCAGGGAACGTAACGTCTTGGCTGCAAATTTTTTTTAATTGGCTAATTTTAATAAACGCGCGATCAGAAAGTTTGCAATAGTCCGCAACAACTGGATGTTCGCAGATACCGAAGCGGGTGCCCACGCCAGCGCCATGTTTTACAGTCTGCTGTGCACCGCCAAGGTCAATGACGTGAATATTTATGTAGCCATGAAATATTTGTTCAATGAAATACCTAAAGCCAAATCCATCGAAGATTTTGAACGGCTCGCCGATATCATTATGGGCATTACATCTCTAGCCTGACAACAAGACCTGTTGGATCGCTTACGAATAGCCAGTCGATTTTTAGACAAAGCATATTGTGGCTAACAGAAGGCCTGTGACCCTACCTTTGGTGAAGAACCCGTTTGCTGTGTTGGCCGAAATGGCCACGAAAGTAATTTGGCGTGGGCTGCGAGATTATCTTCGCAACTTTTTGCTGTCAGCTCCAAGCTATTCTGTGCAGATTTTCAACGTGAAGTTTGAAGAGCTGCGTCGGCATACAAGCCCATTGGGACCTCCTATTTTAGGAGTTTTCGGCATATTATGGTTTAGCATTAGCCTTTACTTATATAAAAATATAGGATATATTTGTGTATAGTTTACAGCTAGAGGACACATGAAGAAGGCTTGGTCGTTGAATTAACATCTGATGCAGAAAAGCGACTCCGTGAGGACTTTAAGTCTGGATTTATCACCCAGTCTGATATTAAGGTGATTAAACGTTGGATTGCGGATGTCGAAGATATGGGTTTAGAGTTCACGCAACATAAAGCCGATTGGCGTGATCATGAATTGGATGGAGAGTGGCAGGGGTATCGTGCCATTTCGTTTTCTTATTCTGGAAGAGTTATTTATCGTGTGTTGAAGGGGCGGATTGTGGTGCAGGTTGTGCGAGTGACGGCGGATCATAATTATAAAAAGTAGAGGTTTTTATGGGTAAAAAAATGATGGATGTTTTGGATGAGTTGGTGCCAGATCGAGCAACGCCTGGTGAGATGCTAAGGGCTCTTCGAAAGCGTGAAAGGCTTACGTTAGAAGAAATGGAAAAAATCACGGGTATTCGTGATAACAATTTAAGCGCCATAGAAAATGATCGCATTGAGATGAGTCAGCATTATGCTGAAGTTTTTGCTTCTGCATTAAGCGTTCACCCGATGATATTTCTTTATCCCAATGGTAAGTTTGAAAAGTCATCAGAGCTTCTCAAGATCGAAAAGCGAGCTGCGAAGTTTCGTAAACACGGCTAGCGTAGAATCCTAGCGTGCGCGGTTCTCAAAATGAGAAACCTTGTCTACCACGTCCGAATCGGACAAGGTTTTTTATCGTAAATAATTGAAATCACAAGAAGTGATTGGCATTCCCCTTTCGATATCTTGAAAAACTGAATCGCTGCGCCAGTCGCGTTTGGTCGGGAAGTTTAAAATTTGCTTAGTATCGTCTTCCCACAAATAGGGCTGACCGGGTTTAACTGCGCCCTGATCACACTTGGCTTTATAGTCTTCAAACATCATCGGGTAGCGATTTTTGAATTCAAGCGCCACGCCAGCTCCCATGACGCCAACACAGTTGACTGTATTTGTTAGCACTTGTGCTGGTGATTTAAACATATCGCCCTTAACAAATGTGACCACGTTAACTTCCATTAATTTGAGGCCGCTTTTCAAAATACCAGACTGGATTGACGTTTACTGATTTTTTTATACCAAATTCTGCGAGTATCGACAAGATGCGAGATTTGGCACTTTCAGAATAGCATAAAATATCATGCAGTTGAGAGATGGGTAATCTAACGGGGATTAGTACTTCGGCCTGTTTTTTACGTTATAGCGCTGGATCTTTGCTGTACTTAACCGTGCGGATGGCGGCCACATCAATTTTAGAGGAAGTGTCAGGTCCGTTGAGCTGAGATTGCTTATAGTAGCGGTTTGTAACAACACTTTTTGTGAATTTTAACCTCCTTAATATTTTCCCGCTTTAAAGACAATGTCCGAACCTCCGGACAAGAAATTTCCGGAAATTAATTACCTTACATTTAATCCGATATTTATCTGGCACAGGGGTTGCTCATCCCCACCCTGCGAGTCAAACATTCACTTTATAAAAGTAGGAAGGATCGATATGAAAACGAAGTTACATATTCTAATACCCATCATCGCATTGGCAATTGGCGCAGATGCTTTTGCCGGAAGATTAAAGCTCCCCAAGCTGCCCAGTCTTCGCAGGGTTGCATCCGATTTAACGGCACCCTTTGAGGCTCTGGGAAAAGGAGCAGAAACACTTGTCGGAAATGCGGCTCACGCCCTTGAACAAACTGCTCATGTGGCCGGAGATGCTTTAGAGGGCATTGGGCAAGCCCCGGGAAATATTGCCGAAGGACTTGCCCAAGTGCCAACGCAAACGGGTCGCTTAGTAGAGGAAATGGGTGACGACCTCAAAACGTCGGCGGAGAAAGTCGGTAACATCACGTGTAACATTATAACCTTGGGTGGGTGCAGTCGAGAAAGAGACAAAGAAAAAGCTAAAAATGCCGAGGCTATTGCTCAAGCGCATAATCAAAGCGCTGAAGAGCTGCGCTTATCTCAGATAAGTCATCTAAATGAAATGCTTGCAAACAACAATGCCGATTTACTCAAAGCGAAAAATATTCTGGGGAATTTAGTCATAGTACAAAAATTATTAGAATCAAATTTAAAGTTTATCGACAAACTTTATGCAATGGCCGAAGCAGATAAATTTAAAGATCAAACTTTACTAACTATGATTGCTGACCAAAATAAATTGCTTTTTGAGACGTTTCAAAATTTCAGTGAAAACCTGGATGAGAATAGCAAAGAGATTGATGCCTTTAAAGACATCACGCAGATGATAGAGAGTTACTCCGATTATGTTGAAGCCATCCCTAGCTGGTCAAATGAATCAAGGCCAGAAGAGCTGTACGACCAAACAGTAGCAATCGGATTTAAGGCTTTAAAGTTAATTACGTCGGTCACAACAGGACTTGACGAAAGCATCGAATATTTAAGCAAAGAAATTGTAGATCAAAAAAAAGAAATTAAAAAATTGGCAAAAAAAT
>MEPT01000029.1:13277-22020 GCA_001769925.1 Bdellovibrionales bacterium RBG_16_40_8
TTTTATATGTGCGTGCAGTGAAAAAAACGACAATGCCGAAAGCGGTGAGGAGAAAGACTTGTCGCCAACACTTGTGTCAGAATCAGGCCTTGAAAGCGTCGGCTGTAGGTTTAATACCCGGCTCGTGCTTCTTTGCGAAAATGATGGCGGAATGGCTCAGCAATATAAACAACTCTATCAAGTGTTGCGTTACCTTGACGCTTCCAATCAACACAAGGTCAAGTCAGGTGAAGTGTCTTACGAACTCAGCTACCGTAACATCAGTGCTTCGATGCTAGTCGGTCATTATCAGATGATCGGTTTGATTAAAGAACTTCAGAATAGAGCCACTAGCGAAAAAATGGATGAAAATTCATGCCAGTCGGATATTAAAACTTGGGAGCTCCTTTTAAACCTTCTGCTCAACGAAGGTGTGTATATTGATCTTGAGAATGACTCGATGCTAGAATTTATAGAATTTCGCAAGAATTTGAATGGCATGGATTCAGAGTTGAGTTCATTTGCAAAATGGGTTGCAAAAAACA
Source organism: Bdellovibrionales bacterium RBG_16_40_8 (assembly GCA_001769925.1). Classification (GTDB taxonomy): domain Bacteria; phylum Bdellovibrionota; class Bdellovibrionia; order Bdellovibrionales; family UBA1609; genus RBG-16-40-8. Next base: position 13,802 of record MEPT01000029.1, read on the forward strand.
AATCAACTCTTCCAGAAGATAAAATCTGCGATTTTTTATTTGCCGAAATGGTTTTGGGTAGGTTCAGAGATCAGCCAAGTGTAGCGGGCTCATGAAGCACAATTTTAATTTAAAAATATCTCTAACTCTATCTCTAATCATTTCGCTTATGCTACCTTATGGCGCAATGGGAGATACGACTACTGATAAAGAAATTGTTGGCGTATTTGCGCAGGCCTATCTTCAGGAGCAGATTAAGTCACAGATAGCAAATTTCTTGGACAATAATCCACAAGTTGTGTCATCGGTAAATCCATATGTGGGTACAGAAGCGATGAAATTTTTAGGAAAAATAATCGCTGCATATAGTTTGCTAACCGCGAAAACCGACAAAGACAGAGCATGGGCGGCTTCTCACTTAATTTTATCTCCAGAGCCAACTACAGCACTCATTATGGTGGCCGTTCAGATTGCCGACACTATTGTTACCCTGAAGCAACAACGAAATCTGATGAAAATTTATGAGCGAATCGATGCTATTAATGCAGATACGATGCGTAATATGAGAAATATTCTTACCTATAAATACAATCATCGAATTCAATATGTACAAAATTTTATGACAACAATGTATGAGATAAATTTAGCCTATAAAGATATTGGAAAATTCATTGGTCTAGAGAAAAGCGATGAACTGAGAAGAGACTTATTGGAGAGCCAAGTTGAATTGCTGCTTGATCTTTTATTTAAGATGCAAGATTTGTTTGTTCAATTGGATATGGACTTATATCATCTTGAAACGTGGGTTGACATTGAGGAGTTTAATCAGGCAATGCCAACAGAATACCAAGCTCCGTCTCTTAATAAGTTAAAGCAGCTCAGCGCAGGTTTTCAAAATTCAAGCCTAGCGATAGAGAGACTTCGCGACAGTGTCTTTCAACTATTTTTTTCGGTGAAGGGTGAGGAGTTTGTGCGCCAGCCGCGCGAAAAATTGTCTGAGTATCGAAAAGAATTACGCATTTATGCGCGCTGTGCAAGTGTTGTGAACCGATATAAAATGAGCCACGTTTTAGATATCAATAATGAAGTTGAAGCATCTGATCTGGTGCCAAGTTGCAGGGAGAAGTACAATGAGATCTTTAAATAGTTCAACGCGAATAAGTTTACGAATCACAAGTTTTATATTGTCGATGTTATTTTGCGTAAATGCATTTGCTATAAAACTAAAAATTGGCGATCCAAAATTTATACTAGTCGTAGAATCTACAGCTATTGGTGAAACGGGTTGGATTCGAAATGATGACACGGGTATGTATCATTTTTGTCGCCTTGAGAAAAAGTGGCATGATCAAGAGGGCAATCTGTGGATTGAAGTTAAGAAAGTTGATAATAAATTTACGGTAAGAATGGATGATGATGCGATTACAATTTCCCCTTCGCGTGATCAAAATTTTACAATCGATATCGGTGAGTTGGATTTTTCACCCGGTAGTTTTATCGTCGGTTTAGATACGGCTGCCTTGGCAGCAATTCAGTACGCATTTATTAAAAACTCGGGAGCTCTTGAAGATATCCAAAAAAGCATGCTTATTATGCAAAAATTGAGAATGCAAATGGGTGAACACATAAAGCTCATCGAGTCTGCTCAGTTTAATTTAGCTAGTAATATTTTGCAGTTGAAAATGATGACAGAAAACTTTGCTGAGTTGCCAAATATTATCTCGACTGGCTTGAGTAACTCGAATGTTAAAGTTTGGGTTGTATCAAATGTGCCAGAGAATAAGGCGGCCCTTGCAACATACAAATGGTCGTCTGACGACACTGATTTTATAGAGCGGGCCAATGCTATTCGCGATCAGCTCATTAATAGTAAAGTCGATGATGCCATGGCGCAGAAGTACTACGATATTTCAACAGAATCACTGATTCAGGCAGACCAAAATAGTTTCTTTGGCAATAAAGAGCAGGCGTTTTTTTTATTAGATATTGCGAAAGTCGCAGCAGACGTTCTGGTTGGTTTAGATCCGTTTACTGGAATGGCACGAAGCATTTATGAAACGGTAATGGGTACAAATCTAATAACTGGTGCTGAGCTATCGAACAGTGAAAGAGTTTTGGCGGCTCTTGGAATTCTATCTGGTGGTTACGCCTTAAAGGCATATAATATTATTAAAGTGCTGCGACCGATGGCGAACAAGTTAGGTTCGGTGACTATAAGTTCTTATAGGTTTATTGAGAAATTTCTAGAGAAGACTGGGCATGGATTTCAATTGGTTTCCAGCTCAGATATTCGCAAAGTCAATTTTCGCGGTTTAAGGGATCCCAAGTGGGGACTCAATGCTCGTCATTTGAATAAGCATTTTTTCGGTGACAGTAAGTACGCATTGAGGACTATAGATCCGGGCGGTAATTCTGATAATTGGATGACGAATCTAATGGACGTGATTCAGCGTCCAGTTACAAAGATTACTGCCAATGGAAAATTAGATATAATGCACTATTATCCGCGTTCCGATGGCAATGGATTTTATAAATTGGGGGTAAGATTAAGTAAAAATTATAACAAGACCTTTGATCTTGTAACAGTGTTGACGAGACAAGATTAAAAGTATGAAAATCACTGAATATTTAGATTGAGAAATCATGGAGAGCATTGTGAAATATCAAAAATTTGTTTGTCCTTGCTGTGGTTATGACGGTCTTGATACGAAGCCTTATAAAGATATTCCCAATCCACCTTATCCGATTAATTTAACTCCCCCCTACTCCAATCATTGGGGGGAGGGGTCGTATGATGTTTGTTTATGCTGCGGTTTTGAGTATGGGTTAGATGATGAGCCAGGCCCAGGACTAAAACCGGATTCATTTGAAAGTTACTTAAAAAATTGGGTTCAGAATGAAAGTTGCAAATGGTTTGAGCCTAAATCCAAGCCGACCGATTGGGATATTGTAAAACAATTGGAAGCAGCCGGAATTTCAGTGCCCGAGTACATTCGTCTAGCCCGACAACTCACTGGAAAAAAATAACAGCTAAAAAATCTTCGCTTCGAAACAGAAGATTTACCTGTGTTATGAGCGCAGCAGTTTAGGCTAACCATAATTTGGTAGATATACATTCTGATTCTCGGCGCGAAATGGGCCATTCAATGAAAACTTTTTTGCCTTTTGTAGGGGTTTGAGTTTAGCTAACTGATCATAAGTGGCATAGCCGCTCAATACACTTTTGTGTTAATAAATTGGTGGATATGTATTTGGATGTGCAGATTAAAAATATTGACCGCGAGCTTTCAGAATACTTAGGCCACCTCAATTTTTAGTTCAGAATTGGGATGGAGACGGGCCAAAAATTTGACTAGACGGTCGATTGTGAACTCCTCGAAATGGTAATGAACTACTTTGCTTACCAATGCTTCGCTTTCATCAATCTTCTCTGCGAGAGCGCGTTGAGAAAGTTCATGTGCGTTCATATAAATCACAATTTTTTGGCATATTGAGTGTTTGATTCTATCTACCGGGGAGGCATTTTCAGAAAGTGGCTTAGATGCCATACCCTTTGAGAGCTCTTTTCTCATTTTTTTAAGTTGTTTTTCTGGAGGAAAATTATTTTTTTTCATACTTTCTCCTTTTTACTCGAAATGCATTAATAACGCCTAAAAAATCGTCGTGAATGTAAATGACAAGCACAAGTCGATGCGGTGATTTGTCTATAATAACCGGCTCAACCCTAAAATATTGATAGCCATCCTCTTCTCTGTCGATCGGAAGTATCTCGTTGTTAAGTGTTTTAACTAACTCCAAGATCTTTCGATCATCGACTGTTGCAGAATGCTTTGTCTTATAATGCTGATCAATTATGACTCGATTGAGTTTTCTGCCATTAATTGTGATCTTAAGTTGATATTCATTCCGCGTGTCCATCACGAGAAAGATTATCTGAGTTTGACAAATTTGTCAAATTGGCGTGGGATGCGAGACGATCTTCGCAACTTTCTGCTCACTTTTAAGCCTCAAATCAAAATTAGAGGGAAACCACATACGTCATCCATAGTTGACATACTGTCATCTATATGAGACACTACTTTCAACATGATTCGACGTCGCACGGCCATCTATTTTAAAGATTCTCAAAGTAAGTCTGAGCCTGCCCGGGAATGGCTTGAAAAGCTGAAGGATCGGATCGCTCAGGCGGCATGGAGATGAGAATTCCTGTCGGGCCAGGCTACAGATTGTACTACGCGTTCGATGGGCAAGAAGTAAGAGAGGTTAAATATGGCACGCGGAACTAAATTTCAGACAGACTTAGCGAAGAAGCTTCTTGATCCGGATTTTGCAGCACATTTTTTGGCTGCTGCGATAGCAGAAGGGGATGAAGAATTTTTGAACGAAGCACTTGCGAAAGTAATCAAGGCACATGGCGCGACGAGAGTTTCAGAGGATGCGGGAATCGCTAGGCAGGCTTTGTACAAAATGATTTCTGGTGAAGGAAATCCTTCATTTAAAAATGTAAATAAATTGCTCGAAGCGGTTGGTCTTGAATTGACGATCAAATCAAAGAAGCGCGCATCGTAAATATGAAAAACCCCCTGAAAGTTCAGATTCCCTTCGGGGTGGATTCGTAACCTATTGAAAATTTGGCAGAAAAAAGAAGAAATGAACTGACAATTTTAATGCGACAAATAAAAGGGTAACTGTCAGATCAAGTTTGAACTTCTACACATCATAGGTGTCACTTCAGGGTTACTTTAAAAGCCAACTGATAAATGGGCCAAACGCGTTCAATCCCATATTGAGTGTTTGCTTAGATAATGAGCAGCAGCTTTTTCTGATAAAAACCTTTTCAATTTTTCCGCTATCACCAGGCACAAGTGTTAAAATCCAATCTGCGCTTCCCCGATTTGTTAGTCGATAGGTAAAGTTTGAATCAGTGACGTAATAATCACCAGTTTCTTCCCCAAGAATATCAGGAATATTGTGATAGTCGATTTTCAGTAAAACTTGACTAGAAATCAGGTCGACAACCATTTGTGCGCGATCTTGCTCAGAACCGGACTTAAAACTTTCCGATGTAAATGGCCTTTGGGACCACAACAGGCGAGCCTCCCAAAGGCTTAGGTTATTATTGTACCAATAAAAACAGGAGAATAATACAGCTAGAGCGAATAGTCCTATTGTGGTACGAAGCAATGCTCGAGTGCAAAAAAATAAAATTGAGCGAAGTGACTTATTTTTCATTATTTAAAATTCTCAAATTCCCGTTGATAATTTCATTGGACGCTTTTTGAAATAGTTTTTCGTTTTCGAATGAGCCAGTGTTTAAAAGACTTTTAGCCGCTATAATGCCAAGTTCATTGTTAAACTCATCCATCTCTTTCTCGATACGTGGTTGCCTTGGATTTTGTTCGTGTGCGTTAAGAAATTCACGAGCAGAAGATTCATTTAGATCTCGAGTAATAAGGCCAGACCAAACATAGTGCCTAAACGCATCAGCTTTTCCATTAACCCCGCTTTGGGGGTAGAGCTTTTCTGCATTATTTTCGGCAATCATTGCATTGTAAAAAACAATAGCAGATTGAATAGGATATTTTTTAACTAGAGTTTTCTCTGAATCATTTAATGTCGGATACTGGGATGCCATATACCCCAAAAGTTTTAACGAGAACTCCTCAAGTATCTTTTGAATTTCATCAAGAGGGGGCATTGTTGAAGCTAAAATAATGGGCTGAACATCGGACCTAACGGGATTAAGAAAGTAGTCCGAGACGGCAATGCGTTGACTCGTGTTTTCAGGATTTATGAATGTGATAGTTTGTGACTCGAAATCGTGGCTAGTAGTTAGGGCTAGAATTGGTGTTTTCGGTATGCGTGAGGCGAAATAGTTAGTTGGTAATTTTTCTTTTGATCTTAACGATTCAATGCGTTCTTTGTAAGCGGCAAATTCATAGTATTGGCCCGTCACAAGACTTTTAGCGTCTTTTATTTCTTGTGGGAGAATTTCATCTATAATTTGCGTTCTTAAACGAGAGGGTAGGATAAACTTGGCATTCCGATCTGCTTTATTTAAAAATTTCTTAAGATTTTCCGGGTAGTCTTCATAATGGGTGCGATTTTCCAGGTTCCAGATGAGCGTCTGTGCTGTAGGTGCATCTAGCTGGCTTAAATTTATGAGTGGAATAATTTGTTTTATCAATTGAATATCTGGCAACCCCTGAACCCATTGAAAAATTTCGTTTTGAGTTGGGATAGCTTTCTTGCTGGATGCGCAAAACGAATTAAATTTCAAGGTGGTCTTGGTTCTTGCTGGAAATAGAATTCCCTGTTGGTCTGTTCTTGTAATGTTGTAGAATGCGATCAGAACTTTAATAAATTTTCTTTGGTTTTCGGGATTATTTAAGTTGCCAATTTTTTTTATTTGCTGGCGAACTTTATCGGGGGTGCTAAAATCGACTTCGGTCTCGTAGTTTGGTTTATAGTCATTGAAAATGATATCGCCGCCGATAGGTTTTGAAGCGCAGCTTGGCAATAAATTTAATAATATTAAAATTATCAGGAGTTTGAGTTTAACGTGGAGGGGGCCTTTCATTTGCGGCCTTTCTTGGTATTTAGACCTTTCAGCTTATTTTTGAACTCGTCAAACTTGGTTTTTTCACCTTCCAGCGCGGACCATTCTTCAATTTGTTTGATTTTAATAGGATGAAAATTTGCAACTAACAGAGCCTGATCCAAGCTCTGTCGATCTCGCCAATGATAAAAGGCTGCAAGCCGGTCCATGACACATTGAGTGGGTGATAGCAGTCGTAGTGTAAATCCCTTGCGTTCAATTTTTCCATCAGGCTTCATTGGTGAGTTGCCAATAATCAATTGCGACCCTGTAAATTCAACAGAAAAGTCAGTGTCATCGTGGTAAAAGTCTTTGCCCACATTTTTAAAGCCAAGGTTTTTCATGACTTGAGTAATGGTTTTGTGATCAGTCGCGCTTAAAAAGTCAGCATCCATAGATACGTATTTGCCAGTCGAATAAATGGCAACCACTGCGCCACCCGTAAGAATGACGTCAATATCATGCTTTTTAAGTTCGGCGGCTACAGCAATCGCAAATTGCTCGAGAGTCATTTTTTTTGTTAGCTTCATTACAGTTTTTTTCCCGTACGGCGTGGTCGTCTGCGCTGACGATAGTATTGTTCAATTTCACTTGCAGAGAGCAGTGAAAGAGATTTTTCAAGCAAAGCCTCGAGTTCTTTTTTGTACGGGCATCTGGGGCTTATTTGAAACATACGAATATTTCCGACGTTTCGTCCCACCAATACGCCGCCATTCTCCATTTTTATGAGTTGTTTTCGAACTTGAGATTTAGGTAGATCAAATGTTTGGGCAATTCCTGAGGTGTGACCCTCGCCATAATTGGCTATATAAAGTAAAACGCGTTCCGCAGTTTGATTGCCAAATAGTGTTTCAAGCATAAAATGATGGTATCATAAAGTAGTACGAAAGGTCTACTTTGTAGTGCATATAAAAATCAAGAAATAGTAATGTGGCCCTTGTCGGGCCCGCGCTATGAAAAAGATTAATAATTTCAATAGGTTATAAATTTGGCGTGGGCTGCGAGATGATCTTCGCAACTTTTTGCTGTCAGAGCGAAACTATTCGATGCAGAATTTCGCGGTCAAGTTTGAAGAGTTGCGACAATCGAGCAACAAAAGGATTTATTTAATGCAGAAATCACATGGCCGCCGGCCTCGGCGCCTTCACGCATTCTTAAAGTGGGAACATTCTGGCTGAACGGTTTCTGTTGAAAAGCATTGCCATGCATTGAATGACTCCCAATAGGGAATGGCATCTAGTGCGGAACTTAAAACAGATAATTCCTCTCGATCAAGAACTTCCATCGCTTGGTCTTCGGGGCTTAACAGGTCGTAGTGATTAATTGTTGTCATAGATAAACAAGAAATGCTCGCCGTTACAATAATAAATATCCTGAGCCGTTTATTCCAAACGAGAGATGTTTTGGTCATTTCTGCGACTCCTTCAATTTGTCATAGTAATCGATAACCCTATTTATAAGTTTTTTGCCTTTTTTCTCAGCCTTGTATTTTTGAATGGCCTCATTCCAAGAGATTTCGCGTCCAGCAGCCGAATTCGCAATTTGTTTTTTGCGAAAGAGCCACCGGATGCCTGCGCAGATATTTAGATTTGGATCGGACATATCTACCTGATCAACATGTACGAGTTGATCCTTGAGTTCG
>MEPT01000029.1:22039-22302 GCA_001769925.1 Bdellovibrionales bacterium RBG_16_40_8
TTTTTTGTGTTTCATCTGTAACCTGCATAAGGCCACGAGCTCTGTTTTTAGTTTTACCAACTTTAACGACCACATCAGGGTCAAAACTTGATTCCGAAGCAATAAGGGCTTTAACAAGATCTGGATCGAGTGGTTCTTTAGGTTTAAATACTTCGTTCCAATATTTTGTCCAGCCTCTAATTAATTCATCATACGAATTGCCATTTTTGAAGCCCAGTGCATTTGGTGTCGGCAAGCCAAATAGACTTGAAAAATGGCAATTC
>MEPT01000029.1:22315-23194 GCA_001769925.1 Bdellovibrionales bacterium RBG_16_40_8
TATATTGAATCTTTATGTGAAGGATTGCCATGGCATTGTTCGCCTCGAGTAGTCGTATATCCTGCTGGATTTTTACTGCTCGGAGGAATTCTTAGCGGATGGGTTACCTTCCAGTGTTTACCGGCCGGGCAGAATCGCCAAGGGTGGGCCTTCGGTTTAGCAGACTTCTTTACTTTAGATCGTTTGGCCATAATTGCTAATTAATTTTAGTTGATGGGTGAATTCAAGCAGCATCTTTAAAATCCGTAAAGTGAACAATCTTTTTGGATTTATAATTCCGCCAGGTGCGTTCAATCGAAGAATGCCCCATCCGCTGACTGATATGAATAAAGTCTTGTCGGCGAGCGAGCATAAGATCTGTAAATCCCTTGCGACCGCCATATAAAGTTGCCTGACTTAAGTATTTGTAGGGCCATTTCTTGTTCTGCAAAAATAATTGGAATCAGCTTCCAGCGATATTGCGGCGGCACTGCTGATAGCTTCGTTTGATAAATCCAAAGAATCAATTTTTTATGCAGCCCGGGTTGTAGGCGAAGACCTAACCAAACTGACAAGTAGATCCAATTGTAATGTTCGGGTTTTAGTTTTGATTTCTTTTTTTGAAGTCGGGCCGGTAAAATGGGTTCAGATTCGTTACTGCGATGGCCACATTTTTCAAAGTAAACATTGAGCAATCGTCCTTTTTCAACCCCATTGGGTATCGGTATTCGTATAAACGATTGCCCAAGTCGCCTGGATAAAAAGTGGCCCCATAAATTTGTGACGAGTAATATCTTACGAATATAAGAAAAGCTGAATTTCTGTTTATGTAGATAATCATAAAACATATAGCAGTCGTCATGCCAGTCGACCGGGTCAAGTTGCACAGCGATTAACATG
>MEPT01000029.1:23213-23690 GCA_001769925.1 Bdellovibrionales bacterium RBG_16_40_8
TCCAGTCTGGGTTTTGATAGCGGCCTGTGATGTATTTAAGTTCAAATTCTTCTTTAAAAATTTCTGGCATGGCGGCAGTGAATTTGGTTTGTAGTTTTGCATAATCTTCTTCGATCTTCTTTCGGCGTTTTTTCGTGTAAATAATTGAAATCACAAGAAGTGATTGGCGTCCCCAAAGTTTAGAACTGCGTGTGCAAAAAGCTTATCTGTTTAACCATTTTCTGACTATTACGCGTATCGTCTTTTCTATGTCATCGTAGTTATATGGATTTCCGCCATGGGCAACAATTTGATTGTATAGATCAACCGCCAGCAGCATTGCCTGAGCGTCGTCGGTATTGAAAATTTCTTTTATTAGTTTTGCGTAGTGCAGCTTGGTTAGCTTCTCTTTGGTGTCGTTCGCTGTCGTCATTTGATGCCTCGTTCGAAAATTACTTTATTTGTTCTAAGGTCCACAATTCTTTTGGCTTGAATTGA
>MEPT01000030.1:0-6074 GCA_001769925.1 Bdellovibrionales bacterium RBG_16_40_8
TTTTTGTATTTCTGCTACAGAAAGTGGTTTCATACTATGAAATTCTATATAGATTTAGCCGATGAGTAAACACGATGAAGATTGCGACGCTATATGACTGCTTTGAACGCCACCTGCTGAATCTTTCTATTGATAACGAAACCGAAGAGGGTTTTGTCAGCACCATTGTCGAAAATTATTTAGTCAATATGGGCGGCCATGGTTACCATTTTACCTCACATGCTGAAGATACATTTCGTGAACTTTGTGACGAGGTAATCGAGATGCTAAGAAAAAAAACTTACGGCCACATCAGCATCGATCAGTATAGATGCGAATTACGCAGTCGCGCTGCCAGCTAATAGAACATTTACACAAATACCCATCCTACTTCGGCACGAAATTTGTACCTTACGTTAACCAGGAGGTCACTTTGACACCAAGATCAGTCAATTATCAAATTTCGGAACGTATCGGTTTCTTTATATTAGCTATAATTGCGCTTATATCTTTAGTTTTTGTATCACAAGTGACAAATAAAATCAGTTCGCCTGGTGGGGCTGATTCCGCTCACTACACAAATAAAGAACACCATAACTCTCCTGAAGCCGGCAATTAATTACAATAGTACGCACCAACTCAACTGCGCGAGATAAAAATTCATTAATAGTAACGACCATCGCCGTATAGCATAGCTAAGACCGATGCTTGCCGCGAAGCAATGATTCGCCCATTGCCTGCGACAAGCACTCCCTCTGTGCGTGGCCCTTTGTGAAACCCCTGCGCTGACAAATTCAGTAATAAAAAATTAAGTAGAAAAAAATAAAATCATGTTAGTCATCTATTTAAATTCAACAGACAAAATTTCAACACTCCACTCACCTTTAGGGCGATGAATATTAACCTCATCTCCAACTTTTTTGCCAAGAAGTGCGCGTGCGACAGGAGACTTCCAAGACACCCGCCCTTTCGCTGCATCAATTTCATCATCTCCAACAATTTGAAATATTTTTGTCTCACCGTTTTCGTCGCTAACAGTAATCGTTGCGCCAAAGACAACTTTGTCAGATCTTACAGTTTTTGGGTCAACAACAAGCGCCTCTTCAATCTTATTCGTCAAAAATGCGCTGCGACGATCAATCTCACGCAGACGTCGCTTACCATATATGTAATCAGCATTTTCACTACGATCACCATTACTTGCTGCCCACGCCACGGTCTTAACCAGCTGTGGCCGCTCGACGTGTATAAGATCTTTCAACTCGGCCTTAAGTTTTTCTAGCCCACTTGGAGTTATATAATTTTTTTTATTATCATCTGACATAAACAAAAACCTATGGTCTAGGGTTTAGAAACTAATCCAACAACTTTCATTAATCGTAAAACACGATCAATTGTCAATTAGCGCATACGAGATACCGCCTACGAGGTTGGTAGCGGTTGGTGCGCCCGGCACTATAGAGAAAATAAACTTAGAAAAAGCAAAACAGAAGAAATTCTTAAAAGATTATCTAAAGCAGTATAAAATTCAGAAGTTAAAAAAATTAGAGAATCAACCTTCGGAGTTACTGCAATAGCTGACTGTGAGCACCTGTGGTTAATAGAAATTGATTCAAAATCAAGGTCAATTTCAAAAATTACTTTAGACGCCGTTAACAATATTTGGTCATCTGCTCGATCAGACTTTTCTAAAGAATAACGCACATGCGACACATAAAAGCGCCTGGCACCTTTTTGGTGACCCCGGCAAGGATTGAACTTGCGACCTGCAGTTTAGGAAACTGCTGCTCTATCCAACTGAGCTACGGGGCCTGTTTGCGAAAATTGGTCAACACGATAGTAATTGTTCCAATCTGGCTTGGCTGTACAGCTTTAATTAAACCCCCAATAGGTACTAGATCCATATTCATCCATGCTTCAGAATCACTATTATTTTTCTTGTCACGCAATTTAACATACAGACAATCAAATGTACCCTTAGGCACAGTAACGCGGTCAGGTTTAGCTTCTACAACTTCAACATCACCTGGGTTGGGCGGAGTTTGCTTTTGACCGTTAACAATCAATTGCAAAATGGCGCCAGTGTTTTTGTCGTAAAGAATTTCAGCTTTTTGTTTACCTAAAAACCCAAGATCCATATTCTGTTCAATCCAGAATCCCTCAGCCGTGGCTTCACGAACCAGCACGTGCATAGACCCACTGATAATGCCGCCACTTAAAGAATAATCAGCAGTATCACCAACTTTAAAATCTAAACCCTGATCAATAACGATTGGCTGAACTAATGTTTGCTGCAATGTTTGCAGCGGCAAATCTGTTGCAGCACTGGCCGTGATTCCAAAGAAAATTGCGACCGAAACGATTAATGATTTTATCATAAATGCCCCCTTATGTTAGAAAACGAATCTAGCTCGTGAATGGGGGGCTATGCCAATAAGAATTTAAATTAACTCTCATCGTCATCAAGCTCATCTTCACCAATAATGCCAAGACGATGCTTTTCTACACGATAACGCATTGAGCGAAAGGTGATGCCCAACAGTTTAGCAGCTCGCTTCTTCACTCCGTTTGCTGAATGAATTGCCTTAACAAGCAGCTCTTTTTCAATTTGGCCAATTACCTTATCTAAATCTATACCATCTTCGGTGATCTCAATATCATGACTAGATACCATCTTGCGCCCTGAACTCGTATTCACAATGGGCGGCAAACTTTCTGGCAGAATAACCGAACCAGCCTCAAGGGCAACAGTTCGCTCAATTATATTTTCAAGCTCACGTACATTGCCCGGATACTCATATTTTTTCAAAAGCTCAACAGCCTCATTACTAAGACCAGTTATGTTTTTATTTAGTCTTTCGTTATATTTTTTTAAAAAATGCTGTACAAGAATTGGAATGTCATCCATGCGATCACGTAAAGATGGCGCATGAATATTTATTACATTAAGCCTATAATAAAGATCTTCACGAAATATTTTTTCTTTTACCATCACGCCCAAATCTCTATTAGTAGCCGCAATAATCCTTACATTAACTTCGGTGTCATCCACAGCACCTACTCTCCGCATAACCCTTTCTTGTATCACTCGAAGTAGCTTGACCTGAATTGACATGGGTAACTCACCGACCTCATCTAAAAAAATAGTTCCTCCATCGGCTGCCTCGAAAAGTCCAATCTTATCGGCTACGGCACCTGTAAATGAGCCCTTTTTGTGACCGAACATTTCTGACTCCATCAATGTTTCTGGAATTGCCCCACAGTTAATCGGCACGAAAGGTTTGCCGTGCCAAGGTCCATTAAAATGAATTGCTTTAGCAATCATTTCTTTACCAGTGCCGCTTTCTCCAGTAATCAAAATTGTGGTTGGCGTATTGATAACTCTGCTGATTATATCAAATACATGATGCATAGAATCTGAATTACCCACAAGATTATGCACAATGTTTTCTTTACCAAGCTCTTTCTTCAGCATGCGGTTTTCAGTCTCTAAATTTCGTGTTTTTAGAGCATTGGCGATATTGATTCTAACCTCATCAATCTTAAAAGGCTTAGTTAAATAGTCATAAGCACCAATCTTCATAGCTTCAACTGCAGACTCGGTGGTGCCAAAAGCGGTAATCATCATAAAAATAGTGTCAGGGCTTTGATTTTTTATTTGCTGTAAAAGCTCAAGGCCCGTCATCTTTGGCATTTGTAAATCTGAAATTACCATTTCAAAAGATTTCTTTTTAAAAATGTCTAGCGCCTGTTCGCCATTTTCAGCACAAGTAATTTCATAGCCTTCTTTGCGAAGCATGATTTCTAAAAACTCGCGAATTGATTCTTCATCATCAACCACTAATATTCTGGGCTTCATAATATTTTCTCCTCATGCGTGCTTTTTAAATGACATCTTGTTAGCTTCTGGCAAATGCCCAGCAGGAAACATAATAATAAACTTCGTTCCTAAGCCTAATTCGCTTTCAATCTGAATTTGTGCCTGATGGGACTCTATTATTTTATGTGTAATTGCAAGCCCTAATCCAGTCCCTTTTGGCTTAGTAGTGTGAAATGGTTCAAAGGCGCGACGAGCCGTCTCAGCTGACATGCCGATACCGTTGTCCTGAATAACAAGCACTACTTTACCTTCAACATCATAGCTTTGAACATAAATTTCAGGCCTTAATGTATCGGACATAGCCTGATAAGCATTAATCACAATATTCAAAATAGCTTGTTTTAATTTGTCATAATGTCCTCGCACAAGGGCATGTGTGCGCAATTCAACTTTTTGTTCGATTTTATTAGCAAACGCTTTATTTAATCTGACAATTTCTAAAACCTCTTTTACTAGCGTATTAATATTAATAGGGTCTTCTACGTGTACTTCTGGTCTCACAAAATCAAGAAATTCTGCAATTAGCTTATTTAAGCGATCAATCTCTTTAATCATTATTGCTAGTAATTTTTGTGATTCAGGCGAGATTTCAGCAAGATTCCCTTGTAACAGCTGAACACTGCCACTAATACTCGCAAGCGGGTTACGAATCTCATGAGCAATACCCGCTGCTAACTGCCCAACAGCAGCCATTTTTTCTTTTTGTCGCATTAAAGATTCAAGATTTTTAATCTCAGTAAGATTTTGCAACAAACAAATATACTCATCTTGGCGCTCGCCTTTTTTCTTGATTTTAGAAAGCATAACTTCAATGGTCATTTTTTCTTTATTTTGGCTTAAATATTGTATTTCAAATCTTGAATAGTTGTTGCCATGCAGATGCTGTGAATAACTTTGAATAGCCGCGTAAAGATCTAATGAAACTTCGCCCAGCGTACGGCCCTCTAAACTTAAATCACTAAAAATCTTAGCTGCGCCGCGATTAGCACGAAGTATTCTAAAATCGTTGCTAATTACAAAAATACCTGAAGGAATATTGTCAACAATCAAACTATTTATATCTGTAAGTGTTTTAATTTCTTCTTTTTGCGTCTCTATGTTTTCAGATACATCTTGCATTTGTTCGCCAAAAAACCCGCTAAGTCCAGATACAGATAGTGCAGAAATATTTTGAAGAAAAAATGTCGTATGCAAACTTTCTGCGTAAAATTGGTTGTTAAGCGCATAAATGAGATTGAAAAGCGCTAAGCCGAAAAAAGTAAATTTAAAATTTGCCGAAAATCCAAAAAAAGTACCACTTGCAGATATTAATAAGAGAAAGGCGAACAAATGAATTGCATTACTTGAACCTATCAGTATTAAAAAATATGCCACTACCAAATAATCTAAAAACATTACTAATATAAGCACTTGTTTGCCCAGTTTTTCTGACTCGACAAACTCTAAAAAAATAATATGTGATAAAAAAACAGTAAAAATAATAACATTAACCGGCTGCCAAAACTCAGGACATAAAAAATCACTTTGTAATAATTGAATAAGTGTGGCCGCGATAAAAGTAGCGGAATATAAAACAAGCCTCGCCCACGAATAGACTAAAAGCATATTCTTAAAATCATAAACATAAAACTTATCAGCGTTCAGTGGGGCGCCACCCTCTAAAAGTCGCATATCAGCTCACCCACCACCCGCTGCGCCTGCCATACTAAATATTGGTAAGTACATGGCTATAACAAGAACAGCAATAATGCTACCTAACACAATCATGAGAAGTGGTTCAATCATGCTAGCGATAGCACCAGCTGCTGTTTCAACCTCATCTTCATAAAAGGTCGCAACTTTCTCGAGCATTTGATCTAGAGTTCCAGTCTGCTCTCCAACAGAAATCATTTGCGAAACCATGTAGGGTATATATGCCGAAGCTTTTAGTGGCTCTGACAAAGTCCGACCTTTACTGATAGAATCCTTCGCCTGCAGTAGTGCCGTTTCGATAACATAGTTTTTTGTTGTCGATGCCGCTATATCTAAGGCTTCAATAATGCGTACCCCCGCCGCCAGCATTGTTGAAAGCGTTCGCGCAAATCTGGCCACAGCACCTTTTTTAATAAGATCACCAAAAAGGGGGATTTTAATAAATATTGGATCTAATGTTTGGCGACCATCCTCTGTTTTATAATATCTACCAATAATTGCAGGTATAAAAATTGCGCCCCCA
>MEPT01000030.1:6087-6338 GCA_001769925.1 Bdellovibrionales bacterium RBG_16_40_8
CTCAGCGCTATCACTTGAAGAGGTAACCACGGAAGAGGGGTATTACTGTCTTTAAACATCTGCACAAAGCTTGGAATAACAAATATCATAATAGCCGAAACCACAATAATTGATACAACTACAACGGCCGTTGGGTAAAATAAGGCTCCGGTAATTTTAGCGCGCAATTTTACTGATTTTTCAATATAAGTAGCAAGTCTTAGCAAGATTGTGTCAAGCACCCCTCCCTCTTCACCTGCTTTCACTAAATT
>MEPT01000031.1:0-218 GCA_001769925.1 Bdellovibrionales bacterium RBG_16_40_8
ATGGTTTTAAGGGGTTACTAGATCACATTAGGTGACATTTTCCCTGGGTAATTAGCGGGTGACATAATCGCTGGGGAATAACATCTGTTTTAATTTGTCACACAAAAGACCGATACGTGCATGAATGGGTGCAGCTAAAGATATCAAGGTGCGTGGCGCCGAAAAAATTAGAGTTCTTATTGCCGATAGCGACGGGCAAAGCTGCCGTCGTATGCACG
>MEPT01000031.1:295-4629 GCA_001769925.1 Bdellovibrionales bacterium RBG_16_40_8
CGTCCGCGGGTTCTTTTGGTAGACCTAATTCTACCTGAAGCGAACGCTTTTGAGCTTATACAATTTACGCAAAATGAACCGTCTCTGCGAAGTTATAATATTTCTGCGCTAATTATGTCTAGCCACAACAGCGAAGAAAATGTACGTGAATCTTACGAGCGCGGGGCTCGTGATTACCTTACTCGGCCTATAGTTCATCAAGACCTTCTTAATCGAGTTATTTTTCACTGTCGCGATTCAAGAATCGTAGAAAATACTGAATCCTTTGAAAAGATTTCGACTGAGCACCTTAAAATTGCTAATTTGGTCGTAACTCAATCTCTGCAAAAATTAAGTTTTGAAGATATGCTCTATAATTTTACCCAAATGGGTGCACTAAAGGTAAAAGGGTTGCGCTGCAATATCGTTTACAGCGTAACCAACGATAAAGGCATAGTTCTTGCGTCAAATGACAAGAGAAATATCGCAGGCCTTAATCTTGATCTTAAAAAGTATCCAGAAATACAACTAGTTGTTAATGCTGGCAAAATGGTTGTCATTGATAACCTTTCTGAAAGCCGCGCCCTTAGCAGTATTAAAGAGAATTTCAAGGACATAAGTTTTAACTCCATGATTGTAGGCCCTATCTACTATCGGCATAAAATTTTTGGAGTTATTTCAATACGTATGCCAGACAAAAAACAGCGAATTAGTGAAATTGATATTAATTTTATTGATTTTCTTAGCAAAGTCATAAGTCTTTACATGAACACCCAGCCAGCCGAGACTTTGGGTAAATATGCCCTTTTCGGCATGCCTTCTTGACGCTTTACCTTTTTGTCACATATAAATGCTTTTCAGCTTGCGGGGTTTAAAATGATTTTATTTATCAGCATTATCCATATTGTTGTTGCTCTTTTACTTATCGTTATGGTTTTGATTCAAGATTCTAAGGGCGGTGGTGCCTTCGGAATGGGTGCAACTGGTTCTAATCAGGTTTTTTCTGCCACTGGAGCTGCCAATTTCCTAGTAAAAGCGACACGCTGGCTTGCTGTTTTATTCGCATTTTCATGCATTGCGCTTACCTATATAACTACTAGAAAGACTGACAGTGTAACTGATGACTATATCCCAGCAGCCGCTAGCACTCCGGTTGCTCCTGCAGAGCCAAGTACCGAGGCGCAAAAGCCTGAGACAACTAAACCTGAGGCATCAAAGCCAGCTGAGTCTAAATAGAATATGTCACGCATGTCTTTGATAGGCGCATTTGTTGCCATAGTTGTGGCAATTATACTACTCATTAAAATGAATTCTATTGCTGAATTTTTAGTAGATATTTTTTTTCAAAAAAACAGCCAGATCGCTGCTAACACAGAAATAGGTCAGGTCCTAAGTCGAAGGGGTACTATCTACAGGCGCTCACCAAGCAGTTCTGATTTTATAATAATTAAACCAGTTACAAAAATTTTACATATGGATCAAATCAAAATCGAGGCCAATAGTGATGCTGTAATCAAGCTGTCATCAGATTGGCAACTGCAACTTCTCGAAAACACAATAGTAGCACTTGAGTACTATCGCCCGCTGTCGCCAGAAACTTCACCCGTATTGATGTCAATCATGCATGGAGGCTACAACGTTATTAACCAGGGCAAAGCTGGTTTCCTTTTTGTCATGCAGGATCAAAAAATTTTTATACCTGAAGTAAAACCTCAGATAAATCAACGCACTATAATGGTGGCACCAAATGCTCAACAAGCACCAGCAGAAGCACCAGCAGAAGTAGAAACTGAAATACATTCTACGCAAAAACCTTCAGATAAAGCCCAACATACAAAATCTGGCAAAATGCCCGACAAACTACCTAATAGTGATAGTGAGACCTTATCAAACACATACATTGAACAAATTTTAAATTCTCAAGCCACTTCGTTTAGTCATTGTCAGCAAAACAGCGAACGCGACAATAAGCCGTCTAAGGGCTCAATTCTATTCTCATTTACCATTTTACCATCAGGGCAAATTGAAAAAGTAAAAGTACTACAAGATAAAATTAGCAATAGCCAACTTACAAGTTGTGCTACGTCAGTAGTTGAGCGCGTTCAATTTAAATCATTTCAAGGGCTACCTATCTCACTAAGTTACCCGCTAGAGTTCAAATAACTCAGTTAATGCAGACTGCAAACGAAAACCCTTCTCACGGGCACCTGAAACTTTAGAGTAAAAAGCATTTTCAATGTATGCCATATCTTTACCTACCCAAATTTTTATGTCTCCACTGTCTTTGATTTGACCAGTTTTATATGGAGCACGTGTGTCATAATCTTTATCTGCGGCGATTTTAGAAGTTTTTGGGTCAAAAACCCAATCAATATGTATATCTCCAAAATAATTAACTTCACTAGAATCTTGCGGCCGCTTAATTGCTCGTAGTGCTAATTTCTGGTGATGCCAGGCTCCAATGTACGAGGTAACCTTGTGATAGCATGTCAATTCTTTAAATTTAAGCTCTTGCCTATCAGTTTTATAAACAACGAACCCATCAGAAGAAAGTTTAATTGAAGGGGCAATATCGTAGCTTAGATAAATTTCGCATTTTGGATTAGTTTCTCCATTAAAATTAACTAAAACACGCCCAACATATAGTCTTTGTTTAGAATTAATTTTTTCAATAGAAACCTCGTCAGATAAAGTTGCACAACCCACTGCCCAAAAAAGACTATAAAAAAAGCTACTCAAAAAAAACCAAAAATAAATTTTTCTCATTTTGTATAACCCGATTTGTTTTTAAATTCGTGCTCACTAGGCAAAATATAATAAAGCACAACATAGGCGAGAAATACTACCCCACCAGATAAAATAAGAAGAGTTAAAAACCCCACACGTGTTAGACCCACGTCTAAATCAAATCTACGAGCAAAGCGCGAACAAACTCCCATTATTCGTGAATTGTAAGATGCAGCTAATTTATCGTCTCTTGGCAAACAAATGGCAAGAATACAGTAGACGCCTAATCCAACGCCAAAAAACAAAAAAGAGAAAATCCAGGCCATACGCACTAGCATAGTATCTACAGCAAAACGCTGGGCCATGCCCATACAAACGCCTGCAACTATTCCATCATGACTTCGTGACCATTGACTATTCACGCTCATTTGTTTATTGCCTTTTCTCAGTGTGGTCAATCCATGTATGTTAAAGGAAAATTAAAGGAAAAACAGCAAAATGAATCTGCCTCTAATTGCACCGGTCTCTGGCGTTCTTGTGCCACTTGAATTAGTTCCTGACCCTGTTTTCGCGCAAAAAACAGTTGGCGACGGTATTTCTATTGATCCCACAAGTCAAACTATTGTAGCCCCATGTGATGGTGAAATCGTACAGCTTCATTCTTCATTTCATGCATTAACGATTGCCAATTCATCTGGGGTAGAGGTCATGGTCCACATCGGTATCGATACGGTTAGCCTAAAGGGCAATGGATTTTACCCACTAGTAAAAAAAGGCGATAAAGTTAAAACTGGCGACCCACTGATAGAATTCGATGCAGACTTTGTCGCCACACATGCGCCAAGCCTTTTGACTCAAATGATCATACTTAAAAACGAGCAAATAATAAAAATTAAGCACCTCACTGGTATTGTAAAAGCCGCAAAAGACATTGCCCTAATTGTTGAAGTTAGTGATGCTACAAACAAGATTGAAAAAAAATATGATAAGCCGAGTTTGTCTGGCGCGAAGGCGAAATCAAAACCCATAGAAATTATTAATCCCGATGGACTTCACGCACGCCCTGTTGCTACTTTTGTAAATTTCGCCAAGAAGTTTAATTCAGAGATTCGCCTAAAAAAAGGTAGTCAAGAGGCAAACGCCAAAAGTATCGTTTCAATTTTAGCCCTCGGAGTAAACCATTTAGACATAGTCATTTTAGAAGCTAGTGGTAAAGACGCAGATGAGGCTATTAAAAAATTAAGTTCTTTTGTGCAAAGCGGGCTTGGCGAAGATCTCGCAAAAATAGACCACGCACTTTCGCAAGCCAAAAAATCCGTATCTTCAACGTCAACAGAAAAAAAACCTTACGACGCCAATCTATTTTACGGTTTGCCAGCTTCTCCGGGTTTGGCCATTGGCAATGTGTTTCAAGTAAAACACGAAGAATTTGTTGTAGTTGAAAATGCGTCGGACGTGCATCAAGAGCACAGTAAACTAGAAAAAGCTATCAACGAGGCAAAATCTCAGTTGAGCGCACTGCAAGTTGAGCTAAAAATTCACGCTGATGCATCAAAGGCCGCTATTTTTATCGCTCATGAAGAAGTCCTCTCTGATCCAGACATTATGGAGGCAGTTATTAGTGAAAT
>MEPT01000031.1:4786-5107 GCA_001769925.1 Bdellovibrionales bacterium RBG_16_40_8
GCTAAACACAATACTGATCGCAGAGGATTTAACTCCATCAGATGCTGTGGGTCTTGATCGTACAAAAGTTCGTGGTTTTTGCACTGTCGCAGGCGGCACTACCTCCCATATTGCAATTCTTGCGCGCTCTCTAGGAATTCCCGCAGTGTCGGGCATCAATCCACAAGTTCTTGATTTGGCAAATGGCTCGCCAGTCGTACTTAATGGGCAAGAAGGTACGCTGCGAAAAAATCCGCCAACTGAACTAATTTTTGCTATTCAAAAAGAACAAGAAAAATTAGAAGAAAGGCGTGAACGTGAGCTAGCTGCCGCGCTCGACCC
>MEPT01000031.1:5179-5444 GCA_001769925.1 Bdellovibrionales bacterium RBG_16_40_8
CATGCGTCTAGGGGCTGAGGGCGTTGGACTTTTTCGTACAGAATTTCTTTTCTTTGATCAAAGCCAAGCCCCAAATGAAGAAGAACAGTTTCTATCATACGAAAAAGTGGCTAAGGCTGTCGGACCCAATCACCCGCTAATTATTCGAACTCTTGATGTAGGTGGCGACAAACCTCTTTCCTATTTGCCAATTCCTAAAGAAGAGAATCCTTTTCTAGGTGAACGCGGTATTCGCCTCTGCCTAAATCACCAAGAAATTTTTCGC
>MEPT01000031.1:5452-5723 GCA_001769925.1 Bdellovibrionales bacterium RBG_16_40_8
ACGCGCGATTCTACGAGCCGCTCAGCACGGGCAAATTCTCATAATGTTCCCTATGATCACCACAATTGAAGAACTAAAGGCCTCACGACTTATAGTTGAAGACGAAGCTAAAAGTTTAGGGGTAAAGGTCCCATCTATCGGGATTATGGTTGAAGTTCCGGCAGCTGCAATTATGGCCGAAGCTTTTGCTCCACTCGTAGATTTTTTCTCTATAGGGACCAATGTTCTAACGCAATACACTCTCGCCATCGACCGCGGTCATTCAAAACTT
>MEPT01000031.1:5780-11410 GCA_001769925.1 Bdellovibrionales bacterium RBG_16_40_8
AGCATAAAAAATGGGTTGGGGTATGTGGCGGCCTTGCCGGAGAAGCAGCAGCAGTTCCACTTCTTGTCGGGCTTCATGTAGATGAACTAAGCGTAAGTGTTCCAATAATTCCGACAATCAAAGGGCAAATACGAAATTTAAAACTCTCAGAATGTGAAAAATTAGCTCACGCGGCATTAGAAAAAGAAACTGCGGCTGAAGTGCGCGAACTTATTCACCATCTGATTCAAACGAAGGGGTCTTTATGAAAGGCTTTGGCAATCTTTTCGAACTATTACAAAAAATCGGCAAGGCAGTTATGTTGCCGGTTTCAATTTTGCCCATTGCCGGCCTTTTATTAGGCATTGGTGGCGCTATTTTATCTGGGGTTGAACGAGGAGTTGTGCATATAGAGTCAGCCGCGCTAAGAACACTTTTTGAAATAATGAAAAATTCGGGAGAGCCAATATTTGCTAATCTCCCGCTAATATTCGCTATAGGTATTACCATTGGGCTTACTAATAATGATGGCGCCTCTGCCATAGCTGCTATTGTCGGTTATGTAGTGCTTCTTGGCACTATGGGTGTTGTAGCCCCTCTTTTCGGAATGAAAACTTCATCAGTCATGGGAATCACATCAATCAACACTGGTATATTTGGCGGGATTGTTGCTGGTATTCTCGCTGCTTATTTATTTAACCGCTACTACCGTATTAAACTGCCACAATATTTGGGCTTTTTTGCCGGTAAACGTTTTGTGCCAATTATTACTGCCTGCGCTGCTATTTTCGCCGGTGTTGTTCTTTGTGTAGTTTGGCCACCGGTACAAAATGACATTAATAGATTTTCGCATTTTGCAGTACACAGCCAGCCTGATTTTGCTGTGTTTATCTACGGAGTAGTAGAACGCGCACTTATTCCTTTCGGACTGCATCATATTTGGAACGTACCATTTTTCTTTGAGATAGGAGAATTTGTAACCTCTAGTGGACAGGTTGTGCATGGTGAACTTACCCGTTTTTTTGCGGGTGACCCAACAGCTGGCAACCTTGGGGGCGGTTATTTATTTAAGATGTGGGGGCTACCTGCCGCAGCTCTTGCAATTTGGCAAAGTGCCCGCCCAGAAAATCGTGCTCGTGTTGGCAGTATAATGATCTCTGCAGCACTGACATCATTTCTCACCGGCATAACCGAACCTATTGAATTTTCATTTTTGTTTGTGGCACCACTTTTATACGGTGTGCATGCGTTTCTTGCTGGCAGTTGCTTTGTGGTCATGTATGCTTTTGGTGGCAAACTTGGCTACACGTTTTCTCACGGTTTTATAGATTATGTACTATTTTTTGTTATGGATACCAAACCATGGCTTGTACTTGTGTTAGGGCCAATTTTCGCCGCCATTTATTATGTTACGTTTCGCGTCTTGATAGTGAAGTTCAACTTTCAAACTCCGGGCCGAGAACTAAATGGCAACGCCTCTGTAAACGGTGATGCCGCTTCAGCTAATGACTCAAGCTCAAGCATTGGCCGTGATCTTGTTATGGCCTTCGGCGGTAGTGCTAATATTAAAAGCCTAGACGCCTGCATCACACGCTTGCGTATAGCAGTAAATTCAGTCGCAAAAGTTAATCAGCAAAAATTAAAAGATCTTGGCGCTACCGGAGTCATGGTTATTGGTAACGGCATGCAAGCTATCTTCGGGCCGCGCTCAGAAAATTTGAAATCTGACATGGAAGAATTTATGCGAAGTAGCCCCAACAATACTGATACTAGCGACCAAAGCGACAGTAACAGTAATGATTACAGTGATAAATCTGCGATAAATCACGACGAGCTTATTAAAGCTCTCGGGGGCCGCGCCAATATAATAAACTTTAAAGCCATAGCCAAAACTCGTTTGCGCGTAGAGGTGAAAAACCCTGCTGGGGTCGACCATCAGCTTATTTATAAGTCTGGGGTTAATGAAATCATGCGAGTATCTGATTGTGTGATTCATTTGCTTGTTGGCCTTAACGCTGAACAAGAAATTAAGCTGCTAGAAGAAAAATTGTAATTGTCTGGGCCTTGGTTCAACAATTTCGTGTTGCCTTGGTTCAGCAATTTCGTGTTGCCTTGGTTCAACAGAGTCACTTTGGATTAATAGATTTAGCAGAGTCACTTTGGATTAACCAAAATAAAATTAGCGAAGTTGCCCTAGATTAACAAATAAAAAATCGCCAATAATCGCATTTACATACTAATCGCCAATAATCGCATTTACATACGCGTAAAAAAATACTCTGCAAAGCAGTTGAGCGTACTACGCTTAGATCATCACGAAGCCTACAAATCATCACGAAGCCTACAAATCATCATCGCGATCTGATGTCTCAGCGCATTTTATTTTTTCATGCCCCTCCTGGCGACCACGTCAAAATCATCCATCGCTGTCACCCGAACTGCGGTAAGCGTTGCGAATAATATCCCACACAACCAATCAGAAAAAAATAATAAAAACTTAACAATATGCATCTTCATTCCTTCGCTTGTATAGCGATAATCAAAACGAAGCTATTTAATGTCACTCTGTTTGGATTCTGCACATTTTGGCACATGCATAATTTTCAATTGATGCCCACGTGCA
The DNA here is from genome assembly GCA_001769925.1 of Bdellovibrionales bacterium RBG_16_40_8. Taxonomy (GTDB): domain Bacteria; phylum Bdellovibrionota; class Bdellovibrionia; order Bdellovibrionales; family UBA1609; genus RBG-16-40-8. The sequence goes on from MEPT01000031.1 coordinate 8,383, forward strand.
ATTCTTCGGACTCATTCGGACTCATTCGGACCCATTCGAACTCATTCGGACCGTCCGGACCGTCCGGACACACCCCGTTTGTCTTTTAAAATAATTGACATAGCTACCTAAAAAGTTTATTAATCAATTACGCGGCAAAAAAGCAGGTCGACCAGCGCAAAAAACAAATGGGAAAATAGATAGGAAATGGATAGATGAAAAATATACGGAAAAGTAGCCGGAGAAATAGAAGGCGGGCAAAACAACTATCATTTTTTAATGATAAGCTGTTGCGTTTTTTTGGCGGCAGTCTTTTGAAGGGTCATGCTAAACTCGCGCGACCACTCTCAACAAAAGAACCGATTCATCTTATTATGAAGTCCAAGCAAGCTATAGGGTCACGATCAATGCTTCGCTCTTACAATGTAAAAAAAATTGACTCCATAATTAGCAAGCAGGCAAAATTAAGCGGCATTACTATTTACCAACTTGTAAATGTGGGCAATCATTTGCATTTAGTCATTCGCATTACAAATTTATTTTTCTATGATCGGTTTATCCGCGCTACGACGGGCATAATTGCAAGACATGTGACTAAACAGCAACGTCGAAACGGACTTAAATTTTTATCCCAAACAGAATTGAAAGCACGCACGCGCGCTCAGTCACAGTCGCCAGTTGGTGCTGAACGGTTTTGGGACGCCCGCCCATTCACACGGTTAATTGCCTGGGGAAGAGACTATCAACATATTAAAAACTATATGGATAAAAATAAAAGCCAAGCTAACCTAAGACAATATTTTATCGCATGGGGGTTTGATACGACAGATGCCGTAAACATTCAGTATTTGAATACTGGGTGATTAGCTCGCCGAGTGTGTCGCGCTAGCCGGTCATGCCCATGTAATTTAGTAGATCGCTTTACTGCTACAATATTGCAAAGTCGCCTTGAATGTAGATACAGCATCGCCTTAGATATAGATGCTTTCGAATTATTGACAAAGCTTCATGCTTTATTTACGCTTCGCCGCGTGAAGTGCATGTTAATTATTATATTTTTATTAAATACCTTGTCGGCAAATGCGCAAAACTTTTCGGTATCTAATAAAAATTGGTACTCTTGCAAGATATCAAGCGACTGCGATGTGTTTAAAGGTTGTTGTAGTTGGTATCCAGCTAACAAAAATTTTTTAAAAGAAGTAATCGAGTTTGATAAAAAAATATGCCCTTCGATAGAATGTAATACGGCATCTGATTATGTAAAAAGGCCAAGTGTAAAAAGGCCAAGTGCAAAATGCCAAAATTATAAATGCGTAATTGCCAAAGATAGTCTATAGCGTTCTACTTATAAGATCCCGATTAGCACACATTTTTTTATCAAATCGACGAATAAAACTGCAGTGGCGGCAAAGCTCTTCACGTAGTTCAAATCTGGCAAAGCCTTCACGTAAATTGCAAGCGCGTAAATTATTTAATATTTCAAGGGCATTGTGTGTCACAACACTCCCCAACGCAATATCAGCCTCTTTATCTAGACAACATGGCACCACAGTGCCATCAGCATGAATGCCAAAATGCGACTTTAGACCATAACAAAATCCGCGATCACTACTTTCTTCAGACATTAGCGAAGGCCAATTAAAACGTGAATCAAAATGCAAATACAGCCGATTCTTTATACGATGAGATTTTCGAAAGCCAGTTACCATATTTCTCATTTCGTCACTACCAATATTCCATAGCCTATAATTAATATATAGATCTGGCCTTTCACTAAACGCTCGCTCAGTAAATAAAAATATTTTATTTAAAAATTGCTCAGCATCTTTTTTAGTGAAATTTGCAGACAAACTTTGTAGCGAAAAATTAACTTGTCTAATTATAGGCGATAGCAAAACTTCAATATTATTTTTATTTTGCAGTAAAGTGCCGTTAGTAGTTAGATTTATTGGCAATTTTGCCTGTGCACAATAATCTACAAATTCTTTAATCTTTGGGTGCGCAAGTGGCTCGCCCATTAAATGAAAAGTTACCTCTTTAGTCAGATCTTTAACTTGATCGATAATTTTAGTGAAAAGCTCATAAGACATAATTTTTTTCTGTCTGTTAACTTCAGGGCAGAAATCACACTGCAAATTGCAGATGTTGCTGATTTCAATATAAATTTTATCAAATTTATTTTTTGCTATATTCATAGTGTTTATTTTTCAGTGCTTGTAAACGCGAAATTCTACCGGTAATCCTCCGTTGGTAAATTTCCATTTCTTTGCTACTGTATAACCTGAAATCTGCCCAGAAACCAGGCTTGCAAACCGCTGCGGTAAGATAATTCCAACACCTTTTGGGTTAAATTTGATTAATTGCTCTAAAAGATTCAAATAATATTCTTTAGGTGCTTTAGGTAACTTTAACCTCTCACCATAAGGTGGGTTACAGATAACAGCGCAACTTTGACTTAATATTCGAATAGGTTCGTCTGTTAAAATATCATGTGTTGTTATATGCCAATTTGCCCTTGTTGCTATAGAAATATTGCCAAGGCTTTCTTCAAGATCTTGCAAAACCTTAGGGTTTTTATCAAACCCGTAAAATATGGTTGGAGTAAACCCTTCTATTATTATCTCTGTTATCGCCCAGCCATGTTTATTACAAAAGGCAAAATCACGCTGCTTGTTTAGCTGCCAAAAATTCTGTGCTTCTAGCAAAAAAGTTCCGCTACCGCACATAGGGTCTATTAATGTATCAAATGGGCCCGCCGTGTCTAATAGCGCAAAATAAAGTGCAGCTGCCAAATTCTCACGAATTGGTGCGACTGCTGACATTTTTTTATAGCCGCGTTTAAATAAAGGCTCACCACTAATATTTAGAGAAATAGTGCAAATATCATTAAAAAAACGCACTGAAATCTCAAAAGCAAATTTTTTCTCACTTTTTTTGGCCGGCTGTTTTTGAAAATGACGCAAAATACCTTCTTTAACAGAATTCGCAATTTTTTTTTCATTAAGAAGTCTTGATTTTGAACTTGCAACGCTTAAAGAAAACTCGCTAC
>MEPT01000031.1:11430-11698 GCA_001769925.1 Bdellovibrionales bacterium RBG_16_40_8
TTTATATTAGAAATTTTTTGATATAATTTAGGTAAATCGCGACATTTAAATTCTGCAATGCGAAGTCTAATCTCAGTAGGTATTTTTAAAATTAAATTTAAAGAAAAACCCAGTTCTAACGGAGCTTCTAGAGTTAAACCACCTTTTTCTATTTTTATAATAGATATCCCCGGTACTTTTTGATTAAGCTCAAGTGCAGCTAATTCTTCAAGCCCTGGCGGTATTACAAGAAAAAAAGTTTTCATGCCAAAGCCAAAATAGTTTCGTC
>MEPT01000031.1:11745-13361 GCA_001769925.1 Bdellovibrionales bacterium RBG_16_40_8
TTTTTTATTGAATCAGAGGCAAACACTAAAGCAATTTCTTTTTCAATCTGGTCGTGATCAAATATATGACTATGGGTAAGAGAAGAAATGCGGCGAATAAATAAAAGTGAGGCCAGACCAACACCCACGCCAACACCAATGGTCATATCTGTAAATCCCGTTGTCACTGGGTGCGGAATGTACTGTATTACTTCAGCAAGACGCATCAAGCCTAGAATTACTAAAATTATGCCCGCTAAAAACGCAGCCGTAGGCCCCGAAATTTGAACTCTACTGCCGCCAAGTAGCGCAATTAAAATTCCAGCAATAACAACCGTGTATAATCTATTCTGAGGAGCTGCTCCAGATGCAATACCCAAAGCCATGCCAAGTGGTATTGCTACAATACCTACAGTGAGCCCGGCTTTAATATCTACAAAAAAATTTTTAAAACTATAACCTTGGCGAAATGCATTTTTTATGGCCCAGGCTAACTTAGATTTATTTGTATACTCGCTATCCATTTTACTCTTCTATTTATTTCTTATAATTCTAATTCATACGTAATTTTTTGCCTCGAAAAAATAAATACGTGGGGCCAAAAAATTGTAAAACTGAGCCCGAAACTACAACTCCGCTACCATCGGGACAAGCTAAAATATGGCTACGTGTACTCCTAGAATATTTGAGTAATGCCTTATTTGTTTTCGCCGAATTTGTAAAATGCGGTAAAAACTCAAAATCTACTAGTCCCAATGCTTTTAAATTTTTTAACCGCACTTCATTTACATCTCCCTCATGTGGTGGGTACCCAGCTATTAAAATATGCGGAGTTAAAATTATAGAACCTGCACTAAGGCCTGCGATTATGCCGCCATTACGAGAATAACGCTCTAATCGCTTAAGAAAACCACTTTCTCGCAAATGCTTCAAAAAATAAAAAGTGTTGCCACCAGCCAAATAAATAACGTCACTTTTAAAAGCCTCATTCATTTCTTTTTTAAGAAAATCACTATCTGCTGCAAAATAACGAAACTTTCGAAAACCAAATTTTTGATAGCGCCTTTTTATTCGTTGATAATAATGTGTACCATTTTCGTGCGTAAATGGCACATACGTCAAAGAACGCACCTTTTTACCCAATAACGTAGAAAGTGCGCGGTGAAGCAATTTATTCTTGCTAAATTGCCCGCCAGAATAAAAAATGAGTCGCCTATTGCGACTAAAGTCGAGTTTCATGTGAGTCCTTTAAGAATCAATATGCCGCAGGGGTTAAGATCCTGCTAGTCCAGGCCGAAAAGATACCTATGAGCTCACGTGCCATAAAATTCAAATCACGAGCGCCCAGGTACTCATTAAGCCCGAAAGACAATCGGTATATGCGTTTTGCGTATGAGCATGACCATGGCCACTCTTTTACAACTCGCTTTATAGATATCTCTCAGACTGGGCTTTCTTTTGTTATCGATCGTGAACACGCGCCGCATCTTTCAGACCTAATTAAAATGGAAATTCCTTTAGGTGAAAATAATTCTGTGGCCTGGTGGGGCAGGGTTGTTCGTGTTGAAGAATATGCCCCTCATAAGTGGTATATGAAAAATGATGACTTCGCCAATGGCAACCAAGTTCTGACAGCC
>MEPT01000031.1:13416-13538 GCA_001769925.1 Bdellovibrionales bacterium RBG_16_40_8
ATAAAAAATTTGATGAGCTCTACGCTGAAAAACGTCGGGCTCAAAGACAACATCTTATTTATTTTATTACTACACAATTTTGGCGAATACTAATTTATGGATTTTGTATTGTTGCGACTATT
>MEPT01000032.1:0-7386 GCA_001769925.1 Bdellovibrionales bacterium RBG_16_40_8
GTTCAAGGTGAAGACGTCTTGTGCCATTAGTATAGCTATCTGGGTGGTGAATGCCAAAAATAACAAGACCGCTTTGTAAAAGCTGAAATAATTTTCTAGAGAAGGCAAAATTAAAGGGCGACTCTTTTATTAATCGAAATAACATTAGAGAGTTATACCCGTATATAGAAGACACTGAAATGTCAGCTGGGCTGTCATTGTCTTTTAAAAACATCATAAGTTGCGCAAGAGATAGCATATCTGGCTCAATTATTTTACCAAGCTGAGACAGGTTAATAGTTGGGTAATATGAATATGGATTACATAGAATAGGTAATGAATCAACTTCGTCTGCAGATCTAAGAACAATACGAGCGGTACCTAGCGTACCGGCTGCCAGTGCTAGAATTTTTGCGGTTAAATTAATTTTCTCGCGAGTTTTAATATCAATACCCTGTACAAGTACAGCGTCTGGATTTTCGGTATATTTGGTAATTAATAAATTTTTATAATATTTAAAATTTGGTTTTTTTAAAAGATTATCTAAAGTCATCCAGGGTCTATAGACAGATTTCTCTGAGTCATTATAAAATTCCATATCACGGTATGCGTGTGCTTTTCTCTCATTTCTATTTTTGCCGAGAATCGCTAGCGAAGCTTCTCCGAGATAAAATCCTTTTGTATTAAACAGAGTTTTTTTTATGGCGTAGTGATTTAAAATTTTTTGAAAATGCTTCGTTATTCGAATTGTTGGTTCTAAATTATTTAAGTGGCTAGTAGTAAAATCAACTATATCAATACCAGGGTTAGACACGCCAATGCGATCAGCAATAATTTGATATGATTCGCGAAGTTTTGAACTTTGAAGCCCGCACATTGATAGCTCTGCATCTGAAAATGTATAGCAGCCGGCGCCCCAGCCTACACCGAGCCCCCCCGTGGCTAGACTTTCGTATGGGTAAAAGGTGTTTGAAATTAAAGGTATCAAGTCATCAGCTTTTTCTATCATATACTTTCTTGGCGCTGTGAGTTGAGCGCCTACAGAAACTGACCCCCAAGAGAGAGCTTCGAAATTATGACCTAAAAAATAAGAGTCTTGTTTTTCGTCAATTTGTCTAAGTTCGGTAAAATTTTTTCTCGGTATTTCGCTGTCAAGATTAGGATTTTCTACCCCAACGTCTACCATCAATACGTTCTTGCCAAATTCAATTAGCGTTGTGGCTAAATGTACGGCCGCTGCCCCCGATCCAACTATTATAACTTCTGCATGCATTAATTCTGCCCAGCCTTTTAGTTTTTATTTTATAACCAGCACATTGTAAGTGCACTAGTTTTTTGGCACAATTACTCAGTAAAAGGATATTAAAAAGAGGGGCGCATGGGGTTCTGGTATTTTGCAGACAAGTCTTATTTAATTATTACGACGTGTTTAATTTCGATTATACTTGGGTGCACAAAGACACCAGAGACTAAAATAACTCAGCCGCCAACGACTGATGAAAAAATAAAAAGTATTTTAAATAAAGTAGAGTTAGTGCCAAGCTTTGAAAATTATATTGCCTTAGGTCTCGAATATTCTGCGGCCAAGCGTTCGTCAGAAGCGCTTGCTGCTTTTGAAAAGGCCAAAAATATTAATCCTGAAGCGCCGTTATCGTGGAATAATATTTGCAACGAATACAATGTTCAAAAAAAATATTTTGAGGCTATAAGTAGTTGCGAAAGGGCCATTAAGCTTGAACCCAACTTTGTGTTGGCAAAAAATAATTTGCGGCATTCTCAAAACATGCTTGCGGAATATAAAAAACAAGTTGCTGAAAAAAATAAGATGGAATTGGCGGCTCCAAACATAGAGGCTAGCAAACTTATAGCAATCGGTTTAGAGTTTTATAATTTGAAAGATTATGAAGGGGCCAACGCCGCGTGGCAGCGAATTAAATCTACTGATAAGCAGTACGCCATAGCGCAAAACAATTTAGCGAGTTCATTCATTTTATTGGGTCAACTAAGCGCTGCTGAAAAAGCAATTAAAATAGCGCTAAAACTTGAGCCAAAAAATAAGTTATTTCTGAATAATGAAAAATGGCTCGAACAAGTTAAGGCTAAAAAATAATTAGTTGGTGCCATTTAAAATTTTTTCTGCTACGGCAGAAGGTGATGCTGGGGGCTTTAACATAGACCTCATTCTAAACTCTGTTTTTACTTTGCTAGAAACTTCAATTTTAGCATTGCGAATTTTTTCAAAAAAAACTTTTACAACCTTATTATTTTTAACATCTGGCTTAAATTCACTTAAAATGTTTTCAAGAATTATTAGTGATGTAGCTTGCTTGTTGGCGGCAGATTTCGTTTTTTTGATCTCATCGAGGGTAGCCGTGACAATTTCATCTACCGTACTTTCATAGGATGCAAAATTCTTTAGCCGTGACTTAACTGTAGGCACCAGTTGCGACACCATATTGTCAGAGTTGGGGCGAGAAAAAATAAGCTGCAATGCGTCTTTTAGGTTGGCTTTTGCGCTATCAGGGTCAGTTTCTGCTTTTTTTTCGGCTACGATAATGCGTTTTTTAACTCTATTTGACATTTCGTCATAAGTTTTCATTTGCAAATCGGTGTATATGTATTCTCCTGCTAACGTGATGCAGGACCACATGAGTACGATTGCAAAAATCCCTTTAGACAGCGTATGACTTTTCATGCAGAATACAGTTTCAATTAATTCAACAAGGAGTTCAACTTGAAATTACGAAGATTTTTCATTGGAGTATTGAGCATTATAGCGGGACTAGCGCTTGTGGCATGTAGTCCCTCGTCGTCACAACTTAAGAAAGTTATGCAAGATAATCCAGATATTCTTTATGCGGCTATTGAGGCAAACCCTAAAGGATTTTTTGATGTCATTCAGAAAGCTCAGGGTAAAGCGCGTGAGTCGCAAATGGAAGACCAAATGTCTGGTGAGCTAAAACGTGTAACCGAAGAGATGAAGTCGCCTAAATCGGTAGAACTTGATAATTCGCGCGCAAGTATTGGCCGGTCTGGTGCGCCAATAACTATCGTTTCATGGGCTGACTTTAATTGTGGGCACTGTTCTCAAGCTGCCGAAACTATGGAGAAAATTGCAGATACTTACAAAGATAAAGTGTATATTGTATTTAAACATCTACCAATCCTTTCAGAAGATAGTCGCATGGCTGCAGAATATATGGAGGCCATAGCTTTACAAGATAAAGATAGAGCGTGGAGGTTTCACTCTGAAGTTTTTGAGAAACAATCTGAATTTCGTCAAGGAAAAGAAGATTTTCTGAAAAAAATCGCGAAATCTGTAGGCGCTGATCTAGGTAAAATTAAAAAAGATATTAAGGGAGATGCGGTAAAAAAACGCATCGATGCAGACGTAGCAGAAGCTAGAAAATTTGAATTTAATGGTACCCCAGGATTTATGATTAATGGTGCGTCAGTACACGGTGCGTACCCATACGATTTTTTCAAAAAAGTTATCGATTCGGTTCTTGCAGGCGATAGCTCAGCGAAGAAATAGAGCTAATTATTTTACACGGTGCTTATCGAGCTACTGATCCCACCAGTGCTCGATATTGACCGCTATACTCCTAATATAGAGCTAGGTTGTAGTCCTTAGGTCGATTTGCTATAACACATCCAGATCAAACGCTAAGGAATAATAGAATGCAGACAAGTGAACCAAATAAGGCGACAAAGACGCTAAAGCCAGAGTGGATAAAAGTTCGCGCACCAGTAGGTGAAAAATATTTTACCATTAAAAATTTATTAAAATCGCTTAATCTCGCAACTGTATGCCAAGAGGCGCGCTGCCCTAATATGGGTGAATGCTGGAATGGTGGTACTGCTACCTTTATGCTTATGGGTGAGGTATGTACTCGTGGCTGCCGATTTTGCTCGGTAAAAACGGGTAACCCCAAAGGTAAAATTGATGGAGATGAACCTAAAAAAGTAGGTCAAGCCATTATTAAAATGGGCCTTGATTACGTGGTGCTGACTTCGGTTGATCGTGATGATCTGCCTGATGAGGGTTCTGGTCATTTTGCCCGAACGGTTGAGGCCATTAAAGAGGGTAATCAAAATATTTTAATTGAGGTATTAACTCCAGATTTTAAAGGCAATGAAGGCTTCATTGCTAGAATAGTTGATGCAAAACCAGATGTATTTGCACACAACATTGAAACGGTTGAGCGTTTACAAAAGCGTGCCAGAGACCCGCGAGCTAGTTACCTGCAATCTTTAAGGGTACTTGAATTTGTAAAAAAATACGACCCAACACGATTTACAAAAACTTCAATTATGCTTGGGCTTGGTGAAAAAGATGATGAGGTGCTAAAATCTTTACATGATTTGCGCGCAGTAAATTGTGATATCGTAACATTTGGACAGTATTTGCAGCCAACAAAAACAAAATTAAAAGTTGAAGAATTTGTAACTCCTGAAAAATTTGATTGGTGGCAAAAGACTGCTGAAAATATGGGCTTTCTCTACGTTGCAAGTGGCGCGCTAGTGCGCAGCTCATATCGAGCCGGAGAATTTTTTGTCAAAGGTATAATTGAAAGGGGAAAATAAAATGGCTGGCCGTGAAGTTAAGTTGCCCGATATCGGTGAGGGCGTAACAGAAGGTGAAATGGTTAGGTGGTTAGTCAAAGTCGGAGATTTAGTTAAAGCTGATCAGACAGTCGCTGAAGTTATGACCGATAAGGCTACAGTAGAAGTACCGACACCAGTTGCTGGTACGGTTAAAGAACTGAAAGTTAAAGAGGGGGATATTATTCCCATTGAATCTACAATGTTGGTACTTGAAGTGAGTGGCACGGCAGGATCTGCAGCGACTGTTACCCCAGCCCATGCGCAGTCAGCCCACACGCCGTTATCAAGCGCTCACCGTCGTGAGACTAACAATTCAGAAACAAAAGTGTATCCGCCAACAGCCGGGGCGCACGTGCTTGCAACCCCTGCAACCCGCCGACTCGCCCGTGAAATTAATGTTGATGTAAATGTAATTGCTGGTACAGGACCTGTCGGGCGAGTAACTAGAGATGATGTGATAAAGACAAAAACTAGCTCGAAAAGCGCTGATGCCATGGGTGGCGCGATTGTCATATCTACCACATCAGCCGGCCCAACCGAAAAGCGCGTACCACTTCGGGGTATTCGCCGTAAGATAGCTGAACAAATGCAAATGACGAAACGTGTGGTGCCGCATTTTACTATTATGGATGAGGCAAATGTGACGGCACTTGTGCGTCTACGCGCTGAATCTAAAGAAGCAGCTGAAAAATATGGAGTCAAGGTCACATATTTGCCATTTGTGATGAAGGCGCTAATTTCTTCGATGAAAGAATTTCCGATGTTTAATGCAAGCGTCGACGACCAAGCAGGTGAGATCGTATATAAAAAATACTACAATATTGGGTTTGCGGCTGACACGCCAAATGGTCTTCTGGTGCCAGTAATTAAAAATGCCGACAAAAAAACAATTTTAGAAATTTCTAAAGAAATTATCGATCTTGCTAAAAAAGCGCGTGATGGCAAAATCTCGCTAGAAGATATGAGGGGGGCAACAATTACGATCACCAACATTGGTAGTGTTGGTGGCACATATGCAACTCCTATTATTAATCATCCTGAGGTTGCTATCATCGGCATGTATAAATTAGATATGAAGCCAGTGTATAAAGAAGGTGCATTTGTTCCAACGCAAGTTATGAATTTTACAGTGACCTGTGATCATCGTCTCATTGATGGAGCTGTGGCGGCCAACTTTTTGAAAGCGTTTTTAAAGCGTATAGAGAATGTGGGCCAACTTATTTTAGAAATGACTTAATAATCAGGAGTTTTTAGTGGCTACACAAAATTTTGACGTATGTGTAATTGGTTCTGGCCCGGGCGGCTATGTTGCTGCTATTCGCGCAGCACAATTTGGTAAAAAAGTTTGCGTGATTGAACGTGAACAACTTGGCGGCGTTTGTCTCAATGTTGGTTGTATTCCGTCAAAAGCAATGATTTCTGCCGCACATTTAATGCATCGAGTGAAGCATGATGCCCCTGAAATGGGGTTTGAAATTAAATCAGAAATCAAACTTAATATGAAAAAGCTTGTTGGGTGGAAGCAATCAGTATGTGACAAAATGTCTGGTGGGGTTTCGCAACTTCTAAAGGGCAATCAGGTTACAGTAATTCGCGGAGAGGCAAATTTTAAATCAGCAACTGAGCTTGAGGTCAAAACAAAAGACATAACTTTGATCATAGCAGCGAAAAACTTTATTATTGCAACAGGCTCTAGGCCCATCGAGATACCAGGATTTAAAATTGATGAGAAAGATGTTTTATCGTCAACTGGTGCCTTAGCAATGGATGAGCTACCAAAGTCTACTGTTGTAATTGGTGGCGGGTATATTGGGTTAGAAATTGGTTCTTATTTGGCAAAACTGGGCGGTCAAGTGACAGTGCTTGAGGCCACGTCAACACTTTTGGGTGGGGTAATTGATCGTGATTGCGTACAAGTTGTAGAGAGAAAATTGAAAAAAAATGGAGTGAGTGTAATTTTTGAAGCTAAAGCACAAGGCTTTGCCAAATTAAGTGATGGCTATGAAGTGTCTTATGGTCGAGGAGACAAAAAAGAAAAAATAAAATGTGACAAAATTCTATTGATGGTAGGGCGTAGGCCAAATAGTGATCAGACAAACCTAAAAAATATCGGTATCAAGATAGACGAAAAAGGATTTATTAGCGTGGATGCGCAAAGGCGCACAAGCATTTCGCATATATATGCTATAGGAGATATCGTCGGGCAACCGATGCTAGCGCACAAGGCTAGTTATGAAGGTGTAATGGTTGCTGAAATTATTGGCGGAGTTAATAGAGCCTATGACATAAAAAGTGTACCGGCTGTTGTTTTTACTGATCCCGAAATTGCTTGTGTTGGGCTACTTGAGCATGAGTGCAAAGAAAAAGGATATAGCAATTTAAAAATTGGTAAATTTCCGTTCGCGGCAAATGGCCGCGCCGTTTCTATAATTGAAACCGATGGATTTATAAAGATTATTGCCGACGCTAACACCAATGTAATTTTAGGAGTACATATGGTGGGGCCTGAGGTGAGTAATCTAATTTCTGAGGCAGCACTTGCAATAGAAATGGGGGCGCGCCTTGAAGATATTGCACTTACTATTCACCCACACCCGACACTTGGAGAAGTTGTGATGGAAACCGCCGAGGCGGCGCTCGGGCATGCCATTCATATTATTCAAAAGCCATTAGCGCGCGCAAGTGTAGAGGCCGCCGCAAGGACTACTCATTGAAAGTTATAGATTGGGGATTAATTTCTTATTCAGAGTCTGTAAAAAGACAACTGGCCCTAGTTGAAGAGGGCGCAGATACTCTCAT
>MEPT01000032.1:7399-7542 GCA_001769925.1 Bdellovibrionales bacterium RBG_16_40_8
CGGCACAAAACCGGGGGATGTATTTGGCTGGCAGGGCGAGACCTGTGAAACCCAGCGCGGAGGACGCGCAACCTATCATGGCCCCAGTCAGATTGTGGCGTATCCTATTATGAACTTGAATTTTGCTCCGCAAATTGATGGTG
>MEPT01000032.1:7569-10438 GCA_001769925.1 Bdellovibrionales bacterium RBG_16_40_8
TACCGAGAGACTTGCATGGATACATGCGAGCACTTGAAAAGGCTGTTGTCGATACTCTGCATGAGTTTGGCATTATAAGTGAGGCACGCACGTTAAAAGCCGAAGATGACACACCTTCGCTAACTGGGGTGTGGGTCGGAGATAAAAAAATAGCCTCAATCGGCATTGCAGTTAAAAAATGGGTTACTTACCATGGGATAGCCTTAAATGTTGATCACGATCCGCTGGCGTTTTCTGGTATTAATCCTTGCGGCTTTAATTCATCAGTAATGACTTCGATGGCTGAGGTCTTGCAGGAAAATTCTATTATCCGAATGCAGGTACAAAAAACACTTGAGGTTTTTTTACTAAGACAATTATTTTTTAACTATATTTTTGATGACACCTGTACGCAGCATTGTAATTGAAAGTAAAACTGTACAAATAAACATCAAAGTTGATAGCGCACTTAGCTTTGGCGTAAGGCCAAAACGCATTTCTGAATATAGTTTAATTGGCAAGGTGTCAGTACCGACACCAATTGTGTAAAAGGTAATTAAAAAATCATCAAATGAAAGTAAAAGCCCAAGCAAAAGTGCCGAAATGCAAGCTGGTTTTAAAAGGGGCAGTATTATTGTACGTAAAATTTGCCATTCACTGGCGCCTAAATCCATGGCGGCTTCATCGATATATTTTTCTAGCGTTATAGTTCGTGAGTGAACAGTAAGAATAACAAAAGAAACGGTAAATGTAATATGCGCAAGTGTAACCGTTAAAAGGCTTGACGAAATACGAAGTAAATAAAAAAGCGTTAGCAGTGAAAGCGCCATAACTAGTTCTGGCAACCCTAAGGCTAAAAAGGTAAAGGCCTCTAAACTTTTTCTTAAAGAGAATAATCCTTTACCGATAGCAATCGAAGCACCAACCCCAAGCAGTAAAGATATGGCAGAGCTTGAAGCCGCAACTATTAAAGTATTGATTAAAGATTCATGTAAATAGGTATCAACAAATACTGCCTGATACCAGCGAAAAGTCCAAACCCCATGATCGAGTAGAGAATTTAAAAACATAACTGCTATGGGTAGGTAGAGAATAAATATAACAGCAATCGTCAATAAAAGAAAAATTCGCGGAGCTTGTGGTCGCTGTCGATCCATTAGGCTCGCCTTTGGCGTAAGAAAAATTTCTTAATAATTTGCGGAATTGCGAATAACATTAAAATCAATACTATAGACAAAGCAGATCCGGCAGGCCAGTCACGGCTTTTTAAAAATTGCTCAGTGATAAGATTACCAATGAGCATGTTTTTCGCTCCTCCTAAAAGATCAGGGATTACAAATTCTCCGAGACTAGGCACAAGCACTAGAGTAAAGCCATTAAAAATAGCCATTTTAGTATTTGGCAAAAGAACGTCCCAAAGCACACGAAAATTACTGGCGCCTAAATCTTTTGCGGCTTCAACAAGGGTATAATCAAACTTTTCTAGGGCCACATATATCGGAAATAGCATAAACGGTAAATATGATGCCACCATGCCGTACTGAACTAAAACCTGGTTTTGTGTGAGAGAAAACTGATCATAAGAAATATGCAAAGCTTTTAAAATAGCCTGTAGCGGGCCATCATAGCCCACAAAGACCTTAATAGCATAAACGCGAATAATTAAATTTGTGAGAAACGGTACAGAGAGAAACATTAAAATCATGTTTCGCTTTTGTTTTGGTAATGTAGTTAGAACCCAGGCTATTGGGTAGGCGATTAGTAGGCACAGAAATGATGTCGTAAACGCAAGCTTCAATGTGGTGAGAAAAATTTTAATATATTCATAGCGAAAAATATTAGTGTAATGTGAAGAGTTAAAGTGCCATTCAATTCCGCCATAGGTGCCACGGGTTAGAAAACTAGTAATAAATACAAGTATAAGTGGGACGATAAGAAACGCGCAGAACCAAATATAAGTAGGCCAGCCAAATACTGAAAGCTTCTTCACTCTCCACCAAGCTTAACGATATCTTTATCATCGCAATTAATAAAAGTACGCTGCCCTAAATTTGTCGCCGCAAATTCAGACTTAAGTTCTTGCATTACCTGCATTGTGCCGAAAGTACATTGTAAGACAAATGTGTAATGAGTGCCCTTGAAAATCTTTTGTTCAAGGGCGCCTTCCCACCGGCCGCGTTCAGTTGAAAGCCGTAAATTTTCTGGGCGTACATAGCCATCAGGGGTTTTATTAATTGTGCCAATAAATTCTGACACAAAGGGTGTAGCTGGATGTAAATATAGTTCTTCTGGCGTTGCTATTTGCTCTATAGCACCTGAATTCATCACACACACGCGGTCAGATAGAGAAAGGGCCTCTTCTTGATCGTGTGTTACAAAAATAAAAGTAATGTTTAGGCGACGCTGCAATTTTTTAAGCTCTATCTGCATAGTTTGTCGCATCTGTTTATCTAGCGCTGATAGTGGCTCGTCGAGCAAAAGAACCTTTGGTCTGTTGATAAGGGCGCGAGCCAGCGCTACTCGCTGTGCTTGCCCACCAGAAAGGGTGTCTGGCCAGCGCTCGGCAAAACTTTTTAATCCGACTAAGTCTAAGGCTTCGGTAACACGCTCTTTTATTTCAGATTTAGGGGTTTTTCTCAGGCGCAGCCCATAAGCAACGTTATCAAAAACAGTCATGTGCGGGAAGAGAGCATATTTCTGAAATACCATATGAAAAGGTCGGTCCTGCGGATTCCAGCCTAATATTTTTTTGTCGTCTAACGTTATATCGCCTGTTGTTGGGGTTTCAAGGCCTGCTAAAATACGCAGCAGAGTACTTTTGCCACAGCCGCTAGGGCCCAGAAGCGAAAAGAACTCTCCGGTTCGAATTTCTAGGTCAACAGCCTTTAAA
>MEPT01000033.1:0-1279 GCA_001769925.1 Bdellovibrionales bacterium RBG_16_40_8
CCAAGAACGCCAAAATTCATATAGGCATATTGCCCGCACAGTTGCGAGCCATCATAGTTAATTTCATGTTCACTAAAAAAAATCTTCATGCCTCAAGAGCTCCTAAAAAACGTTTACAAGACTCACATTTTTGGCAAATTTTCTCTTCGCCAAGGTAGCAGGGCCACATTAAATCAAATGGAACCTGTAATTTGCGCCCCAACTGTACAATTTCAGATTTATTTTTATCAGCTGTAAAGCAAAGTGTTTTTACCTTTGAGGCTGTCGAAAATGAAAAACAATTTTCAAGCGCATCTAAATACTCTTGTGTATTATCAGGAAAAGTTACGGCCTCTTCTTTATTAAATCCAGGAATCACATAATCAGCTTCTAGACTTTCTGCTAACGCTGCTGCGATATTTAAAAAAATGCCATTGCGGTTAGGTACCCATACTGCTTTAGCGGTTTTTAACGACTTCTGGTAATCATCTATTTTTATTTCTTCACCTTGAGGCACATTCACTTTGGTGTTTACTAGTGAGGTAGAGGTCCACTCGCCAAGCCACAGTATCTCAATTATGTTATGTTCAATATTCAATACTTTACAAATTTTTTGACTATGCTCAATTTCACGCCTTGCTGCCCGTTGACCATAATTAAATGTAATAGCTTTGCTAATATTTAATTCGCGACGTGCGCAGTATAAATTAACTGTAGAATCAAGTCCTGAAGATAGAAGCACTACTGCCGATCGCACTTCTTCCAGCCCATGTTATGAGTTTTTATTTGTATTTATCAAAGAATCACGAACTTTTTTGGCTTTATCTAAAATACGATTGCCAATTTGCAGTGCTAGCCCACGTTCGTCATTTAACCGCTTTTTGCCAAGCTTAATCTTTTGCAAAATTTTGTCATAAGGTTTGGCTGCCATTGATAGCAAAACTCGATCTAAAGCATCAATCCGCACGACTTTTCTAATTGAAGATTTATTTAATGATTTTTCAAGTAGTTTTTTTACCGGGCTACTAACTGATTTTACCATTTTTTTAACAGCGCGGGCCTTACGCTTTGTCTGTGATTTTTTTATGTTTGATTTTCTTTTAGATGTAGTTTTTCTAGCCATGGATAGTGTGTAACATACAGGTATGGTGTACGTCTAGTGTGCCTTCATTTGATGTATGATAGCTTGAATGGCGCGCCGCCCATTAAACTCATTCCACTGTGGCTCAAATACGACATCTACCTGAGATCCCTGAGGAATTTCTATAGCGTTAGAAAACCATGGAGCTTCAATCGTCTG
>MEPT01000033.1:1301-8493 GCA_001769925.1 Bdellovibrionales bacterium RBG_16_40_8
CTCAAGAATATACTTTATTGCCGAACCCTTAAGGCTACGCACTGATTTAACCACCGCACGCCGCAATAGCAACTTTGGGGATTCAAATTTCACCCCAAATGGTCCTAAATTATCATACCAACTCATAAATTGTGCATTAAGTTCTGAAAGTTGTATTTCGGTATCATAAATAAATTCGCTTTTGCTCAAATAGGAGTCTTGAGATGAAAAAATATTTTGCGAGAAATATTCAGTAAAAAGCTCCATCAGCCGACTTGTGTTACTTATGTGCGTTTCAAAACCAGCCGCTAGCTTGTGCCCGCCAAATTTATTCAAGACTTGGGCAACATTTTTAAAAGCAATTTGAAGGTCGTATTTATCACTTGGGGCACGAGCGCTGCCAATAATTTTACCCCCTTCATAAATTGCGCCGACAAAGGCCGGCACTTTAAAATTATTCATTAAGTCGCTGGCTATTAGACTTACTATCCCGGGATGAAAATTAGGAGAATAAATCCAAATAAATTTCGATGTATCACAAGATATTAATAATTCTCTAGCCTCTATTTTTGCCTGCTTTTGTAACTGCACTCGCCGCTCATTTACTGTCAATGTCTCTTCTACCAACCGTTGTGCGCTTTCTTCATCAGCCATAAGAACATCTAACGCGCGAATACCCTCTTCAAGACGAGTAAGGGCATTTAACTTCGGAGAAATTCGAAACGCTACGTCTTGTGAGTTAATGCTTTTTTTATAATATCCAAGTTCAATAAAAAGACGTTTAAGACCAGGGCGCTTGGTTTCTGAAAGTTGTTTAAGCCCATGCTTAACTAAAACGCGATTTTCACGCACTAATGGCACCATATCGGTAATAGTGGCTATAGCGAATAGATCTAGTAAATCTTTTGGGTCAAAATCATTTTTTAATAATCCTCGCTGCGAAAGCTCCATTTTTAAAGCCAGCACAAGATAAAATGCTACCCCCGCGCCACAAAGATGCTGCAGTCTAGACGAACAACAACCTTTATTAGGATTCACCACCGCAAAAGCTTTAGGCAATTCTTCTTTCGGCAAATGGTGGTCGGTAATAATAACATCAATGCCAATTGAATTTGCAGCCTGTACTGCTGCAATATCAGTGACACCTACATCTACTGTTACAATAAGAGAGATATCCATCGCTCGAAATGTTGTCATGCGATCTGCATGTAACCCATAGCCGTCATTTAAGCGTGACGGCTGAAATACTTCGAGATTGCTAAAGCCTAAACGTCTAAGCCCATCATAAAGAAGAGCTAAAGCCGGGGTACCATCTAAATCATAGTCACCATAAAGCAAAATTTTCTCGTTACTTTGAAGAGCCCGTACTAACCGTGCAACTGCAACGTCCATTTGATCTAACGAAAATGGATGCGCTAAATCACGAAGCTTGGGCTGAAATAAATTTTCTATTTGGTCTTTTGTGCGAAAACCACGACTGGATACAATTCTCCAGATAGCTTGAGGCATAGCAAAAGGAGGATCAATCTCCTTTATCATTTAAACCTATCATCTAAACCCCGGCTCTCAAGCCTTAACTGTTCTCATGCGCGCCCTTGCGCGCTTTTGCTCTAAGTGATCAACAGCGATTACCAAAGGCGACGCAATGTAAATAGAAGAATATGTGCCTAAAACAATACCGATACCAAGAGTGAAAGCAATCTGCTGTATCACGCCGTCAGACAAAAAGTAGAGCGCTATAACAGCAAGCTCTGTCGCAACAGAAGTCAAAATTGTTCGAGAAAGCATATCGTTGACTGAGCGATTTACGATTTTTAGAAAATTTTCGCCTTTATGAATATGTTCATTCTCGCGAATTCGGTCAAAATTAACAATCGTGTCGTTTAGCGAGTGTCCAATAAGAGCTAAAATCGCCGCCATCGTTTGTACGTTAACTTCACGCTCAAATACCGCATAAATTGCCACCATTATAATGGCATCGTGAAGCAGACAAAAAACCGCCCCTGGCGCATATTTATAATCAAAGCGAATACCTATATAAATCAAAATCATAAGAAGACTGTAAAATGTAGCCAGAATAGAATTTCTTTTAAGCTCATCACCTACTTGTGGGCCTACTGAATCAACGCGACGAATCTCTAATACATTGTCTTTTATATTTTCTTTAAGACCTTCTGTAACTTTCGTGATCATTGCTAATTGCAACTCATTGGTCTCTTTATCATCTTTACCCTGAATAGCCTCCATACGAAGCAAAAATTCGTTATTATCACCAAAGCTTTGTACCGACGCCTTGTGATAGCCAAGATCAGAAGTTGTTTTACGCACCATCTCAGCCTCTACTGAATTTTGAAATTGCACTTGAATTTCTGTTCCGCCCGCAAAGTCGATACCGTAGTTAAGCCCCTTATAACCAATCGCAAAGATTCCGATAAACATAAGAAGCGTCCAGGCCGGGACAATGTATTTCGCCTTACCAATGAAATCGTATTTACCAGCATCAAAAACTTTTTCTTTATACATAAGGCTATCCCTTTTTCTCTACGAAAATATTCATTTTCATTTTATGCACCAATGTGTCTAATATAGTGCGAGTTACAAAAACAGCAGTAAACATTGAACATGTGATACCTATGGTTAAGGTTACCGCGAATCCGCGCACCGGCCCTGTGCCATAATACATTAGAACTAAACATGTAAGCACCATGGTCAAATTTGAGTCAACAATTGCAGAAAATGCGTGGCTAAAACCGTCTTTAAGTGCACTCACCTGACTTGCGCCTTTTCTAAGCTCTTCTTTGATGCGCTCAAAAATAATAATATTTGCGTCAACCGCAATGCCCACCGTTAACGCTATACCGGCTACCCCTGGTAGTGTTAGCGTTGCGCCTAGTGAAGTAAGTATAGCAAACGTAAAAAACACATTTAGAAGTAGAGCTAAATCAGCAACCAAGCCTGAAAAACTATAATAAAGAAACATAAAAATAAATACAGCTAAACACCCAACAATAGACGCCATTTTTGCTTTTTCGACAGAATCCCCACCTAGAGATGGGCCAACAGTTCGCTCTTCAAGTTGCTGTAACGCAGCCGGCAGCGAACCAGCCCTAAGAGCCATAGCAATTAGTGACGCTTCATTCTGCGCAGATTTAAAATCTCGCATCCCAAGCGTTATGACTGCAGAATCGCTATCAATCTGACGTTCTACATTCGGGGCGGTCTGTACTATATCGTCAAGTATAATGGCAATTGCGCCGCCTGCTGCTTTGCTTGTGATCTCAGCAAAAAGCTTTCTACCCTCAATACTAAAGCTAAATATAACTTCAGGCTTGTTGAATTGATCATTTCGCACAAAAGCATCATCTAACTTATCACCACCAAATTGCGAATCTGTAAGTACTACGTATGGGCGTTTACCGACCTCAAGACTTGCTGCACTTTCAATTTTTTCAAATACAATTTTTGAATTTTTCGAAAGCTGTGACTGTAAATCTTCATTTATCTTTTTCACATATGCGGCATAACCTAAGTCGTTTTCTCCAAGCTTATAATTACCTTTTTTCTCGGCCTCGTCGATCATAGAGCTAAGCTTATCTAAAGGGATTTCTTGCGACACAATTCTAAAATCAAGTTTTGCGGTGCGATTAATTAGTTCTTTTGCGCGAACGGCATCCTTTACCCCAGGTAGTTGCACTAAAATTCGATCGCTGCCTTGAGCAGAAATATTAGGCTCGGCCACACCAAATTCATCTATACGATTACGTATTACTTCAATGGCCTGACTAATAATTTGTTTTTTCATGTCTATCATATCGGCATCAAAATATTGAAGCAGCACTCGTTCGTTGTCTGCCGATACAACCTGTAAACGAGCTGTTTGCCGATCGTCTATATATTTTACCACAGCATCTTTGCTCGCACCATTATCAATGCGAATTTCAATTTTTGTTTTATTGTCACCTACAACATTGACACTAATAACCTTAATGCCGTCTGTAGCAAACTGTGATCCCAAATCTTTCGCTTGCCGTGAAGTTCGCTCTTGTACAACTGAATCTACGTCAACGCCCATGACAAGGTGAAGCCCACCTTGAATATCAAGGCCCAAAATCATTTTCTTTTTACCAAGAAAAGAATCTTTATCGTATTTTATAAAATTTGGCGTTAGCCACAAGGCACCTATGACTATAGTAATAATTATCACAATCCATCGACCGCGAAGTCCACTAAGCATTTGTTGCTCCTTCATTAAACGTAGAGGCAATCTGTGACTTTAATATTCGAATATTAACTCCATCTGAAATTTCAAGAGTTACGAATTTTTCGGTAATTCCCTCAACACGACCATAAATACCCCCAGATGTTATAACAGTATCACCACGCTTCATCTCTGCGACAAAATTCTGATGAGCTTTTTGCCTTTTAGATTGTGGTCGCAAGATTAGAAAATAAAAAATGGCAAATATTGCTATAAACGGAATCAATTGCTCAATAGTCCCCGGCCCTGTGGCAGCGCCAGATGCCGATTGGGCATAAGCATTACTTAAAAACATACGTACCTCCGTAAAGAAAATCCAAATTAAACTAGAACAGAAATTCTATCTAATCACGAAAAGTACGGTAAAAATCACGGCTTTACAAAGCGCGTTAGGCATAAATCACGAAACTCGCCCCATCTTTTCTCAATAATTGCATTGCGGGATTTTTTCATCAAATCGAGGTAAAAGTGCAAGTTGTGCAAGGTATTGAGCCTGGCCGAAAGAATTTCTCCGCTTAAAAATAAATGACGCAAGTAGGCTTTGGAGTAATTGCGACAGGTATAGCAACTGCAATCCTGGTCAAGTGGAGACGGATCATTTTTATACTCAGTTCGCTTTATACTAATTTTGCCCTGCCAGGTGAAAAGATTGCCGTTTCTAGCCATTCGCGTAGGCATCACGCAATCAAACATGTCAATGCCAGAGTCTACCATCAAAATTAAATCAAGTGGCGTGCCTACACCCATCAGATAACGAGGCTTGTGGCGCGGCATTTGCGGGCCAATGACCTTTACCAGCTCATGCATCAGATGAATTGGCTCACCTACACTAAAGCCGCCCAATGCATAGCCAGGCAGCTCAACACTAGTAATATCCTCTAAACTTTTCATGCGATATTTTAAATCAAGCCCGCCCTGCACAATGCCGAAAAGAAGACTCTTTTTATGGGTCATGGCAGCTTTAGAACGTAAAAGCCAACGTTTAGTAAGCTCCATAGACTGCAGTATTTTTTCTGGCGTCGACGGGTGAGGCAAGCACTCATCGAACGCCATAATTATATCTGCGCCAAGCGCCATTTGAATTTCCATGCTTTTTTCAGGAGAGAGAAAAAGTTCAGACCCGTCAATATGTGAGCGAAACTTAACTCCATCTTCAGTAACCTTATTTAAAGCCGACAGTGAAAAGACCTGAAAACCACCGCTATCTGTCAAAATTGGGCCCAGCCAATTCATAAATTTGTGTAGGCCGCCTAGTTTAGCAATTGTTTCTTCGCCAGGGCGCAGATGCAGATGATAAGTATTTGCCAAAATAATTTGTGCGCCAAGATCTTTAAGTTCTTCTGGGAGCATAGCCTTGACTGTGCCTTTTGTACCCACTGGCATAAAAATAGGTGTCTCAACTACACCATGAGACGTTGTAAGTCGGCCCGCACGCGCGTTACCATCTTCTTCGTCTAAGTAAAAGGCTCCTACCGTGTCCATGCGGTTAAATCTCCATAGCTAAAAAGGCGAAAATTTTGCGAAATAGCCCACTCATAAGAAGAAATTACGCGGTCGCGGCCAGCAAAAGCCGACACTAGTGCAAGTAATGTTGAGCAAGGCTGGTGAAAATTGGTAAAAAGCCCGTCTACCACTTCAAAGCGAAATCCTGGCCGAATAAAAAGCTCGGTGTCGCCAATAAAATC
Source organism: Bdellovibrionales bacterium RBG_16_40_8 (assembly GCA_001769925.1). Classification (GTDB taxonomy): domain Bacteria; phylum Bdellovibrionota; class Bdellovibrionia; order Bdellovibrionales; family UBA1609; genus RBG-16-40-8. Next base: position 7,224 of record MEPT01000033.1, read on the forward strand.
TCTGTTAGCGTCTTCGCGTAGCAACCCATGACCCCAGCTTTCTAATGCGCGTGTAACTGTGGTGCCGAGGGCCCAAACTTTTTTATTTTTTGACTTAGCATGACTTATTATCTTTATCGTACTTAAGGGCACCTGCGTACTTTCGTTATGCATATGGTGCTCTTCAAGGCTTTTTGATTTTATAGGTAAAAAAGTTCCCATACCGACATGAAGAGTAAGTGGAGCAATCTGCACTCCGCGACCGCGTAAAAAATCAAGATCAGAATTGGTAAAGTGCAAACTAGCTGTGGGCGCTGCCTGACTGCCTAATTTTTCAGCCCATGCAGTTTGGTACCACTTTTCTTCTTCGGGGTAGTTTTTTCTATTGCCTCGAGCTTTTTGGATGTATGGCGGTAGGGCAAGTTCGCCATGTTTTACAAAATAATTTTCATCAAAAGGTTTCGATACCCACAGCTTTTGCGGCAGCCCTCGCGCCTCAAGCCTAGCATTTATATCATTAGGCAAACAAAACTCTTCACCATTTCGCAACTTACTGGCTGGGCAGAGAACCTCCCAATTATTGGCTGATATTTGTTTTAAAAATAAAATCTCAAGTCCATTTAGAGCTGTTACGCGCCTACGTAAAACGCGAGTGTCGTTTATAGCAAGCACATCGCCGGGGTTAAGACGTAGCAACAGTTCATTTTTTGCTATTTCTGATGGCAAAGAATCATTGGCCCCAAGCCACATGGTGCGAAAATTCTCGTGTGGTTTTGTCGCCACCAGATGTTCTGGAAAATTGTAATAAAAGTCAGCCGTTAGCATTGCGGCGTAGGATAATAGAACACCGCAAAAAGGTGAAGAAAAAATTAGTTAAAAATCGCTATAAAAGTCGTCTTGCTCAGTAAGTTCTTCAATATCTGAAACTCCAGCCCAGTATGATATTGTAAGTAGCCCTGTGATCATGGTTAAGAGAAAGACCCCGGTCATAATTTGATAGTCGTACACTTTCGCCTCCCCCGCTCTATTAGTTGAGCACTTCCATGTGCCCGCCCCCGATGTGCCTCATGCACCTATCATTACGACGCACATTCAACGGTAAGCGGTTAGCGACTTGAAAAAACTCAGATTTTGGTCTAGCACAATTAATGGATGCGCCAGTGGTGGAACTGGTAGACACATACGCTTGAGGGATTTGTGTCGCTCGTGCGGGAAAGTTAAAGGAGTTAACAACTTAGACTAATTATTGGTATACGGAAATTACTCAATTTTGGTATCCAAGATGCCAAGA
>MEPT01000033.1:8507-9002 GCA_001769925.1 Bdellovibrionales bacterium RBG_16_40_8
CTTTGTATGTACAATAAGGCATGGACTTTAAGTGGGATTCCAAAAAAGCTAAAGCAAATCTTGATAAGCATGGAATATCATTCGAAGAGGCTTCAACAGTTTTTTATGATCCCCTTGCTAAGTTGGGGCATGACCCCGATTACTCCGAACAAGAAGATCGATTTATTTTAATCGGTCACAGTCAGAAAAATAATCTACTATTTGTAATCCACGTTTACAGAGAAGCTGAAAACACAATTCGAATTGTCAGCGCGCGCAAAGCCACGAAAAAAGAAAAATATGATTTTGAGAACCTTTGAGGGAGAAATTTATGCGTAAAGAATATGACTTAAAAAAAATGAATCTGATCGATAATCCTTATATCGAAAAGCTTAAAAAAAGTGTCACTATTCGTCTTGATACAGATGTGATCGAGTATTTTAAAAAATTGAGTGAACAAACTCAAGTTCCATATCAAACGCTAGTTAATGATTTTTTGAAGAGTTGCAAAGAGCA
>MEPT01000033.1:9025-9607 GCA_001769925.1 Bdellovibrionales bacterium RBG_16_40_8
GGAAGAAATCGGTTTGAATTCCGATGATGATAGCAAGGTCTACCGTTATTTCTGCTCCGAACAATCGGCTGAGTCGTTTCTAAATGGAAATATTGTTTTACGATCCTCATTTTTTTATGAGTGCTTAGAGTATGCTGGAGATAGCGAAACTGGCGATGTCTTTGAAAGAACGATATCAGGTTATGACCCGACACGTGGAGCTTCAACTATAAGGTCGTTTGCTCCCAAGTACATAACCTGCTTTTCAAATTCAAAATACGATAAGAGCAATGTGGTATGGGTTGAGATCGACTCATCCAAAGCACTTTACGACTTAGTAAAAACACAGATTTTTCAAATGTATCGAAGTGCCGACCTACTGTTGGGGACATTGAGCTGTGGGAATGTCATTTATTTGTCGCCGATGGAGATTCAACAGAAAAATTTGCGTGAACAGCAATCGGCGGACAAGCAAACCAGGCGGAGTGAGATAAAAAGACCCAAATATCAGTTTCAAAATGAATGGAGAATCATTTTTGAAGCAGCTGGAAAAAATGCAACACCTCTCGGTATCAAAATGGAAATCGAACCAACGTTGCTGTT
>MEPT01000033.1:9659-9952 GCA_001769925.1 Bdellovibrionales bacterium RBG_16_40_8
CGTGAAAATATATATGGTCACACGCTTGAGGATTTTTTAGAAGGTTTTCGTCAAATATCTGTTGAAGTAGGTGCTCTTAAAGATATGGCTCGAATAATTTAAATTGCATATTGGATACAGGCAGTTCGAAACTCCTCAAGCTGGCCGCACCATTTCCGACAGTACTCGAACCCACACGGTTCGGACTGAACGGAAGAATTTTTCCTTCTTTATTAATTAAATTTTGAGTTTTTGAATCGGTCGATGGAGTTCCATCTGTGCCGGTGGCTTTGTATTGCTCATCGACTGGCGCA
>MEPT01000033.1:10025-11960 GCA_001769925.1 Bdellovibrionales bacterium RBG_16_40_8
ATTGATATGTCATGAATGCCTCCCTCGGCTCACATTTTTATCGGTCAAAAAACATGTCGGCATAAGTGTTTCATTTTGGTTCACAAGATGGCCTAAAGACTTAATTAGAATCACAAGATTTTCGCTTCGTGTTATCGAAATGTAAAATAGACTTTACAAGTTAAAATGTATAGTCTATTTTACATTCATTACTAACGGAGAATGAATGCCAAGGATTGAAGGTAAGTTAAATATCGAGAACAAGATTCAAGAGCTGCGAGCTGCTGAGGGAATCACTCAGCAGCAACTTGCTGACGAACTTGAAGTAACAAGGGCAACAGTCGTCGCTTTAGAGCGTGGCAGCTATAACCCCTCGCTTGAGCTGACGTTTCGCATTGCTCGATATTTTGACTTGGGAATCGAAAAAATTTTTAAAGTTAAGGGGAATTAAAATGAATAAGGTTAATCGGTGGCTTCAAAATTATTTGGTGTTTAGTCTTCCTTTTGTAGTTGCCTGTGCAGCTTGGGGAAGCATTCAAAGTGATCGGGAAATATTAGTAAATGGCTCTTTCCTGACAAAAGCAACGTGGGAAGTTTTGTCTTGGAATCTAATGATTTGGTTCCTCTGCCTCATTACATTTTTGATTCTAATGGTTTTTATCCCTTCAACTCGGGACATGGTTACTCGCAGAATTGCAAATATCAAAGAGCGTGACGAACGAGAAATTTATATCACAGGTCAAGCTTCACGAAGGGTGTTCACTTCAACCCTTAGCATTTTAATTTTCTTGTTTTTCATTTCTATATTTACGTTCAATGTTTCAAGAATCCCTCCAGAAGAAATCTTCAATAATCGAGCGAAGTCATTGAGCATTGGTTTTAATTTTAAACTTACGGACGATCCAAAAGTTGAAAAAGATCAGACGGGTCAAGTTTTAGTGGAATCGAAAGATATACCTCTCAGTAAATCTGCGATTCTACTGCTACTGATAGTCTGGCAAATTTCTATGTTCGGATTATCTGCAAGAAAAATAGCAAAAGAAGAATAACAACAAAACAAAGGAGCAAAGATGAAACTAACAAACTTAATCATTGCAGGATTTTTCTTAATCGGATTGTCGGCACAAGCGAAGACCATTAGAGCCACAGACCTTGGTTCTTCAGTATGGTCAGAAATTGGCAAAGGAAAATTAAGTGACGTCACTATCGAATTCAGACAAGGTGACGAACTGCCAGTTAGCTTTTCGACTGAAGGCGACCTTTTTGAGACGACACAAAACAGCGTAGGATACGTAGGAATCAAAAAGAATTTTTGGATTAAACTTCAAAACAATAACATCTTAATGAGTCTCGATAATTCGACCTTTAAAGATATTAAAGACGTTATTTCTGGGAGTTTTGAAGCTGGCAGTGGGGCTGATCAAAATGGCGGGCTGGCAAATGCGTTGAATCTTGCGCTGAAGGCATACCTAAAATAACTCGACTTTCAACTGGCAGAAGTTTTTTGTGAACCTTCTGCCGGTTGGATTGTTTGAATTATTGGGGGGTTATTCAACAATGCTCTGCGACAACGATCTTTATCTTCAACTTAAGAATGAGAACAAGAAGGAAGCTGCCTTTCGCAGTCTCTATGATCGTTACTCAAGCTCACTTTTTCGTTTCATCTATAGATTTACGCTGAATCAGCAGATCGCCGAAGAAATCCTTCACGACATTTTTCTCCAACTTTTGAACGACAAATATAATGCATCCGAAGGCAATTTAAAAAGCTGGCTCTTTACTGTTGCGAAAAACAAAAGCCTGAATCACGCCAAAAAATCTTCTTTTGAAACTTCTGAAGATTCAGCGATTGCAAACGCAGCTTCAGAGTTAGATTTAGAACAATCACTTATCACTCACAATCTTTTTAAAGATTTGTCCCAGGCTGAAAACAATTTACCCGCAGACCTGAAGCAG
>MEPT01000033.1:11973-12698 GCA_001769925.1 Bdellovibrionales bacterium RBG_16_40_8
TTGGATTATCGGCAGATTTCGCAAGCCCTGTCGATTCCCGTTGGGACTGTGAAATCCAGGTTTAGCCGCTTAGTTGATCATTTAAAAAAGGAGTTTCAATTATGAATCCAAATATCAAATCACTTCTTTTGCCCTTTCATTTCGGTTCAATTGAAGACAAAGACAGAACGCTCGTCGAAAGAGAATTGCTGACCGACTCTGAAGTGCTTGTCGATTACCTAGACCTTAAGAGAAATCTTGAGTCGGCTGAATTGATACCTCACTCTCCCTCAAGGTCTGTTTGGATTAAACTGCAAGAGCGCGTGAAGGCGAAGAAGAAATTTATCATTCCCATTTCCTTCGGAGCAGCAGTCGCAGCTAGTGTTGTAGCTGCGTTTATTTTTTATCACCAACCTTCGCAAGATACGAAGTCACAAACTCAATCAGGCGAAGAACTTTTATTTGATACAAGGACTGAACTTCCTGCGAACTCAAGTGTTCTATAAGGAGGAGGATTATATGAAAAATTTGATACTTACTTTTGTCGTAATCATGTCTTCAACTGCCTTTGCAGCTAATCACCGAGATTCAAAAGACTGGAAAGAAAAACCAGCAGAAAGGTTCTCGGACGCCGAAAGCAATTTTAAGACAACAATGCAGAAGCTCATGGATAAATATGTCGATAAGTCTTTAACCCAAGACGATCTCTATAGAGCTGCGGTTGCAGGTATGCTCGCTTCCTTGAA
>MEPT01000034.1:0-712 GCA_001769925.1 Bdellovibrionales bacterium RBG_16_40_8
GTTTATAGCAACTCTGGGTGTTCAGCTCTTGTCACATCAGGAGCTGTTGATGGCTCGGGTAATTTCTCAATACAGCTGTCTGGTTTGTCAAATGATACAACCTATAATTATTATGTTACAGCTACCGATCCTGCGGGTAATGCAAGCGCTTGCCCAAGTTCGCCTCTGATATACGTCGAAGACTCAACTGCACCGGGGTTACCAATTATCTCAGGATTTAGCCCTACTTCTCCTAGTAATAACAGCAGCCCTACTCTCTTGGGCACTGCCGAAGCAAACTCTACTGTAAAATTATTTTCTGACCCTGGATGCACAGCACTGGTTAATACTACAACAGCTAACGGCAGTAATGCTTTCTTGTTTAGCAGCTTAGCAGTCAATAGCAATAGCACAATCAGCTATTATGTTATGGCCACAGATGCAGCCAATAACTCAAGCGGCTGCACTGCTGCCGCAAGCTACGTTCATGACTCAATTGCCCCTACAGTACCAATATTTACTGGCACTAATCCGGTTAGCCCGTCAGACGATAACAATCCGTATATAAATGGGACCGCTGAAGTAAATTCTACCGTAAAGCTCTACTCAGACTCTAACTGCAGCACATTTGTAAAATCAGGCTCTGCAGCCGGCGGAGTATTTAATATAAGACCAAGCGTTGCTGAAAATGACATTGTGACTTACTACGCAACTGCTACTGATCTTGCCGGCA
>MEPT01000034.1:848-10709 GCA_001769925.1 Bdellovibrionales bacterium RBG_16_40_8
ACTCAACGTATTTTTCACACTCACGAACTATAAATAATAATCAACTGAAAATTTTAGTTGCTGGTAATTATCGCCTGTCTCTAACTATACCTATAACAGGTGCTGTAGCTAATGGGGCTATACGTGCCAATGTCAGAACTGAACGCCCGCCTGGCCTTGCTAGCAACCTCACAACAGGTCGTGCTGATGCCTATATCAGTAATTCTTCAGGACACCAAGAAAGCTCTATAAATCTCAATATACTACTATCAAATATGGCAATTAACGATTTAGTAGATGTCACCGTAACTAGAGATGGAGCTACTGGAACTATTACAATAAACGAGGTAGCCTCACTTTTTGTAGAGTACATACCTACATCTAAAAAACTTTTCTATACTACTGGGACGAGAACAACAAATTCTACAAACTTAAGCCAACCCACAGCTTACCCCCTACAATGGTTAACAGCACTAATTAAAGACAGTGATTATACACATACACCCAACTCACCAACTATTACCTTTACCCAAAACGGCTCATATGCGCTTTATGTAAACGTGCCGCTATATAACAATTCGCCAACTGTAACAAATGTTAAAGCAATAATTAAAAGAAATGGTTCAATAATCAATGGTGGCGTAGCAAAACAAGGTTATATTCGTAAAGCTAGCGGCGTTATCAACTCAACGCTTTACTGGAGTGGTATTATTGAAAATATAACTGTAGGCGAATATATAACCGTTGAAACACAACGAGAAGCCGAAGGTGGTACAGTTGCAGTTACAGTAGCGTCCGGGGAGGTTGCCACAATTCTTATAGAGTCTTTAGGCTCAAACTCAGGAATTATTGCAAGCCGTGGTAATACGCTCACAACCAACAGCAACTGGAATAATGCTACTGAACAGTCAGTAAAATGGACAACTAATGATCTAAAAGACGACGGCGCTTACACTCACTCAACAGCAATAGATCCCCATAAAATTCAGGTGAACGCAGCTGGTGATTATACGTTGATGTTTAATAGCGCTGTCACATCTACTGTAGCTGGTGTAAACAATCGCATCTCAGTCTACGTTAATAACTCACCCACCCCTGTTAGTGGCGCTAACACTGCGACTAATTATATTTCAGCAGTAGGTGGCCACAATGAGTCTTCAAGCTCGCTTGTTTATTATCTAAGAAACCTCTCAGCGAACAGCATTATAGATATCAGATCAATTCAAGAAGCTGCACCAGGCACCGTGATCACCACCGCTACCCCAAGCGAAGATGCACGCCTAGTTCTAATCAAAAAACCTATTGCGTCTACGCCATAAACCATTTTTACATTGCAGAACATGTGCCGCTATATATTACGGCCCATGCCATAGCCTAGCGGGTGCACGTCTTTGGTCGATAATATTAAAACTCCGCTAATATATAAACCCACTCTGTTGTTAGAATATAGAGATGAGAAAAGTGGCGCTCTACCTTGTGATAATACTACTTTCATACTCACCTGCAACATGGGCAAAAAAAGGCCTTTTTAGCTTATCTGTTACTGGTTACTATGACCGCTCACGTTTAAGCCGCACATCAACGACAGGCCCAAGCTTCACTCTTGAATCAATGAATGGCTACACTGCTTTAGGCAATGTAGATATAAACCTAGCTGCAAAGTACAGTCTTTTTGTCAGTGGCGGCACCAGTTTGTTTGATTACGAAAGCACGGCCTCGCGCATAATACACGATAATCGTGATAATTTCATAAACGCAAGTGCCGGTATGAAATTTTTCTTGGGCGATTTAAGCCTATCTCTTTATGCTTTACACAAACCAATAATCATCTTCGAAGATGTAACTTCGTCTGAAAATAATTTAATAATTGCCCCAAATACCTATGGCACTATCGGCTTCAATTTTGGCGCTACAAGTCGCTTCTATGATTTAGCTATTGGGTTAGCTGGCGGCACTTCTGTAAGTAGCCCATCATATCAAGATAAAGAAATTGATTCTAAATATTATCTACAAGGTTCTATCTCAGTTCGCTTTGGGCGCAAAAATAAAACCGTGTTTGAGTCAGTTGTCGGCACTGGCACTTTTGGCGCAGACGAACTTTTATATGGTTTTGATGTAAGGCTACGCGAAGATAGCTACGAATACAATAACGACATACATCGCACAACAGACTTTGGTGGCGGCATTTTTATCTTGTTGCAGTAAATATGAACTGGTTATGTCTTTTCATTACAATTTACTGTTTTTTTTGCACACAAGTAGGCAGTGCAGAGTCGTTTATTAAGTACGATAAAGACAAAAATCTAAAGTTTTCTTCACTTGTCGGCACATTTTTACCGTTTGGTATTGTTGGCGTTCGCGATAACTACCATTTCTGGAATGTTGCATTTTCTCACCCCACGCGAGTAACACGTATCGAATATTCTTTAAACACTTTCAACACGAAGCAAGTGCACCTCTACAATTTAGCTGTCGGCCCACGTATAGATTACAAAGCATTTGATTCATTTCATGGCTATTATCTAGTCGGTTTAGACGGCTACTACTATCAGCGAAAGCCGTCGAACTTAACGCGAGAATTTCCTTACTACAGGCAAGGCGGAATTCACTTAGGGTTCGGTGCATTTTTGCATTTAGCTGGCAACTTTGTACTTCGTACCGATTTCAAGTTTGGCTTTAGCCCCGGTCAATCGCTCTTTGCCGGCATTGGTTTAGAGTACACCTTAGACACCTCTGACAATAAAGGCCCCTAACTTATCGGCTAGCTAACACTGACCTACATCGCCTGTGGCGCCTGAATATTTAAAACCCGTAAACCACCTTTAATAACCTGTTGTGCGATATACACTAGCGCAATTCGCGATGATTCAAATTCTGCCTCACCACCAATTATTTTATGCTCGTGGTAAAACTTATTAAATGCTGCACACACATCAAGTAGATAAATAGCCAGCACACTTGGCTTATAATTTTTAAAGCTTTCTATTAAAACCATCTCATAACGCATAATTATCTTTATAAGCTCTCGTTCTTCATTGGATTTCAATGCAACTACATTTTCAGGCAACCCCTTGCCGTATTTCTGTAATATGCTTTGGCAGCGCACATGCACATACTGAAGGTAAGGACCACTATCACCTTCAAAACTCAAAGCCTTATCCCAATCAAACTCAACATCGCGCACACGATCGTTTACGAGATCATTAAAAATAATAGCTCCAACAGCCACTTGCTCGGCTATTTTTTCACGGTTTGGCAAATTTGGATTTTTCTGATGCATGATTTCTTGTACGATCTCAACTGCTCGCTGCAGCAGATCTTCAAGTCTTACAATCTGACCTTTTCGGCTCGACATTTTGCCCACATCTTTAAACCGGTACATTCCAAAGCCGATATGCTGACACTTATCCCACCATGAATAGCCCAGCCGCCGAAGTACACTAAATACTTGTTTAAAATGCAGCGCCTGATCAGCCCCCACAACATATAGGTTAAGGTCGGCTTTAAGTTCTTCCATACGATAAATAGCAGAGGCCAAGTCACGAGTGGCATAAAGTGAAGCACCATCAGATTTTCTAATCAGGCACGGAGGGATTTTCTCGTCTTGTAAATCTACAACCATGGCGCCTTCGCTTTCGACAAGAAGTCCTTTTTTTTCTATAAGTTCTTCAGTGGCATTTAAACGGTCGTTATAAAAAGACTCGCCACGCACTAGATCGTGCTTCACCCCTAGTCGCGCCCACAACCTAGAAAAATCTTTAAGCGAAATTTCAACAAACATTTTCCATAATTTTAAAAGCTCTTTATCGCCGTTTTCGAGCTCTTTAAAAGTCAATGAGCCTTGCTTTTCTAGCTCAAGATCTTTCGCCGCCTCTTCGTGAAATCGTACATAGAGCTTAAATAAAGACTCAAAAGGTTCTGCCGCAAACGGATATTCACTACTCCAAAGTTTATAGGCATAGGCTAGCTTACCAAACTGCACCCCCCAATCACCTAAATGATTAAGCCCTATAACTTTATAGCCTTGTGTCTCTGCCAAGTTTCTAATGGCTTGACCAATAACTGTCGCACGCAAGTGCCCCACATGCATTGGCTTTGCCACGTTAGGACTCGAATAATCGATTATAACAGTTTTACCCGCACCTCTTTTATTATGCCCTAAGTGCTCACCAGCAGCTTGAACCTCATTAAAAAGAGCTTTAAACAAATGCTCATCATTTAAGTGGATATTTATATACCCGCCTACTGATTCAAAGCGCTCAACTGAAGGTATTTTTCTTGTCAAGAGTTTTTCTGAAATTTCTTTAGCTAATATTTGCGGAGCTTTTTTACGCTCCTTAGCTAAAAAAAATACTGGTATAGACAAGTGCCCATGGCTTAACTCCTTAGGAATTTCAAAAAGATTTTTCACCTTTTCTGCAGGAACGCCTATTTCAGCGGCCATCTCGTGCGCTAAGTCTTCTATAATTGTTGTCAGCATTTTTTTAAGTTTACGCGTTTTTTTATTCTTTTCAACACGAAGTCACAAGAAGATTACTTGACGCTGGACTCGGATCTCATTAATTTACGAATCCCAAATTGATGTTAACCCACAACAAAGGATGCAACCTTGAATAAAGCAGAGTTGATCGAAAGAGTGTCCAAAAAAACCAAAATGACAAAAACGTATACTGAAATAACGCTCGATGCGGCCATTGAAGTTATTCAGAAAGCCGTTTCAGGCGGCGAAGAAGTTAAAATTGTTGGTTTTGGTACTTTCGATAGAGCATCACGCAAACAGCGTAATGGACGTAACCCAAAAACTGGCACTACAATGATTATACCTGCTTCTCGCGTGCCACGATTTCGTCCTGGCAAAGAATTTAAAACGCTAGTAGAACCAGTACAACAATCTATTAATTAATCTTTTCTCCATAGTGTTGTCATAATCATCTGCTCTTTTAGACGTGTAAGATCAAGGGCAGATGACTTAACTGCGTCATTATTAATGGGAAGTCCTTTTGTTTTACTATTATTAACTGATTTAATTTGAGCCATAATCTCAGAACGTAATTGTTTCAGTTGAAACCATTTTTCAGCGTAGACGTAATTACTCCAATTACTCTGATTAACACTAGATATATTCTTATTATTGATTCTATCGAAATTATTACGCCAGGGTCGATAAAAATTTCTCCAAGAATTCAGACTTGTGGTTTTTTTTACATTTTGCGCAAACTTATATACTTCTTTTTCTAGGCGCGCAGCAGTTTTTATAAAACTATATCTTTCTTCGTTATGATAAATTATTAGCTGTTTTCTATGCTGAAATAATTTTTTCTTAAAATCTGATAACTCAGTGGCAAAGTTAAATTTGGTTTGTGCTTCAAACGTTTTGCAAGATAAACTAACTTGGTAGTAACCAGGTGGCATACCTGCTTTACTAATGTCAATATCACGATCTTCAATCTGAGTAAGGGTGAACGCTCTTCTAACACTTCGCACCCCGAGAATTTGTGATGCGTCGGCACTAAATATAACGTGAATAGGATAATGCTTGCTTGCATCAGAAAATATTTTTAAACGCGCTGATTCTTTTCCGTCAAATAATTTTTCATAACGAAGGTAAGTTGGGCTCACATTTGCCACCTCAACTACTTTCGCAGTTTCTGGTTGTGGGGGCGGCTGCGTAGGAGGCATAGGAGTAGGCATAGGAGTAGGCAAAGGCTTAGACTCAATCTGTTTAGCTAAAGATTCACTAGGCTGAGGTTTTCTTTCTTCTAACTGCTCTATTTTTTTCTTTGTCGATAAATTTGAGGGTACATACGAAATCTCTGGGCTCTTTAACACTCTACGACGACGATCTATATACGATGAGACATAAGTAAGAATAATCAACCCCGCGACAAATGCAGCAATAACTCCAGTACCAAATATTATTTTATTTGTTGAAGTTAATTCAAGAAAGTATCTTGTAAAGCTAATACGCCTAACCCACTGTGCTTCTTTGACAATTTCTTGATTTACACCTTTTTTAGAACGGCGAAGATTTTTTTTAATAGGCGTGTTTTCAATTTTAGGTTGAGTATCCACATCAGATTCATCTGTTGCCTCTGGCGGGCGAATATCTTTTTCTTCTTGCGGCATGGGGAGCTTCATCGTAATGGCTGATAAATCTTCTGGCAAAATAGACTCAATAATAGGCAGCGGAAGTTCTTTTTTCTGTGAAGACTTCGCAGTGGAGGTCATGTGAAATTCAGGTATAGCTAAAATCTTATACCACTCTTTTAATCCTTTTCGCCAAACATAATCTGTAAATGAAATTTCACCATTTTTAAGAAGGCTTGTTATCTGAACCTTTGTAAATGGCCCTTTTTGCACGTAGCCAGACCCATCTCTTTTACGCAGAAGTAAAACCCAGCCGTCGTCATATTTTTGTTCTTTAAAGTGCCCCTGAAGATCAATAAAATACGCTGCCTCACGCCAACTGGTATCATGCTCGCGATAAAGTAGATCATTAGCACCCATCCGGCCGGCCGCTATTTCTTTTTTAATGTCCTCGGTTGTGACCGGACCGTGCGGACGACCTTTTTGCAGGTAATACCAATTAGCCAAAAAGAGACCTCCCTTGACATAAAAAGCCTAAGCCCTTTTAATAACTGAGTCACGCTATGCTTCACCAGGAGTACTAATGAAATTAAAGACTGCCCTTTTTTTTGTACTAGTAGCTGTCGGGTTACATATTTATTTAGCGATTCACTATTATGGGCTCAGCTTTGGCCTACTAACTAGTGACAGCATATGCAATGTGAGCAGCAAATTTAATTGTGATACTATAACTGCCAGTAATTTCTCTTCAGTGTTTGGCATTCCAATAGCAATGTATGGGGCCGTCACTAATTCTGCACTTGCCATATTAATAATGATTTGGATTTTAGGATGGTCAGAAGATATACCACGACATGGCCGCTATACTCTTTGGTTATCTGGTTTAGTCGCAACAACTTCGCTGGTGATGGGTTTTATCTCAATGTTTATTATACGATCATATTGTTTATTTTGCATAGGGGCGTATATAACTAGTTTTCTTGTCGCCTACTTTGTTTATTTCGCTCAAGAGTCTGGCGTACGGTCGACAACAGAATATTTTATTGAATTATTTGGCCATGCCAAACGTTATCTTATTTTTTTAGTGATGGTTCCATTTTTTACTTTTTTAGCCCATAAATCATACGTTAAAACAAAAGATGCCACTGAGCTAGAGCAAGCCATTAAATCATCTCTTGCCGACTGGAACGTAAGCCCACTTGTTGATTTAAGCTCGACCACGCCAATCATGTCAAAGGGTGATCAAAATGCAAAAATGACAATTGATGAATTCGCAGATTTTCGTTGCTCACACTGCCTTCAAGCAAATTTTGGACTAAAAGCGTTCATTAATTCTCATACAAGTGTAAAATTTAATTTTTATGCCTTTCCTCTTGATGGATCTTGCAATGATGCCATCACTGGTGGGGGAGATGGTCTATCATGTTATCTTGCAAAAAATGTTTTCTGTGCCGAAAAAACAGCGCAGCAAGGTTGGGCAATACATGACTATATTTATTCTAAACAAACCCAAATCAGCAGCCAGGGCAACATAGACTTTGCCAAGCAAGAATTAGCTAATGCTTATAATAAATTTAATATTTCTGAAGAAGCACAGAAAATATGCTTAGAAAACCCTGACACTGATGCTTTTATTCGCGCGCAAGCAAAAGCAGGTGCAAACGCCGGGGTAAAGGGCACGCCAACTTTATTTATAAACGGCAAAAAATTATCACGCGGGCATCTACTGCCCATACTCGAGGCTGTTTATAAAAGTTTATAAAAAACTTATATAGTGCATCATAAATTTGTAGCTGCGATCAATAAAATTATTAAATATAATCCAAAATGGTGTCCCCAAAGACCCATTAAATTCTAAAATAAAAACCGTAACTACGATAGCTGTCACAGCATACACAAAAGAGCGCATTACCCAAACTGTAGAGCGAATATCTTTAACGGCCTCATCGCGAACTAAATTCTCAATAGCTTTTAATGTGTGTTTTAATTCTTGAAAATGTATAACTGCACGATCTAAAATCTCTTGCTGTTTAGAGTTAGTCAATTGGCTCAATTTTTGAAAATTTCTCTTTGCCCTAACTGCATTAACCAATTCTTTGGCGTGATTTATATGCACCTGGCATCGTTCACGCAATCCTGGGAAGTGACTTTTCATCTCGAGATACTCATCAAGAAGTGCTGAAGCCTCTTTATACTTGCCCTCTGCTACATAGCGCAAAACTGCTCGGCGAAGAGAGTCGCTTCTGCCTGCCTCCATACGGCGTAGTTGAATTTTAAGCTGCTCTTGAAGCGCATCTGCCCGTTGTTGCTCAAGAGCATGGTAATCGACCTTTGAATCCATTGCCTTGTTATCGTGTTTAACAGCTAAAGAATTATCGTTCATAGCTATAGTATCGGCAGACTAAGGTCCGGATCTTAAACTAATGCGACGTTTATGCGACGTTTAATTTACCATTTTTGACAATAAGCGCATCTTTCTGAGACAATTTCTATTGAAGCTGCTACCTGAGCGGCTTTGCCAAGGAGTGGTAAATATGAAAACAGGATCCTTCGAAAGCCAAATTTCAAACCTCGACTTTGAATTAGCAAATGAACTAGAAGCCGAGTCAGAAATTATCAAACAAATTAAAACGCCAGATCAAATTCCGAACCCATTAGACTTGAGTCAGGTCTCAGAAAATGTCATGCGTTCTCAAGTTATCGAATCACTGATCAGTCAAAATGATGACCTAATGTCTAGACTCACGGTGGCGCTTCGTCGTGTTGCAATTGTCGAAGAGAAAATTACAGATTCACAAAACGAAAGTGCTCGCTTTCAGGCTAAATATGACAACTTAAAAGATCAGGTACTCGTTTTACGCGAGCAAAGTCGCGTTCTAGCAGAACGTGCACGAACTAATAAAAATAAAACGTTACGCGAAGATCAAATACAAAATGAATTAAAAGAGCAAATTCAAATTTTAGAAATTCGTTACGCTGAACTCTATACATCTGCGCAAGAACGCCAGGCAAGATTAGAACTAGAGATTTCATCATTTTCTCGCACACAAAAACGTTATAAAAAATATCGCTTAAATATTCGTCGCGCTCTAGTTTCTATTCGTAAAGAATTAAAATCTCTACGAGATAAAAGACAATCCCAAGAATCTACAATGCAAAATCTACGCGATAATTTATCTGAAACCACCACCTATCTTTCAATGCAAGCGAAAGAGCATAAAACGCAAATAGCTAGTTTAACTGATGCTTATGAGAACGAATTACGCAAGATGCGTAATGAAATTGAAATGCTTACTACACAAAATCGCTTTCTGAACGAGCGCGCGCAAGATTTTGAACGCATTTATAACGAAAAAACAAAAATTGAAAATGAACTTGTTATCACGCAACGTAGAGAACAAGATTTGAAAATACAAACTGCTGCTGAAATTTCAGATGTGCAAAAAGCTCTTGCACGCCATCGTAACGGCGCGCAAGAACTAGCTTTAGAGTTAGAAAGTAAAAATAATGAGCTGACTGAAAAGACAGCGGCTGTTGAAAAACTTGCAAGTGAAAATACAAAAATAACCGAGCAAGTTGAGACTTTACAACTTCTGTGGCGCGATCAGCAAGGTCAGTTCGAAAAGGTTACTGAGCAAAAAAATTCTTTGCAACGACTTAACCAAGAGCTCAGCATAACCATCAACGAATACCGACGTGAAATTCGTGAGCTAAAAGAACGCCTAGATACTAGCGAAGCAAAAAGTGCTGCAGAGCTGAAAATGGCCGAAATAAAGCTTACAGAAGTTAAAGCGG